>DATMEP010000041.1:0-24914 GCA_035556755.1 Solirubrobacterales bacterium
GCCCCATGGACCCGGCGCCGAACTCCCCCCTCTCGAGCAGGCCGGCGGCCTCGTCGGTCGTCATCTGATCGATCTCCTCCGGATAGAGGGTGCCGAACCCTCGTTGCACCTTCTTCACGTCGGTGAGGATCAACAGGGTGCTCGCCTCCACCTCGGCGGCCAGGATCGCCGCCGCGACCGCCTTCGCCCGCTCCGGCCCCGCCTGGCAGGGCATCGGCAAGGGCCACTTCTCGATCGAACAGACACTGCCCCCGCCGCGGGTGGGCCAGCCGGCGCCTCCGGTGGATCCGGCGCTGCAGGCGGCCGAGGCGCGACAGATGCTCGAGGCCAAGTCCTACCGTCGCCAGCGGCGCGGCGAGGCGCCGCTCGACGTCGAGGCGGAGGTGACCCGGCTGATCGAGGCCGCGGGCCCCGCTCCCAACCTCGACGAGAGGCTGCGGGCCGAGGTGAGGGAACTGGTCGTCGCTCGCAACGAACGACGGATGCGCCGCGGCGAGGAGCCGCTCGACGTCGAGGAGGAGATCGAGCGCCAGCTGCGCGATTTCATAGGATTGGGGAACTGATGGCGGGCGGGCCGGACAACCTCTACGACGTCGAGGACCTGCTGGTCCACCCTGGCACCTACTTCAACCCGCAGACCGAGGTCCTCGTCGTCGTCGACGACTCGACCTCGCTCGATCAGGAGGTCTTCAACATGGAGGCCTACGAGGGGGCTGACTGGGTGCGGATCTCCGACGAAGTCCCGGTCGACGAGGGCCGCCGCGACGAGGCGCTGGAGCGCTTCCAGACCCACTACCACCCCGGTTCGGCGGGGTCGGTCACCGAGACCGCTCTCGAACAGGGCGACGACGAGCTCGACGAGGGCGAGACCGGTCAAGAGGTGGGCCGCGAGGACAACGGCGCCGCCCCCGACGACCTCCCGGCCTGATGCTGGAAGCCGGCCAGGCAGCTCCCGACTTCATCTTGGCGTCTCCTGCAAGCCATCTGCCGGCATTAGCCTCAAAAGATTTTTTCCATTGGACTTGATAGAAACCGACCTCGCCGCTACTATTGGCGGTGACTTCTGCCCCCCTTTGGGGGGCTTAAATGGCCTCCTTTGGAGGCCATTTCTTTTGGAGGGCGCCCATGGGCCGGTTCATCGCGTTTCTTGACGTCGGGTATCTCGACCGCTTCGTCAGCCTCAGCGCTGGGGCGCTCGAAGCGCGACATCACGCCAAAGCCAGAGCAATGGGTAGCCTGGCTGAAGGGAGCCTGTGGGGACCTTCCGGGCGATCCCACTTTCCTTCGTGCGTACTGGTATGACGGTGCTTTCGACCCTCGGCATCCCAGCTACAAAGGGCAGCGCAAGTACTTCGACCGGATCGCCAATGTCCCGGGCATCCAGCTCCGGCTGGGGCACCTCAAGGTCAAGAAAAGCCCGAAGTGGCATTACGCCGTGAAACTCGCCCTGAAGAACATCGCGTGTCGACACCCTTCTGTTCAAGCTCGGGACGAAACTCGAAGTGCTTTTTGAATTTCTCCTCTTCGACCCTCGGATCACGCTCGACATCGTTCGGTTGGCACAACGCCAGGTCTACGATACGGCGATCCTGGCTGGCGATCGCGATTTGGCGGAACCGGTTCGGCTCGCTCAAGAGGAGGGATGCCGGATGATCTTGGTCGCCCCAGCAGGAGGAAGCGTTGCCTGGGAGCTGAGACAGATCGTTGACGAGGTTCGCTACATCCCCAAACTCGAGCTGGAAGGACTTTTTGAGATCGCGCCAGGACCACCGGACTCGGCCACGATGGTCAAGTCGAATGCTTGACCAAGGTCAGCAGGCGCCGGATTTCGAGCTGCCCGATCAGAGCGGCAAGCCGGTGCGCCTTTCGGATCTCAGAGGCCAGACGGTCGTCCTCTACTTCTACCCCCGTGCCGATACGCCGGGCTGCACGACCCAGGCCTGCGGCGTGCGCGACCGCGGCGGCGAGTACGGGGCGGCCGGGGCACGGGTGATCGGCGTCTCTCCCGACCCGGTCGAGAAGGTGAAGAGGTTCGCCGGCAAATTCGACCTCGACTTCACCCTGCTTGCCGACGCCGACCACGCCGTCGCCGAGGCCTACGGAACCTGGGTCGAGAAGTCGATGTACGGCAAGAAGTACATGGGCGTGCAGCGGGCCACCTTCCTGATCGACGTCGACGGCAAGATCGCCAAGGTCTTCCCCAAGGTCTCGCCGAAGACGCACGACGCCGTAGTGCTCGGCGCCCTCGCCGAGCTCGCCGCAGCCTGAGCGCCGCGCCGCTCAGGCGCTGATCGCGACGACCAAGATGTAAGAGATGTAGAGGGCGAACCAGGCGAGCACGACGGGCAGTGAGAAGCGATCGCGGCGGTGCAGGGCCTCGTAGGCGAGGAAGCCCCCGACCAGCCCGAGGACGACGGAGAGCGCGGCGTTGAAGCTCAGCGCCCAGTCGGTGAAGATGAGGCCGATCCCGACCGGGATCGTCGACTGGAAGACCATCGCGCCGGTGATGTTGCCGAGCGCCAGCGAGTCCTTGCCTTCGCGGACCCAGAAGAAGCTGTTGACCTTCTCCGGCAGCTCGGTCGCCAGGGGGGCGAGGATCAGGGCGAGGACGACAGCCTCGACGCCGAGGCTGTCGGCGATGTGGAGCAGCTCCTCGACGAAGAGGTGCGCCCCGCCGACCATCGCGCCGAGCCCGACCAGGAGCTGGATAACGCAGAGCAGCAGCGAAGGATCCATGCGGCGCTCATCGCGGCGCTCGAAGATCAGTGGGTTGAGGCTGCCGTGGTCCTGGACCTCGCCGCTGCCGAGCAGGGTGCGGCGGATGTAGACCACGTAGGCGAGGATGACGACGATGCCGACCGGGATACGAAGGGCGTCCGGCGCGCCCCAGGCAAGCGCCAGCGAGACCGCGAAGAAGATCAGGAAGAAGACGAGATCCCGCTCCAGGGTGGGGCCGTGCGCGTCGAGCCGCAGGCCCTGCTCGCGCCGCTCCCGGTAGAGGTAGGCAAAGAGGCCGACCAGGCCCATCGCCAGCGTGGCGAGCAGGAAGGGCGCGCCGACGATCGCCCCGATCGCCACTTCGTCGCCCCCCTCGGCGGCGCCGAGCAGGGCGACGATCGCGATCAGCGTCTCCGGCATCGCCGTGCCGACCGCCGCCAGCAGGCTGCCCACGGCGCCTTCTCCCAGCTTCAGCCGGTGCCCGAGCCACTCCACCGCGTTGGTGAAGAGCAGGGCCCCGGCGAGGATCACCGCGAAGCTGACGAACAGCAGCAGGACGTTCATCGAAAGCGGGCGACCCGTCGTCTCGTCGCTGCTCGCCCGCGGTGCGCTGCCATCAGCGCAGCCGCGCGCACTTCTGCAGGTCCGCTGCCGTCTTCACGCTCTGCAGGCAGTCGAGGTAGGCCTGCGGGCTGGCGCCGCCGCCGGATTCTTCGCCGCCCGAACCGCCGCTGACGCCGCCGAGGCCTTCCAGCAGCCCGCCCAGACCTTCGGTGCCTTCGCCCTGCAGGAGGCCGAGCAGTTCGATCGGGTTGACGCCCAGTTTCAGGAAGAGGTCGTTGAGCGGTTTGGCGCTCTCCGGGGCGGCGATCTCCTGCTCCTCGTTCACCTCGGTCAGCTTCAGGTCGAATTCGATTTCGACGCTCTGCACGCCGTCTCCCTGGCCGCTCGGCGGTTCGATCGTCAGCTGGGCCGTGATCTGCCGCACGATGTCGTCGTCGCCGACGTAGACGTCGACGTGGGCGGTTTTCACCGCCTCCTCCACTTCGCCCTTCGCCTCGTCGATTTCAGACTTGGAGGGCAACGGGCCCGCAGCGCCGAGCTGCGATTTGCAAGCCGGGTCTTCGGTGAGTTCGACCACCGAGTCGAGCGCGCCGGAGACGTCGAGATCGCCGCTGACCTTTGTCGTGCTGGTCCCGCCGACGTCGGCATTGCCTTCGTCTTTGAGGTTGTCGATGAAGCTGGCGACCTTCAACCCGGATGCCGCTTCCTGGCACCCGGTGACGCCGGCCGACCCGCCTTCGCCGCCTTCTTGCGCTTCTTCGAGCGCCGATTCGACAAAGCTGAAGGTCGTCGGGTCGACTTCGTACTCGGTCCCCTGGTAGTTGACGTAGGCGCTGTTCGGCAGCAGCACGAGGCCGCCTTCGAAGTCGATGTCGTCGTCACCGAAGGTGCCGCTCACGTCCGCGTCGAGGTCGAACTGCGGCTTTTCGCCCTCCTCCATCGCGGCGTCGAACGGCCCCGAGAGACTGACGTCGAGATCGCCGCCTTCCTCGCCTTTGGCGTCGACACCGAGGGAGAGGTCGATCACACCGCTCTCGATTCCCTCCAGGCTCGCGTCGTCGATGACGGTCTGCGGATCGCCACTGCCATCGCCGTCGCTGCTCCCGCCACAGGCGACGAGCGCGGTCGACAGCGCAACCAGGGCGGCGATTACGAGAAGGACAAAGGGGAATCGAAGTCGGCTCAAGACAGGGACCTCCTGCGGGGTCGGGTGCGGATCGAGATCGTAAGGCTAGCGCCGGCTCACCGCGCATCCTCGATCTGCGGTGGGGTGCTCTCGGTCAGGTTGATCGTCAGCGGCAGCAGGAAGGCGCCGAGGAAGATCAGGAACACGCCGGCGGCGACGAGCCGCCTCGATCCAGCCAGGTGCCCGAGGATGCCGATCGCGAAGCCGGCGACCACCATCGCGAAGTAGGGGCCGGCGCTGCGGGGGAGCAGGGCGGCGAGGTAGAGGGCGAGGTCGGGCACCAGGGCGGATTATCATCGCCGAGATGGCCGAGGCCTCGACACCCGAGTCCGTCGCCGAGACGAAGGAGGCGCTGGCGCGCGCCGAGTACCTCGCCGACGAGTCGGCGGCGCTCGTCTCGTTCCTCGCCCAGCGCCTCGGCAAGCCGATCCTGGTCGAGGGCCCGGCGGGGGTCGGCAAGACGGAGCTGGCCAAGCACTCTCCCGCGCCACCGGCCGCGAGCTGATCCGGCTCCAGTGCTACGAGGGTCTCGACGAGGCGAAGGCGCTCTACGAGTGGAACTACCGCAAGCAGCTGCTGCGGATCCAGGCCGGCGGCGAGTCCGGCTGGGAGGAGGTCCACGACGACATCTTCGACAAGGAGTTCCTGCTCGAGCGCCCGCTGATGCAGGCGATCGCCAGCCCGGAGCCGGTCGTCCTCCTGATCGACGAGATCGACAAGACCGACCAGGAGTTCGAGGCGATGCTGCTGGAGCTGCTCTCCGACTTCCAGATCACGATCCCCGAGCTGGGCCAGGTGAGCGCGACGACGATGCCGGTCGTCGTCCTCACCTCGAACAACTCGCGCGAGCTGACCGAGGCACTGAAGCGGCGCTGCCTCTACCTCTGGCTCGACTACCCAGAGCTGGAGCGCGAGATGGAGATCGTCCGCCTGCACGCGCCCGAGCTGCCGGAGGCGCTGGCACGGCGGCTGGTCGAGGTTGTGCGGATGGTGCGGGCACTCGACGTGAAGAAGCCCCCCTCGATCGCCGAGTCGATCGACTGGGCGCGCACCCTGCTGCTGATGGGAGCCGAGGACATCGACCGCAAGACCTTCGAGCAGTCGATGTCGATCATCGTCAAGCACCGGACCGACATCGACCTGGTCGCGGAGCGAGTCGGGGTGAAGCTTGCCGACTCCGTACGGCCCCAAGCCTGACGCCGGGCCGCCTGGCCTGGCCCCGAAGCTACTCGGCTTCTGCGAGGAGCTGCGCAGCGAGGGGGTGGCGGTCGGCACCTCGGAGATCCTCGACGCCTTCGCCGCGCTGGAGCAGGTGCCGTGGACCTCGCAGGACGACTTCCGCGAGGCGCTGGCGGCGACGATCGCCAAGTCCCAGGAGGACCGCCGCCTCTTCGAGCTGCTGTTCGAGCGCTGGTTCTTCCGCGCCGCCGAGGCGAAGGCGATCGAGCGCGGCGTCGGCGAGCGCGGCGAGGGAGGCGAGGGCGCCGAGCAGCTGGACGTCGAGGCGCTGCGCGACCAGATCCGCGAGGCGATCGCCGAGGGGGACGAGAGCGCGATGCGCGACCTGGCGCGGCTGGCTATCGCCGCCTTCGGGCGCGAGGGCGAGGGGTCGGGCGTGGTCGGCGTCGACGTGCAGCGGATCCGCCGCACGCTGGGGCTCTCCACCGGCGCTCAGCGCGGCGAGGACGGCGCCACAGATCTGCCGCCGATCGAGCGCGAGGAGCTCAACCGCTTCGAGCGCCACCTGCGCCGCGAGCTGGAACGGGACCTGATCGAGCGCACCTCGACCCTCCCCCCCTCGCGTCCGCTCGCCGAGCTTGACCGCGCCCTGCCGACCAGCCCGACCCAGGACCTCGCCGCCGTCCACCGCGCCGTCTCGCAGATGAAGCGGCGCCTGGCGACGCTCGGTCACGAGCAGCGCGGCCGGCGCAAGGGCCGTACGGTCGACGTGCGGCGGACGATGCGCGCCTCGCTGGAGACCGGCGGCGTGCCGATGCACCTGCGCTACCGACCGAAGCGCCCCCGCCGGCCGGAGATCTACGTCCTCTGCGACGTCTCGACCTCGGTCACCTCGGCCAGCGTCTTCTTCCTCTCGGTCCTGCACGCCCTGCACGACTCGTTCCGCAAGCTGCGCAGCTTCGTCTTCATCGAGCGGATCTCCGAGGTGACGGAGGTCTTCGAGCACGAGCGCGACTTCCGCGAGATCGCCCGACGGATCTCCAGCGAGGGCGGCGTCGCCGACGTCTCCGGCTACACCGACTACGGCCGGGTCTGGCTTGAGTTCCTGACCGAGATCTCAGACGACCTCGACCCGCGCTCAACCGTGATCGTCCTCGGCGACGCCCGCACCAACGGCCGCGAGCCCCACGCCGAGGTCTTCGCCCAGATCGCCGCGCGCGCCGGCCGCCTCTTCTGGCTCAACCCCGAGCCGAAGCTCTACTGGAACTACGGCGACTCGGTGATGGCCGCCTACGAGCGCCACTGCGACGGCGCCTTCGAGTGCTGGACCACCCGCCACCTGGAGAACTTCGTCAACGTCGTCGCCGGCGGCGTCCCGGCTGCCGAGTGAGCGACTAGCCGACGAGATCCTGGGGGTATCTAACCGCTGGATCCACCTCGACGACGCTGGCGGCCGTCGAGCACGTGGAGCACGGTGAAGCAAACGGCAAATGCCGCGATCCCTACCGCGTACGAAGCGCCTTCTGAATCTCGGAATAGAAGGGCGCCTGGGACGAGAACGCAGAAGAAAGCCAGCATTGAGATGTAGATATTCCGGGCTCCCATGGCTTAGAGAGCGTACTCCAGGATCAGGTCGAGACACAGACAAGACATTCCTCCTAGTCCACCGACGAAACCCTCCCTCAGCGCATTGGCCTCCATCTCGCTACGCGATCGCCCGTTCAGCATTCCGGCACCCGCCGCGACGAAACCACCAACCACGGCTCCAACGCCTATCGAAGTCGCGACCATCTCCATCAGGGTGGTGAACGGACCTATTCCAGCGATGACGACCATACGCTGATCGTGCCTTCTGGGCTCGCGCGGGTGGCGCGCGGAAAGTAAAAAAACCTCGACTCCTCTGTGCCGAGATCGTCAGGCGTTTCCGGGGGACGGCGGCACCACAGACTGAGCGCTACCGGGGGGCCCAGGCGTCGGGGAGGGCTGCGAGCTCCTTCACGTCGCTGGGCAGCTTGCCGGAGACGAGGTCGGCGAGGGTGACGTGCTCGAGCACGGCGCGAAGGTTGGCGCGGACCGCGATCCAGACCTCCTGCAGGTGCTCGGCGTTGCCGCGGTACTCGATCGACTCCGGTGGCGAGGACTGGACGTGGGCGATCGGGCCCTCGACCGCACGGACGACGTCGGCGATCGTGATCGAGTCGGCCGGCCTCGCCAGCCAGTAGCCGCCCTTGGCGCCGCGGCGGGCGCGGACGATGCCGTGGTGCTTCAGCTCGAGCAGGATGTGCTCGAGGAACTGGAGCGGGATCTCCTGCGCGTCGGCCAGCTTCTCTCCCTTGACCGGCCCGTCGTCTGCGGCAGCCAGCTCGGCCGCAGCGCGAACCGCGTAGTCGGCCTTCGCGGAAACCCTCATAGGCGGAGTAAATCAGGCAGCGCTAGCCGATCGTCTCCGGAGAGAGATCGCCCGAGCGATCGTGCGGCGGGCCCTCGCCTTCCTCGGCTTCGCGTTCGGCCCGGCGCGCCGACCACCAGCGCGGGAACCAGATCAAGAGGCCGAGGCCGATGCCGGCGACCGCGGCGGCGATCGGCCAGACGAGCGGGTCCCCCTTCTGCACGGTGACGATGCCCGAGGCGACGAGGACGACGCCAAGGGCGGTGCGCAGGAAGCCGACCGGCGCGCGGCTGGCGAAGTGGGCGCCGACGACGACCCCCGGCACCGAGCCGAGCAGGATGTTGCCGGCGAGGACGAAATCGACGTTGCCGCCGACCCAGTGGGCGATGCCGGCCGCCCAGAGCAGGATCGCGGCGTGGAAGACGTCGGTGCCGACGACCTTGCGCGGTGCGAGGCGGAAGACGGCGATCAGCAGGATCGCGATCACGGTGCCCGAGCCGGCCGAGGTGATGCCGATCACGAACCCGGTCGTGGCCCCGATCGCCACGGCGGCGATTTTGTGGCGGCGCTTCAGCTCGAAGTCCTCGCGCTCTTCGATCAGGTTGCTGAGGATCAACGCCCGCGCCAGGGTGATGAGCCCGACCATCAGCAGGGTGCCCCCGAGCAGCGCGTAGACGAGCGAGTCGAGTTTCTCTTCGCCGATCTTGCTCTGCAGGATCGAGATCGCCCAGACGCCGGCGACCGAGGCCGGCACGCTGCCGGCGGCGAGCCAGAGCGAGAGGCCCATGTTGACCGTGCCCATCCGCAGGTGGCGCCAGCCGCCGACCGTCTTGGTCACCGCCGCGTAGAAGATGTCGGTGCCGATCGCGGTCACCGGCTTGACCCCGAAGAGAAGGATCAAAAGGGGCGTCATTAGGGTGCCGCCACCCATGCCGGTCATGCCGACCATCGCTCCGATACCGAAGCCGAAGATGATGATTGCCGGGTCCAAGTTGTTGCCGCGCGGGGACTTATCGACTTTCCTGACTGTTTTGGTCAGGAGCGCGGAGTGCGCCAGGATACCAAGGTGGTTCCGACGGAAGCCATGGATTTCGCCGCCACCAGCCGATCGCCTGCCGGCGCCGCATCCCCCGGCGTTCCGGTCTCGGTTCGGGGGCTGCACCACGCCTACGGCGAGCTGCAGACGATCGAGCGACTCGACCTCGACCTGCCCGCCCACGGCGTCCTCGGCCTGGTCGGGCCCTCGGGCTGCGGCAAGTCGACCCTGCTCGAGCTGATCTGCGGCCTGCAGGAACCCGGAGACGGCGCGATCGACGTCGGCGGCGCGGGCGACGCGGCCAGCCGCCTCTCGCGCTGCGCCTTCATGCCACAGCGCGACCTGTTGCTGCCCTGGCTGGCGGCGATCGACAACGCGGCACTGGCGCTGCGCAACCGCGGCGTACGCCGCCGCGAGGCGCGAGCCGAGGCCGGGAAGCTGTTCGAGCGCTTCGGCCTGGCCGGCTTCGAGCATGCGCTGCCCGCGGAGCTCTCGGGCGGGATGCGCCAGCGGGTCGCCTTCCTGCGCACGCTGGTCGCCGGCAAGCCGGTGCTGGCACTCGACGAGCCGTTCGCCTCGCTCGACGCGATTACCCGAGCCGAGATGCAGAGCTGGCTGGCGGGGGCGCTGGAGAGCAATCCCCGCACGGTCGTCCTCGTCACCCACGACGTCGAGGAGGCGCTCTACCTCTCCGACCGGGTGGCCGTCCTCTCGGCGCGGCCGGGACGGATCGTCGAGGAGCTGAGCGCCCCGGCGCCCCGCGCGCCCGACCGCGACGCGGTGGTAACCGACCCCGGCTTCGTCGAGGTCCGGGAGCGGGCCATGCACGCCCTGCGGGCGGGCACCCGGTGAACCGCTGGGTCCTGCCCGTCCTGGTCCTGGCGGCCCTGATCGGCGCCTGGCAGGTTGCCGCCAGCAGCGGCGCGATCGCCGACGCTCTCGGCCTCGAGCCCTTCCTCGTTCCTTCGCCGTCCGAAATCGCCGACGCGCTCTGGGAAAGCCGCTCGCTGCTCGCCGAAAACGCCTGGGTGACGCTCCGGGAGATCCTGCTCGGCCTCCTCTGCGCGCTGGCCGCCGGGCTCGGCTTCGCCGTTCTGCTCCACCTCTCCGAGACGCTGCGCCGCGCCTTCTACCCGCTGATCGTCGCCTCGCAGACGATCCCGATCCTCGCCATCGCCCCGATCCTGATCGTCTGGTTCGGCTTCGGGATCGGTCCGAAGCTGGCGATCGTGGCGCTGATCTGCTTCTTCCCGATCACCGTCAACACGCTCGACGGGCTGCGCTCGGTCGACCCCGAGGCGACCAAGATGATGCGGACGCTCGACGCCTCTCGCTGGCAGATCCTGCGGCGGGTCGAGGCACCCACCGCCCTCCCCTACGTGTTCAGCGGCGCCAAGATCGCGGCGGTGATCGCGCCGATCGGCGCCCTCTTCGGCGAGTGGGTCGGCTCGGACGCCGGCCTCGGCCACCTGATCCTCCAGGACAACGCGCAGCTGGAGACCGCCCGCATGTTCGCGGCGGTGGCCGTCCTCGCCACAATTGCGCTCGCTTTGTTCGGCCTGCTCGCCCTCGCGGAGCGCCGCGTCGTCCGTTGGCGATAGAAAGCAGGGGATGAAGTCCTCCCGCCTGCCGGCGCTCGCCGCCGCTGTCGCCGTCCTGGCCCTTGCACCGACCCTCGTCGCCTGTGGCGAGAAGAGCGAGGACACGAACGGCGAAGCGCAGCCGTTCAGCCTCACGCTCGACTTCTACCCAAACCCCGACCACGCCGGGATCTACATGGCGCAGAAGCTCGGCTACTTCCGCGAGGCCGGGCTCGACGTGACGATCCAGACGCCCTCGGACCCGGCGGCGCCGATCAAGCAGGTCGCGGCCGGCCAGACCGATCTGGCGATCTCATACGAGCCCGAGGTCGTCCTCGCCAACGAGCAGGGGCTCGACGTGGTCGCCGTCGGGGCGCTGGTGGACCGGCCGCTGACCTCGATGATCTGGCTGAAGGAGTCGAAGATCGGCGGCATCGCCGACCTGCGCGGCAAGACGATCGCCACCGCCGGCATCCCCTACCAGGACGCCTACCTGAAGACGATCCTCGCCCGGGCAAACCTCTCCCCCTCCGACGTGAAGACGGTCAACGTCGGCTACGGCCTGCTGCCGGCGATCGTCGGCGGCCGAGCGGAGGCGATGCTCGGCGGCTTCCGCAACGTCGAGGGCGTCGACCTGCGGCTGCGCGGCGAGAACCCCGTCGTGACCCCGGTCGACCAGCTCGGCGTCCCGACCTACGACGAGCTCGTGCTGGTCGCCAATCGCGGTCGCCTCGACGAGGGTCCCGAGGCGATCCGGCTCTTCCTGGCCGCCCTCGCGCGCGGCACGGCGGCCGCCGTCGCGAGCCCGGACGCAACCGTGAACGCCCTGCTGGAGGCCAACCGCGACCTCGACCCGAAGCTGACCCGGGCCGAGGTGGACGCAACCCTGCCGCTGCTCTCGGCGAGCGGCCGCATGGACCCGGCAAAGTGGGAACGCTTCATCGCCTGGATGCGCGACAACGAACTGATCGCCGGCAGGCCCTCGCCGTCCGAACTGCTCAGCGACGACTACCTACCGGGCAGCATTCCCGAGTAGCTCGAAGCTGCCGTCGCGCAGCAGCGCTGTCACCTTCTCCGGAGCGAGTGGCCGCGAGAAGAGGTGGCCCTGTGCGTAGTCGCAGCCGAGCCGGCGCAGCTCCGAGAGCTGCACCTCGTTCTCGACGCCCTCGGCGATCGCATCGAGGGAGAGGGCACGGGCCATCCCGATCACGGCCTCGACGATCGCGGTGCGCTCCTGCTCGACCCCGAGGCCGTCGACGAAGGACCGGTCGATCTTCAGCGCGTCGAAGGGAAACCGGTTCAGGTAGGCGAGCGAGGAGTAGCCGGTGCCGAAGTCGTCGAGGACGAGGCGGACGCCGAGCTCGCTGAGCGCCTCCAGCGTCGCCACCGCACTGGCCGACTCGTCGACCAGGACGCTCTCGGTTATCTCCAGCTTCAGATTGACCGGGTCGAGGCCGGTGCCGGTGAGGATCTCGGCCACCGAGGAGGCCATGTCGCGATGGGCGACCTGGCGGGCGGAGAGGTTGACGGAGATGTCAAGCGGTCGTTGGTCCGGGCGCAGCTCGTGCCAGCCAAGCGCCTGCCGGCAGGCGGTTTCCTGCACCCAGCGGCCGATCGGCTCGATCAGGCCGCTGTCCTCGGCGATCGAGACGAACTCGCTGGGGTCGAGCACACCACGCTCCGGGTGTTTCCAGCGCACCAGTGCCTCGAGCCCGACGATCTCACCCGATCCCAACGCGACCACCGGCTGGTAGTGGAGTTCCAGCTCTTCGCGGTCGAGCGCGTGGCGCAGCTCCCGCTCGACCTCGAGCCGTCGCACCGCTCGCGCCCGCATCTCGGCGTCGAACATCTCGCAGCGCCCGCGTCCGCGCTCCTTGGCCCGGTACATGGCGGCGTCCGCGTCGCGGATCAGCAGCTCGGCGTCGACCGGCTCGCGACCGGTCGGCCGGGCGACGGCGATCCCGATGCTGGCGGTGACGAAGTGGTCGGCCCCTCCCATCGAGTAGGGCTCGGCGAAGGCGTCGGCGACCCGGTCGGCGATCGCCAGCGCCTCGTCCTCGTCGGCGAGGCGGTCGACCAGGATGCCGAACTCGTCGCCGCCGAAGCGGGCGACGATGTCGCCGGGTCGCAGGTGGGCGCGGAGGCGGGGGGCGATCGCGCGCAGCAGCTCGTCGCCGGCGTGGTGGCCGATGCTGTCGTTGATCAGCTTGAAGTGGTCGAGGTCGAGGAAGAGAACCCCGACCGGGGACCCCGAGGCGGTGCCTTTCCGCAAAGCCTCCCGCAGCGAGTCGATGAAGCTGAGGCGGTTCGGCAGGCCGGTGAGAGAGTCGTGCAGGACGCGGTGGCGCAGCGCCTCGTCAGCCGCGTGTCGCTCGAGCGCGTCGGCCAGCACGTTGGCCGAGGCCTGCACGAAGTGGACGTCCTGCGGCGTGAAACGGCTGGGCTCGGTGGAGTGGATGTCGATAACGCCGAAGGGGTGCTCCTTGCCGGCGATCGGCACCGCGAGGCTGCTGCGCACGCCCAGCACCCGCAGCACCGGCGGCATCGAGAAGCGCGGCTCCGTAGACCAGTCGTCGACGATCACGTGCAGCCCCGAGTCGAGCGCCGCCCCCGCGTGCGAGTCGCGCGAGGCGGAGATCCGTCGCTCGCCGCTGGGCGCGTGCCCCTCCAAGCCGGCCCGCAGCTGCAGCCGCCGGCCCTCGCGGCCCGCCTCCCAGATGCAGGTGGCCTCGACCCCGTCGATCTCGTTCATCAAGGCGACGGCCTTCTCTTTCAGCTTGTCGGGATCGCCGTCCTGCAGCGCCTGCCCGCCGAGCTGCGCGACCGCGGCCTGCTGGGCGGCGCCGCGCCGCAGCTCCTGCTCGGCGATCTTGCGCTCGGTGATGTCGTAGAGCACGCCGTGCCAGACCTGCGTCCCGTTCTCGTCGGGCTCGAGCACCGCCTCGTCGAGGACCCAGACCACGTCCCCGTCGCGGGTGATCATCCGGTAGTCGATCGGGGCCGCGGGCCCTTCCTCGGCCACCTGGCGGCTCTCCTGGGCGAGCGCCCGCTCGCGATCGTCGGGGTGAAGCCGGTTCGCCCACAGGCCGGGGTCCGCCATCCACTCCTCGGGGCTGTAGCCGAGGATCTCCTCGACCTGGGGGCTGACGTAGCGCCAGCGCCCCTGTTCCCCGATCTCGCAGGAGTAGACGATCGCGGGCAGCCGCTCGACCAGGCGCCGGTAGTCGTCCCCCGCCGAGGAGATCTCGCCGAGGAACTCGGTTACCCGATCCTCGCGCCAGCCTTCGCCTCCTCGCACTCGTTCCATCGCCGGACTTATCGGCCGTGCGCCAGGTTCCTTTATCTGTACAACCCGATCGTCCAAGCCCCGGCCAGTCCACGGTAGGGCTCGTAGGGGGCGTAGAACTCCTCGACCTCCTCGACCGTGGCGCGACGGCCGAGTCGGGCCAGGCGGCCGACCAGCTTCAGGTAGACCAGGTCGCCGGCCGGCAGCGAATCGGGATCGCCGCGGCCGAAGAGGCCGAGGCACTGCACAGTCCAGGGGCCGATCTCCGGCACGGCGAGCAGGCGCCGGTCGGCAGCCGGATCGGATGGATCGCAGCGGCCGGCGGCGATGTCGCGGGCGATCGCGCGGAGGGCGATCGCCCGGCCCGCCGAGAGGTCCATCGCCTCCAGTTCGGCCGGCGCCCGGCCGGCGATGGTCGCCGGGCCGGGGACGTCGCGCAGCGAGTCACGCTCCCGCCCCAGGCGCAGGCCCCAGCGGCCGACGATGCGGCGCTGGATGCGGGCGGCCCGGCCAGACTCGATCAGCTGCTTGACGACGGCCCAGGCGAGCGCCTCCCAGGGCCAGGGGCGGCGGCTGGGACGATGGTGCGGGCGGCGACGCAGCAGCGGCCCCAGCAGGCGGTCACGGCGGAAGCGCCGGTAGAACTCACCCAGGTCGTCGTCGACCCCGAGGGCGAAGCGCATCCGCTCCACCGCGGTCTCGAGCTCGATCCGGCCCGCCGGCCGCGCTCCTTCCGCCGGGATCGACTGCGGCAGCGCGACCGCCTCCGGGTCGACCGGCTCCGCCCGCAACACAACCCGCTCGCGACCCGGCTGCCAGGCGCGAACCACGACGGGACTGCCGCCGACGCGCAGGAGGCGCGAAGCGACCCCCCCGCTCACCCTCATCACCCGGTCCTCGCCCCCGTAGGCAGGCAGGCGGTAGGGCGACGGCGGCCGAGCCTCTACCTCGAGCTGCCTCACCTACCGAGGAGGTGAACGTCGATCATGAAGGAGCGGCTGGCGACGACCTTGGCCGGTCGCTCGCGGCGGCCGAGGAGACGGCGGCCCGATCCGCCACGGGAGATAGCCGTGCCGACGGCGCGAACCGCGGCGACGGTCACCGCTCCGGCCAGGACCCCGCCCACGGTGGCAACCGCGGCGGTCTTGACCTCGTCGCTCAGGACCGGCGCTGCCGGGGCCGCCTCGTGCGGCAAAACCCGTACTCGAACCGGCTCCAGCTCAAACTCGCTCACCGGCCGACTGTAGCGATGCGAGCAGCGCCAACCAGCTCCAAACCCGGAAACTCCGCCGTTTGAGGAGAGGCCCCTACCCGAGCGCCTTCTCATAGATCCGGTACCGCTTGACGATCTTCCCGCCCATCCCCTCCATCGCCCGGTTCATCGGCTTGTTGGTCTCGAGGATCCAGCCCATCTCGCCGGCCGGGACGCCCTCGGGAGTGGCCGCCTCGAGGTGTTTCAAGTAGAGCCCCGCTGCGACGCCGCTGTGGCGGTAATCGTTCTTGACCCCGAGGGCGAGAACCCGGACCCGGTCGATCTTCGGCTTGCCGCGCAGGAAGTGGAGCCAGCCGAAGGGAAGCAGGCGACCGCCCATCTGCGCCAGCACCTGGTTGATGTCGGGCAGCGACAGCGCCACCCCGACCGTCTCGCCGTCCTTTTCGGCGATGAAGGCCCAGTCCTCGTCGATCACCTGCTTGAGCAGTTTGGCGTGGAACTCGACCTCGGCCTCAGTCGGCGGCACGAAACCCCAGTTCTTCGCCCACGCCTCGCTGTAGACCTCGGTAAAGCGGGACATCTCCTCGCTCAGCCTGCGCTTGACGATGTTGCGGATCGTCACCCCTTCGTCGCGCAGCGCCTTGGCTGCGGCAGCGTGGATCTCGGGGGTGAACTGGTCGCCTTCGGCGAGCTCGCCCAGCTCCAGGTACCACATCAGCAGGTCCATCGCCTTGCCGTAGCCGAGGCCCTCGAGGTGCTCGCGGTAGAACGGCGGGTGCCAGTTCTGCAGGATCATCGGCGGGATCTCGTAGCCCTCGACCAGGATCCCGACCTCGTCGTTGGTGGTGAAGTCCATCGGGCCGACCAGGCGCTCGCGCCCGCGCTCGCGCAGCCACTCCTCGGCGGCGCCGAGCAGCGCCCCCGCCACCTCGCGGTCGTCGACCGTCTCGAAGAAGCCGAACATCCCGTCCTCACCGCCCTGGTACTCGTCCCAGCGCCGGTCGACCTGAGCCGTGATGCGGCCGACCGGCTCGCCGTCGCGTTCGGCGAGGAAGTACTCGGCTTCGGCGTGATCGAAGTAGGGGTTCTTCTCGCGGTTGAGGAACTGCATCCGGTCGAAGATCAGCGGCGCCACCCACTGCGGGTTGTCGCGATGGAGCCCGAAGGGAACCTTGACGAAGCGCTTCAGCTCGCGCCGGGTGCGGACGGGCCGGATCGACACAGTTGCCACGGAGACGGCAACCTACACTCCCGGCATGAGCGAAACCGCGAAGGCGGCCGTCGACGTCTTCGAGAAGGCCCGCAGCCACGACCGGCTCGAGCAGCTCGAAGCGGCCCGCCAGCACGACCTCCTTCCCTACTTCCGCCTCCTCACCTCCCAGGCCGGCCCGGTGGTCGAGATGGAGGGCCGCGAAACGATCATGCTCGGCTCCAACAACTACCTGGGGCTGACCGGCGACGAGCGGGTCAAGGAGGCGGCGCGCGGGGCGCTGGAGACCTACGGGACCGGCGTCACCGGCTCGCGGCTGCTGAACGGCACGACGCCGCTGCACGTGGAGTTGGAGCGCGAGCTGGCCGAGTGGATGCGGACCGACGACGCGATCGTCTACACGACCGGCTACCAAGCGAACGTCGGCTGCATCGGGACGATCCTCGGGCCCGGCGACACGGTCATCTGCGACTCCGGCGACCACGCCTCGATCCTCGACGGCTGCAAGCTCTCCGGCGCCAAGCTGCGTCCCTTCCGCCACAACCGCATGGAGAAGCTGGAGAAGATGCTGGGCAGGGCGACGGAGGACGGCGGCGGCATCCTGGTCGTCGTCGACGGCGTCTTCTCGATGGAGGGCGACGTCTGCGACCTGCCGCGGATCGTCGAGCTGTGCAGGGCACACGGGGCGCGGCTGATGGTCGACGAGGCGCACGGGGCGGGCGTTCTGGGCGCCCGCGGGGCCGGCGCCAGCGAGCTGTTCGGACTTGAGGACGAAGTCGACCTGCGGATGGGAACCTTCTCCAAGAGCCTCGCCTCCTGCGGCGGCTTCATCGCCGGGCCGGCCGACGTGATCGAGTACCTGCGGATCGCCTCGCGCTCGTTCATCTTCAGCGCCTCGGCGGTTCCGGCGGCGGTCGGAGCCGCCCTGGCGGCGCTGCGGGTGATCCGCACCGACGGGCCCCAGCTGTTCGAGGCGCTGCTTGGCAACGCCGAGTACCTGCGGGAGGGACTGCGGCAGCTCGGCCTCCAGGTGGTCGAGCCGGGGTCATTGCCGGACGGTAGCGTCGCCACCACCCCGGTCGTGCCGGTGATCGTCGGCGACGACTGGCAGGCGGTGCTGCTCTGGAAGGCCCTCTTCGACGCCGGCGTCTACACCAACGTCGCGATCCACCCGGCGGTCCCACCCGGGGGCGCATTGCTGCGGACCAGCCTGATGGCGACCCACGAGCGGGCGCACCTCGACCGTGCTCTGGAGACGATCGCCCAGACCATCCAAAAATTCCCTGACCTACCGCGGGTCTGAGACCCGCCTCCGCCCCGGCGCGGAAGAAGAGGGGCGCGCCACTCGTTATTACCCCGGTCGGGGTAGTTTCGGCCTTGTCCAGATTCGGACAAGTCGGGATCGCCGAGAAAAAGATGCTCTTAGCGAACGGCCCGCCGACTCTTTGCCGAGTCCGGGTTGACGCTCACGGCCCCGGCGCATAGCTTGCCTCCGGCGCCGACCGCCACCGGGACAGGAGGAGGCGGCGGTAGTGGATTACTCCACTTCAACCGAGCCGTTCAGTCAACGGCCGGCGCACTCAAACCCCAGTTAACCCAACCCTGAAGGGAGGAGTCCCCGTGGATGCAGCCACCATCGCCCCTGCTTCGACGAGCACTTCCGCCGTACAGATCCCCCAGCACATGCAGGCGCTTGCTCGCGCCAACCGAGTGAGGCTTGCCAGGGCGGAGCTGAAGCGCTCGATCGGACGCGGAGACGTCGACGTGGCTGAGGTGATCCGGGACTGCCCCTGGGAGACCGAGAGCATGACCCTGGCCGAGCTGCTGACGAGTCAGCGGCGCTGGGGACGGACCCGCGCCCGCAAGCTCCTCCAGGGCCTCGCCCTCAGCGAGAACAAGCGGCTCGGCACCCTGACCCCGCGCCAGCGCGCCCTCCTCTCGAGCGCCCTCAACGCCAAATCGGGCGACGCGCTCTACGTCTGAGCGGGAGGGTCAGCCGCCGCGCAGGCCGCCGGCCCTGAAGGAAAGGCCGCCGGAGGCGCGCTGGAAGACCCGGCGCAGCGCGACGAAGGCGGCGACGAAGGCGGCGGCGCCGACCAGCAGGGCGACCGCCAGGATCGTGCCGGCGAGGTAGAAGAGCAGGCCGGTGACGAGCACGAAGACGAAGCCGGCGAGCAGCGTGGTGTGCGAGCGGTAGCCGGCGAGGTGCTCGCGGACCGAAACCTCCAGCCCGCCGAGGGCGGCGAGGACGACGCCGACGGCAATCGCCGGGACGCTCTGGGTGGCAAGGCCGATCCCGAGCATCACGATGCCGCCGAGGATGGTCAGCTCGGCCAGCGGAAAGGCACCCCAGGGCGCCGACGGCCGCTCGTCGGCCTTACGCCTTTGCTTCTGTCCTTCGCTCAACGGCCGCAAGCCGTCCGGGTAACGGGCATCCGGACGAGATCCTGACCCGCCACCAGCCCATCAGCATCCCGAGCAGGCCGAAGCGGGGGCGGGAGTGCCAGTGGCCGCAGCCCGGCAGGCCGAGGTCGTCGCGCGAGATCTGCACCCACTTGAAGTCCTGCGGGGCGGCGAGCATGCGGTCGAGCAGCTCGCGGTTGCGGGTCTCCAGCTCGTCGCGCTCGCGAAGAGCCCGGCGAGCGTCCTCGACCCGCGCCGCGAGAGAGTCGCGGACTGCCTCCAGCTCACCCAGATCGAGTGCACGTGGCTGGCCCGAGAGCGCCGGCACATCGGTGGGGAGCTCGAGTCGGGGGAAGGCCTCGGCGACAAGGGCCAGCAACTGCCGCTCGAGGCGGCCGACCTGACGGCGCAGCTCGGCGCGGGCAAGACGCTCGTCGCCGCCTATCCGCAGCGTGTTGAGGCCGTCTCGTTCGAGCAGATGCGGCATTTCCCGACTACGAGTGTAGATCACGGCGCCGACCCCGGAAAGGAGGAGAGGGTTAAGACACTCAAGCCGATTCCAGCGTGGCGGCGACCATCCACAGCGCCTCGTCGACCGCGATCTGCGGCACCGCGTGGACCTGGATCGCGGCGACGGCGATCCGGCGCGTTACCTTTTCGACCGCACAGCCCTCCGCGGTGGCGCCGAAGAGGAGGCCGATCGGCGTGCGTTCGTCGGCGATCGCCAGCGTCCCGTGCGGGAGCTCGCCGGGCCGGCCGGCAAGCTCCTCCCCCGGAGCCGAGTCGCGGATGCAGAGCCGGCCCTGGAGCCGGTCTGCGTCGAAAGCTCGCAGCGCCACCCCGGTCTCCATGGTCGCGATCGTGAGCGCGTCGGCGGGCATGCCGCGGGTCCTGAAGCCGCCTTCCTGGAGGCGGTCGAGTACGAGCTGCTCGACCGGGGTGCGGGTGTGATCGGGGTCGAGCCCGATCTGGCGGAAGAAGACCCGGTAGGCCCAGGGGATGGGTCGTTCGCGCAGGTGGATCGCGTGGGCACCGTAAAAGCGGTTGGAGAGGTCGCGAAGGCGGCGCCGGACCGGCTCGGGGCTGCGGCCGGGACGACCGTCGACCTCGATCCAGGCGATCCCCAGCCCGGGGAACTCGGCGGCGAGGTGCGGCGCCACCCAGCCCTGTTCGGAGGGGTTCTCCCACCCGATCTCCGGCTCGGCGGCCCCCGATGCGGTCATCGGCCCTGCTCCGCTGCGCGGCTCGCCCTCAGCAGCCCCTCGATGCGGTTGCTGAGCTCGCCGGCGGTCAGGGTGCCGATGCCGGCGTCCTGCAGGGTCCCGCCGGGGTAGACGTAGGCGAAGGTGGGGCAAAGGCCAACCCGGTAGAGGCTCGCCACGGCGCCGTCGCGGTCATAGCCGACCGGCATCCTCCAGCCACGCTGCTGGATCAGCCCGCGAACCTTGTCGCGGTCGTCGCGCACGTTCAGCGAGAGGAAGTGCACCCGCCCACGGTAGCGCGCGTAGACGCGATCGACGACGTCCTGCTGCCCGACGCAGTCGCTTCCCCCTTTGGTGAACCAGAAGCTCAGCAGCGAGGGACGGTCGAAAAGGTCGCAGACGCGGATCGCTTCGTCGTCACGCAACCGGCAGGCCGGCGTGCGCCGGGCATCGGCGGGACACGGAACCTGCGAGGTGGCGCAGTCGTCCTGGGCGATGTTCGCGTCGCCTTCCAGCTCGCCGGCGGCGACCGGGACAGCGAACTCCGGCAGCGGCCAGCGGGCCGGTTGCTCGTCGAGCCCCAACGTGCCCCCGCCTCCGCCGCCGCCGATGTCGCTGAGCAGGGCCACCGCGACCACCGCGGCCAGCAGCAGGCCGGCGAGGATCGAGTAACGATCCGTCACCGCCGTCGCTCGCTCCAAAGCAGGATCGCCGGCAACGCCACCATCACCGCGAGCAGCGCCGCGCCGAGATCGATCACGGTGACGAAGCCGAAGTCGCGCAGCATCTTCACGTCGCTGACGATGAGCACAGCGAAGCCGACGATCACGGTCAATCCCGAGGCCAGGACCGCCGCACCCGTTCGGTCGTAGGCGACACCAAGGGCCGCCTCGGGCGCCCTACCCTGCCCACACTCCTCGTGGAAACGAGCCGAAAGCAGCACGCTGAACTCGGTAGCAATCGCGATCGTCAGCGCCCCGAGCGCCGCCGACATCGGATTGAGCGACACGCCCAGCAGCCAAACCAGCAGTGCCCCCCACCCCGTAGCCAGCACGATCGGCGCCAACGGCACCAGCGCCCGCACGAACGACCGGTACGCGACGAGCAGCACCAGCGCCACGGCAACCAGGCCGGCAAGCGTAAGCAGATACCGACTGTCCGAAAGATCCGTCGCCGCCGCGGCGCCGATCACCGGCAGCCCGGCAAGCTGGACTTCCACTCCCTCCGGCGGTCCCCCCGGCTCCCCGGGCTTCCCAATCTCGTCCCGCACCCGGTCGATCAGCTCCTGCTGGTCTTCCAAAGACTGAGCACGGATGCCGAAGGCCAGCAGCGCCTGCCCCTCGGGCAACCCCGTCTCCGAATCGACCCGAGCCAGCTTTTCCAGGTTGTAGGCCGGTATCTGCTTAAAAGCTGCGCGAACCTCACCTCGATCGAGGGGGCCCTCCCCCGCTCCGACGAGATCCGAAAGCGCCGGCCCCGGACAGATTTCAGCTTTCAAGCAGCTGGGCGCCGAACCTGAGAATCCGCCCGTCTTGAGCACACGCTGCTTGAAGGCAGCCATCCACTCCAGCGTCGCAGGGTCAGTGAGATCCGGAGCACGAACCAGGACATCCAGCTCGCCAGAGACGCCGGTCGCGTCCTGTACCTCCTTCAAATCCTGCACCGCCGGCGCATCCTGCGGCGCCAGCTCCCGGATGTCCGACACGACCTCAACCTGCGTCCCGAGGCCCCAGCCAAGGACTGCCAGCCCTAAGCCAATCGCCACCGCTCGCGTCGGGAGGGACGGGTGCCCCGGCAGCGCGCGGCGTCCTGTTTTTCGCACAGACCACTCAGCGAGAGACCTCGCGCGACCGGCGAAAAACCCAGCGCGCAGAGGGGCACCCGTCCCTCCCGCCCGCGGCCGGAGACCAAGCGCAGCGAACCCCGCCGTCAGCGCAACCAAGAACGCAATCGCGATTCCGACGATCAGCAGCAGGCCGAAATCTCGGACCATCGGGGTTGGAGAGAGCTGCAGGGCGAGGAAGCCGGCAGCGGTCGCGAGGCAGGCCACGGCGATAGTGGGCCCACCTCGTGCAGCTGCAATTCGTGCTGCCTCGACTCCATCGACACCTTCCTCCTCCGCCTCGTCATAACGCGCCTGAAACTGGATCGCGTAATCGACGGCGAGACCGATCAGAATGGGAAGGACGGCGATCGAGGCGAGGGTCAGCGAGCCGCCGATGAGCTCGAGCAGGCCGAAGGTGATGGCGGCGGCAGCGAGGGCGATGCCCAGCGGAAGCAGGCGGAAGCGGGAGCGGAAGACCAGAAGCAGCGTCACCGCCATTGCAATAACGGCAGCGATCAGGAGGACGAGCAGGGCGTCGGCGAGCGCATCCGCGACTCCTTCGACCACGACCGGCACGCCGGAAATGACGTAGCGGCCGCCGTCCAGCTCGGAGCACGGCTCTGGTTTGCCGCGGAACTCGCAGACCCGACGCGGGACCGGGTCGAAGACGGCGGCCCGGATCAGCTCAATGGCCTGGCGCCGTTCAGCTTCGCTGAGGTCGGGCCGCAGCCGCACGATGATCTGCGTGGAGCGGCGGTTGGGGAAGAGGTAGGAGAGCCTCGCCTTCGGCGTCCCGCGGCCCCGCCGCAGGTCGAAGACGACCGCTGCGAGGAAGTCCGGGTTGGAGAGGCTCGGGGCACTGGTTATGCCGTAGCGGGCCGCCACCGAGAGCAGCAGATCGCGAAGCTGGTCCGGTGGAACCGTGGCCGCGAGGCGGCGCAGCTGGCGGTCGACCTGGATCACGACCTCGTTGAGGAAGGTGGCCGGGCCGACGACCGACTGGACCGGGTCGAGGCGCGCGAGCTCGGTGCACGGACCGGGGATCGGGCTGACCCCTTTCGGCACCTTGCCCGAGAGACACCCCTCGAGGCGCAGCAGCCGCCCCAGGTTCGCGGTCAGCACGAGCCGCTGCAAATCCCCCTCGGCCAGCACAACCACCGGTTCTTCCCCAAACGCCCCCCGCACCTCCTGGGTCGCGCGGTAGCTAGCAGTGTCCCTGTCGACCAGCGTGTCGGTTCCGGCATCGGTCTGGAGCTGCGTAGCCCCCACCCCAGCTCCAAACGCAAGGAGAACCAACACGAAGAGCAGGGCCTTCGCATGCCGAGCTGACCACGCGGCTATCGATCCCATTCAGCGCTCCGTCCTTCGACGAGCGGGACGGGTGCCCCGGCAGCGCGCGGCGTCCTGTTTTTCGCACAGACCACTTGACTAGAGACGGGGCGCGACCGGCGAAAAACCCAGCGCGCAGAGGGGCGCCCGTCCCGCTCGCCCGCCGTCGAAGCGAAGTTCAATCCATCGACAGCGGACCCGTCACGTCCGCGTTGAGGAACTGGTGCACGAACTGGTTTTCAGAGTCGAACAGTTCCTCTTTCGGCCCCGACTCGACGATTTTGCCGTTCCAGAGGACCGCGATGAAGTCGGAGATCCGGCGCGCGGTGTTGAGGTCGTGGCTGATCACCAGGTAGCAGCCGCCGTTCTCGGCGTGCACCTCGCGGATCAGCTCGCAGAGCAGCGCCGTCCGCACGGGGTCGAGGCCGGAGTCGGGCTCGTCGAACATGACGATCGCCGGTTCCAGCACCAGCGCCCGGGCAAAGCCGGCGCGCTTGCGCATGCCGCCCGAGAGCTCGTTCGGCATCTTGTAGGTCGCCTCGGTCAGGCCCACCTCCTTGAGCCGGCGATTGACGATCTCGCCGATCTCTTCCTCGCTCTTGTCGGTGTGCTGGCGCAGCGGGAAGGCCGTGTTGTCGTAGATGTTCATCGAGCCGAACAGCGCCCCGTCCTGGAACAGGAGGCCGAACTTTTTGCGCACCTCGAAGAGTTCGTCGTCGGTCATGTTCGGGATCGACTCGCCGTGGACGAGCACGTCGCCCGAGTCCGGCTGGAGCAGCCCGACGATGTGCTTGACCAGCACGCTCTTGCCGGTGCCCGAGGGGCCGAGGACGATCGAGACCTGGTCTTCGGGGAGGCCGAGGTTGAGGCCGTTGAGGATGCGGGCGCGGCCGAACTGTTTGACCAGGTCGATGATCTCGATCGCGTCCTCGCCGCCGTGGTCGCGCCTGCGACCGGTGTGGTAGCGGTAGGGGTCGCGCTCGGCGGGGTCGACACCGGGGATGACGAAGTCGCGGCCCATGATCGCCCCGTCTTCGCTCACGTAGGGCCCCTCCGCTCCGGAGGTATCGGACAAGGGATCTTCCGCTGCGGACGTGTCAGCTTGCCTGGCTGCCGCAGCCGTCTCCTCGCCCGCCTCGGCCTCGAGGCCGGCCTCGTCGTCCCTCTGAATTGGATCGTCGATCGACATGGTTGAGATCAGCCTCCTATCGGCGCCCTCGGGTTGGCCCCCCAGAAGATCAGGGTTCCAAGCATCCCGATGATGTGCACCAGAACGATATTGAGCACCATCGACTTCGCCGTCGCCGTGCCGACGCCCACCGGCCCGCCGGAGGCGGTGTAGCCGTAATAGCAGCCGACCATGACGATTGCGGTCGCCATGAACATCCCCTTGATCAAGCTGAAGATCAGGTCGGGAGGGTTCTGGAACATCCAGAAGATCAGCAGGTAGCCGCCGGAGGAGACGTCGCCGATCTGTTCGACGACCGCGATGTAGCTGGCCAGGAACATGATCCCGATCCCGACCAGGTACATGAAGGGGAAGGCGATCCAGGCGGCGAGCAGGCGGGTCGCGCAGAGGAAGGTCACCGGCGGCACCCCCATCACCTCGAGCGCGTCGATCTCGTCGGAGATCCGCATCGCGCCGAGCTCGGCGACGATCCCGGTCCCGACCTTGGCCGAGAGCATGTAGCCGAAGGCGTAGGGCATGATCTCGCGCAGGTCGCACCAGGCCGAGAAGAGGCCGGCGAAGGCGGGCGCGCCCTGGGCGCGCAGCAGGTAGGCGCCCTCGATCCC
>DATMEP010000042.1:0-10227 GCA_035556755.1 Solirubrobacterales bacterium
GAGCCCCAAGCAGGGTGTGCTCGTGCAGAACGAAGGCAACGGCTGGAGCCACGTCGTGATCACGCTGACGCCGGGTATCCCCGGCGACTCCGGTAGCGGCTTCCTGAACAAATCGGGCGGGGCGATCGGCACGCTCAGCACCCTGCAGATCGCGCCGCTGGCCGGCACCAATGGCGTCGGCGACATGGCGAAAGAGCTGGCCTATGCCCGGGCCAACGGCGGCTTCGGCTCCCTGCAGATCGAGCCGGGCACCGAGCCGTTCAAACCGAACCTGATCGGCGCGATCCTCGGCTCCTAAGAGCCCAGCTCGGCGAGGAGGTCGCGCAGGTCGAGCGGTTCGGTGACCATCGCGATCCCCTCGCCGCCCGGCTGGTGCGGCCACTCCTCGCGCGGGCGGTCGCGGTAGAGCTCGATCCCGTTGCCGTCGGGGTCGCTCAGGTAGAGCGCTTCGCTGACGCCGTGGTCGGAGGCACCCTCGAGCGGCACCCCCGCCTCCGTCAGGCGGCGCAGCGCGTCGGCGAGGGTGCGCCGGTCCGGGTAGCGGATGGCGAGATGGAAGAGGCCGGTGCTGCCGGGCGGCGGTGGTGAGCCGCCCCGCGAGTGCCAGGTGTTGAGCCCGATGTGGTGGTGGTAGCCGCCGGCCGAGACGAAGGCGGCCTCGTCGCCAATCCGCTGCTGCAGCTCGAAGCCGAGCACACCGCAGTAGAAGTCCAGAGCCCGGTCGAGGTCGGCCACCTTGAGGTGGACGTGACCGATGTCGACCCGGGGGTCGATCGGCTCGCCCCGCTCAGGCATCGAGCGCCTCGTTGACCAGCCGGTCGGCCTTGGCGTTCTCGGCCCGCCGCACGTGGCGGATCGACCAGCTCTCGAAGCCGCGCAACGCCCGCTTCACCTCGGCGTGCAGCTCGCGCAGCGTCGCGTCCTTGACCTTGTACTCGCCCTTGACCTGGCGCACGACCAGCTCCGAGTCGCCGACCAGCTCCAGCTCGCTTGCCCCCAGCTCCGCCGCCCGCCCGATCCCGAGCAGCAGCGCCTTGTACTCGGCGACGTTGTTGGTCGCGATGCCGATTGTCTCGCGACGCTCCTCGAGTACGTCCCCCTCGGGAGCCTGGACGACGACGCCGATCGCCGCCGGGCCCGGGTTGCCGCGGGCACCGCCATCAACGTTGACGACCAGCTTGCGCATGGCTCAGCCGACCGGCTTACCATCGGCGGCGCGTCGCACGGGCGCCGCACCAAGCGCCAGGCGTCCCCCCTCCCCCGCTCGCGCGTTCCACTCGCGTGCCGGGCCGTCGAGCTGCTCGATCTCCTCGCCCTTGTCGAGCTGGAAGACCGGGCGTAGCTCGTCGCCGAGGTCGACCCTCCACTGGTACCAGCCGAGCTCCCAGGCGACCGTGACCCGCACCTCGCTGGGCGAGCCGGCGGCGGCGCCGATCGAGACCGAGGGCTGCCCCAGGGTGCGCATCAGCCCGGCCACCGTCCGCGCCGCCTCGCTCGCGTTGAAGCGCTCCGCGGCGCGCTGCAGCCGACCACGAGGCGACTCCCCCGGCTCGGGCTCGGGATGCCGCCCGACGTTCGCCCCCGGCGCCGCCGGGTCGACCCAACCGAGCCGCTCGGCTCGCTCCCTGCACAGATCGCAGACCAGCCGCGGCCCGTCCTTCGGGCTCATGTATGTGCGGACCCGCTCCCCCGCCAGGATGGTGCGGCCGCACACCGCACAGCTCTCGTCAGCGCTCACCCCGCAAAGCTAGCAGCGGGGCTTAGGCCTCCTGCAAAGACGATTTGAGTCGCATGACAGCCTTCGTGTGCAGCTGCGAGACGCGCGACTCGGTGACGCCGAGCACCTCACCGATCTCGCGCAGGGTGAGGTTCTCGTAGTAGTAGAGGGCGACGACCAGCTGCTCGCGCTCGGGCAGCGAGCCGATCGCCTCGGTGAGGCGGTCTTTGACCTCGCTGCTGGCCAGCGACTGCTGCGGGTCCTCGGCACGCGGGTCGGAGATCGTGTCGAGCAGCGAGACCTGGTCGCCGGAGGAGTCGGAGACCGTCCAGAGCTCGTCCAGCGCGTAGATCGAGGAGTTGGCGATCTCCAAAAGCGAGGAGCGCAGTTCGTCCTCGCTGATGCCCACCTTCTCGGCCAGCTCCGCATCGGTCGGCGCCCGCTGCAGTTCGTGCTCGAGTTTCGCCTGCGCCGCCTCGATTTCGCGGGCGCGGGAGCGGACCGAACGCGGCACCCAGTCCAGTGAGCGCAGCTCGTCGATGATCGCACCGCGGATCCGCGTCATCGCGAAGGTCTCGAACTTGATTCCTCGCTCGGGCTCGAAGCGCTCGATCGCGCCGATCAGGCCCATCAGGCCGTAGGAGATCAGGTCGGCGTCCTCGACGTGCGAGGGCAAGCCGGCGCCGAGCCGGCCGGCGACGAATTTGACCAGCGGCGAGTAGGCGACCACCAGGCGCTCGCGAGCCGAGGCGTCTCCATCCTTCTTGTAGCGACTCCACAGATCGCGGAGCTCGACCTCTTTTACGCCGGTTTCCATGGAATTCGGCGGATTCTAAGGGCGCTTGGGAATCGTTTGGGCTTCATGCGCGCGGATGGGTGGCCGCGTACGCGTCGCGCAACCGTGCCGCATCAACCCGAGTGTAGACCTGGGTGGTCGAAATCGAGGCGTGGCCGAGCAGCTCCTGGATCGTGCGCAGGTCGGCGCCGCCTTCCAGCAGGTGAGTGGCAAAGCTGTGGCGCAACGAGTGCGGTGAGACGCCGGCGCCGAGTGCGGCCTCGCGCACCCAGAGCGCGAGGCGGCGGGTGACGTCTGAGTTGGAGAGGCGGCGACCGCTCTTGGAAAGGAACAGGGCACCCTCGCTCCGGTCGCTCACCAGCGCTCCGCGGCCGCGCTCGGAGTAGCGCCGCAACGCCCGCTGGGCCGGCTCGCCGACCGGCAGCAACCGCTCCTTCGAGCCCTTGCCGAGCACCCGCAGCTGCTCGGTCTCGAAGTCGAACGAGTCGACGTCGAGGTTGACGATCTCCTCGCAGCGCAGGCCGCAGGAGTAGGCCAGCTCCAGCATCGCCCGGTCGCGCAGCTCCAGCGGCGTGCTGGTCGGGATCCGCTCCAGCACCTCCCGCATCTGCTCGGCGCTGAGCAGCCGCGGCAGCTTGTCCTCCTTCTTCGGGCTGGAGACGAGGTCGGCGGGGTTCTGGCCCACCCGCTCGGTGCGGACCAGGAAGTCGAAGAGACCCCGGATCGCGGCCAGCTTGCGCGCAACGCTCGCCGGCGAAAGACCCTCGCTGGAGAGCCCTGCCGCGTAGCGCCGCACGTCGCGGTGGCGAATATCGCCGGGGGTCCTCTCCCCCGTCCACTCGACGAACTGACCGAGGTCGACGCCGTACGCGCGGCGGGTGCGCTCCGCCATGCTGCGCGCCCGCAGGTCGCGGTCGTAGGCGCTCAGCGCCTCATCCCAGGTCATCGGTTCAAGTTCGCCGCGCGGCGGCGGTCGCCTGCGCTAACCGATGTAGATCGGGGTGCCGACTTCGACCAGGTCGTAGAGCTCTTCCACGTCGGGAACCGCCATCCGCACGCAGCCGTGGGACGCAGCGGTGCCGAGCGAGGAGGTTTCTTCGGTGCCGTGGATTCCGGCGCCTTCGTAGATCCCCATCCAGCGCGCCTTCAGAGGATTCGACGGCCCGGGCGGGATCGACTGCCCGGCGAGGCTGCCGGCCCAATCCGATTCGGGCACGTGCCAGGTCGGTTCGACCTGCTTGTCCTGCAGGTGGTAGAGGCCTTCCGGCGTTTCCAGGCCTTCCTGCCCGACCGCGACGGTGTAGGTCTTGGCCAGCTTCAGGTTCTTCCAGAAGCGCAGCGTGTAGGTGGAGCGCTCGAGCGTCAGGTAGGTCGGGTACTCGGAGGCGACCTCGCTCTTGGTCACCTCGGGCTCGACCGAGTTGGTGCGGGCGGCGATCGTGTGGTCGGCGTTCGCGTTTAAGACCGCCGCATTCAGCTGTTTGGTCAACAGGTTGTCGCGGAGCTTGCGCCCGTTCTCCTGCTTGACCACGGCGAGCGAGCCGCCGCTCGCTTCGACAGTTGCGTCCTGGGGCTCGCGGTCGATCGCCCCGGCGACCTTGCGCACGAACCGGTTGACCGCCCGCTGGGAGTAGGTGACGTCGGCCGCGACGGCCTCGTCGACGTCGCCCCCGGTCACGTAGCGGACGACCCGGGACGGAAGGCCGCCGTCGCGGCTGACGTCGAGCGCTTCTTCTACCGCGGAGTCGAGGTCGGCCCGCACCTTCAGCTGCTTGCCGGTCAGCTGCCAGCGCTGACCGTCGTAGCCGACGCGAAGCGAGTGCCGCAGCGGCGCAAGCAGTTGCCTGCGCACCGCCCGTTCGGCCTGCTCGGCGTCCATCCCGCCGACGTCGACGCCACCGATCGTGACGCCCTCGGCGATCGTGTCGCCCTGGCTGCTGTCGTACGCGTAGGCGCCGACCGCTCCGAGCAGGATCAATGCCACACAGGTGGCAATCGCGATTTTCGTCTTACGCCCCATCGAGTTTCCCAGCTTGCCTACGGTAACCGTCGGATCGGCACCCGGAAAAGTTTAGGCATGCGGATCATTCGGTCAAAATGGCTTCTACCCTGCAAACGCAGGTGCGACGCCGGGTCCGGGCGGATATCTTTCGCCGGTGCGCTCCAAGGACGAGGTTCGCAAGGAGGTCTGGAAGGCGATGGACCGCGAGGGCGTGTCCCGCTTCCCGGGCGCCGAGGGAAGGATTCCCAATTTCGCCGGGGCGAAACTGGCCTCCGAGAAGCTGGCCAGCAACCGGCTCTGGAAGCGGGCGCGGGTGATCAAGGCCAACCCCGACTCCCCCCAGACGCACGCGAGGCGCATCGCGCTGGAAGAGGGCAAGACGGTGATCATGGCGGTGCCGCGGCTGCGTGACCCGCACCCGTTCCGCGTGCTCGAACCGAAGCGGCTCTCGAAGGAGGCGAAAAAGGAGGCGGCGACGATCAAGGGAGCGCTCAAACACGGCCGGGTCGCCGCGCTGGACGACCTGCCCGAGATCGACTTCGTCCTCTGTGGGTCGGTCGCCGTGAACCTGAGTGGGGCCCGCGTCGGCAAGGGCGGCGGCTACTCCGACCTCGAGTACGGGGTCCTGATCGACGCCGGCAAGATCGACGACCACACCACGGTCGCGACCACCGTGCACCCGATCCAGGTCCTGCGCCGCCACCTGATGGTCACCGCCCACGACCTTCCGGTCGACCTGATCGCGACGCCGCGCGCGGTGATCGAGGTGGAGCGCCAGTACGAGCGGCCGCGGGGCATCCTCTGGGACCACCTGCAGCCGCCCCAGATCCGTGAGATCCCGATCCTGGAAAGGATGGGCTATGCCTGAGGCGGTGATGAGCGGCTCGGTCAGCTTCCCCGCCTCGGACTACGGCAACGCCGACCCCGAGTGGCTGAGGATCGACTGGCGTGAGCACCTGCGCCGGGTCGAGTTGCCGGGGGCGGTCGTCAACTACGCAGAGGTCGGCGAGGGCGAGCCGATCCTCTTCGTCCACGGGCTCGGCGGCTGCTGGCGCAACTGGCTCGAGAACCTGCCTCACTTCGGCCGCACCCACCGGGCGATCGCGATCGACCTGCCTGGCTTCGGGGACAGCCCGATGCCCTCATGGCAGATCGAGATGCCGGCCTACGGCCGCCTCGTCCACGACTTCTGCGAGAAGCTCGGGATCGACCGGGTCGCGGCGCTGGTCGGCAACTCGATGGGGGGCTTCGTCGCGACCGAGGCCGCGATCGAAGGGCCGTCGCGCTTCGAGCGGCTCGCCCTCGTCTCCGCCGCCGGAATCAGCTTCGCCGAGTCCGAAGGGCGGCGGATAGACGCCCTCCTCAGCACCTTCGAGGCGACCGTGCCCTTCCTCTCGGGCGCCCGTGAGCTATGGCTGACGCGACCGCGCGCCCGCCAGGTTGCCTTCGGCAGGGTGTTCCGCTACCCAAACCGGGTGAGGCCGGAGTTACTCGCCGAGCAGCTGGAGCCGGGCATCAGGGCGCCGGGGTTCCCCGACGCGATCCGCGCCATCGGCGGTTACGACACCAGGCACCGGCTGCCGGAGATCGAGATCCCGACGCTCGTCCTCTGGGGGATGCACGATCAAGTCGTCCCGGTCGAGGCGGCGATCGGCTACCACCGCTTGATTCCGGAATCGCGACTCGAGCTATTCGAGCGCACCGGGCACGTGCCGCAGATGGAGCGTCCGGCGCGCTTCAACGCGCTGCTGGACAACTTCCTGGCCGACTAGATGGTTGATTCCGCGACCCCTGCAGGCAGGAGAGAAGCCTGGCCGGCCTCCGGTCGAATTGACACCCCAAGAGCTTCGCTCTTGGGGTGAACGACGAGCGCGGCCTACGGCCGCGCAATCACCGGATTGCATAGGCCGCTTCGCGACATTCGCCCGCAGGCCGACCAGGCTTCTCTCTCGATACGTGTCCCGGGATAACCAAGGCTGTGAGTGTGGTCCCAGGGTTCTCAAGCTTGAGAGGAAGCTTCAAGCAGAGATTTCGAAGCTAGGTGTGCTTCGGAGGGGGATGGCACCCGCCATCCCACCCCAGCCTGACGAGACACCGTGGAATCGACCGACTAGCCGGTGACCGCGCCCTGCGCGGCGGACGACACGGTGGCCGCGTACTTGGCCATGACGCCGCGATCGTAGAGCGGCTTGGGCGGCTCGTACTCGGCGATGCGTTTGGCGATCTCCTCGTCGGAGAGCGCCACGTCGAGGCGGCGGGCCTCGACGTCGAGGCTGATCTCGTCGCCCTCGCGGATCGCGGCGATCGGCCCCCCCTTGAGGGCCTCGGGGGCGACGTGGCCGACCATGAGGCCACGGGTGGCGCCTGAGAAGCGGCCGTCGGTGAGCAGTGCCACCTCCTCGCCGAGCCCCTCGCCGACGATCGCCGCAGTCACCTGCAGCATCTCCCTCATCCCCGGCCCACCGGCCGGGCCCTCGTTGCGGATCACGATGACGTCGCCGGCCTGGATCGAGCGGTCCTTGACCGCGCGGAAGCACTCCTCCTCGGACTCGAAGACGCGGGCGGGACCGACCTGCTTGGTGCGCTCGGTGCCGGCAAGCTTGACCACCGCACCCTCCGGGGCGAGGTTGCCGCGCAGAATCGCCAGGCCCCCTTCCGTCTTGAGCGGGTTCGAGAGCGGCCGCACCACTTCTTGGCCCTCCGCCTCGTTCGCCAGCGCAGCCTCTTCGCCGATCGTGCGACCGCTGACGGTGATCGCGTCGCCATGGAGGATGCCCGCCTGGGCCAGTCGCTCCAGGATCAGTGGCACGCCTCCGGCGCGGTAGAGGTCGGTGGCGACGAAGCGCCCGCCCGGCTTCAGGTCGGCGAGCAGCGGCGTCTGCCGCGAGATCCGCTCGAAGTCGTCGATGCTCAGCTCGATCCCGGCCTCCCGGGCGACCGCGAGCAGGTGCAGGACGACGTTGGTCGACCCGCCGGAGGCGCAGGCGCAGGCGATCGCGTTCTCAAGCGAGTCGCGGGTGATCACCCGGCTCGGTCGCAGGTCTTCGCTCAGCACCCGCATCACCAGCTCGCCGACCTTCTCGGCGACCGTTCCCTTCTCGTCGTCTTCAGCCGGAACCATCGCCGAGCCGCCGGGGCTGATCCCCAGCGCCTCGAAGGCACAGGCCATCGTGTTGGCGGTGTACTGCCCACCGCAAGCCCCGGCGCCGGGGCTTGCGACGCCCTCGAGCTCGTGCAGTTCCTCGTCGCTCATGTTCCCCGCCGCGTGCGCGCCGATCGCCTCGAAGACGTCCTGGATCGTCACGTCGCGGTCGTGCCAGCGGCCGGGCGCGATCGAGCCGCCGTAGAGCATCAGCGAGGGGATGTCGAGACGGGCCAGCGCCATCACGCAGCCCGGGATCGTCTTGTCGCAGGCCGAGAGCGCCACGATCGCGTCGAACTGGTAGCCGCGCGCGGTCAGCTCGATCGAGTCGGCGATCACCTCGCGGCTGACCAGCGAGGTCTTCATCCCTTGAGTCCCCATCGTGATCCCGTCGGAGATCGCCACCGTGTTGAACTCCATCGGCGTGCCCCCGGCAGCACGAACGCCCGCTTTGATGTGCTCGGCGAGTCCGCGCAGGTGGAAGTTGCAGGGCATCGCCTCGATCCAGGTGTTGGCGATGCCGATCGTCGGCCGGCTCAGCGCATCGTCGTCGAACCCGATCCCCTTCATGTAGGCGCGCGCGGCGGCGCGCTCGGGACCGTCGAAGACGACGCTCGAGCGTGGACGGGGAAGACTGGTCGAGGTGCTGGCGTTGCCGTTCATGCCTGGAATCTAAACGCCGCCGTCATCCGGCCGCCGGTTGGCGAGGTCGAAGACGTCCACAGGGCCTGCCCCCGCGCCGATATCTCGCAAGCCTGCCCCAACCGCTACGGAGGCGACCTCACGCGCTTTGCGCGCTGCCTCGATCGGGCTCTCACCGTGAGCGAGGAACGCCGCCAAGGCGGAGGAGTGGGTGCAGCCCGAGCCGTGCGAGGCGCCACCGGGATGGCGCTCTCCCTCGATCGCGACGGTCTCGGCGCCGTCGAAGAACAGGTCGACGACGACCTCGCTGTGCCCACCGGTGACGACGACTGCCTTCGGTCCCAACTCGCGCACCTCACGCGCCAGATCCGCTTGCGTGGCGTTTTCGCTCGCGCCGGAGAGGATGCGCGCCTCGGGAATGTTGGGCGTGACCACCGTGGCCATCGGCAGAAGTCGCACAACGAGGGCTTCGTGAGCTTCGGGGTCGAGTAGCGTGGCACCGCTCTCAGCGACCATCACGGGATCGACGACGATCGGTGCGTCCACATCGACCATCAGGGCCAAGCAGGCGACGACAGCCTCGATCGCTTCCACCGAGCCGAGCATCCCGATCTTGATCGCATCGACGCCGATGTCCTCGGCAACCGCTGAGACCTGGGCGATGATCATCTCCGGCGAAACGGCCTCGATCGCGTCGACGCTGACGGTGTTCTGCGCGGTTATCGCCGTGACCGCGGTCATCCCGTGCACACCGCAACGGGCGAAGGCCTTCAGGTCCGCTTGGATGCCGGCACCTCCGCCGGAGTCAGAACCGGCGATGGACAGAACCGTGGGAATGCGTTTTTCGATCATGGTTTCTCCAGCCTAGTGTTGAGTGGCGATTTCAAGTTCGTTCTCGCGTAGACGCCGACCAGCGAGCAGGTGACGTAGCCACTTGCCTCCAGACCGGCGAGAGCCGCTGCCGTCTCGCCGCCGGATAGGCCGAGCTCGACCGCAATCGCGTCGCAGGTCTCCGCCCCACGCTCCAGCGCCTCCAGCGCTGCCTCAGCCAACGGTGAGAGCGAGGGGCCGCTGCGCTCGATTCGCTGCACTCCGGCACCCAGCATCGCGTCGAGCACGTCCTGCGCGTCGCGCACCAGGCAAGCGCCTCCTGCCAGCAGGTTGTGCGGCCCCGCGGAGAGCCGCGAGCCGACCGGTCCCGGCACAGCGCCCAGGTCCCGGCCAAGGTCGGCGGCGAGATCCGCGGTGATCAGCGAGCCCGAGCGCGCGGCCGCCTCGACGACGACGGTCATTCCGGCGAGCGCCGCCATGATCCGGTTCCGCGCCGGGAAGGACCAGCGCCAGGCGCCCGTCCCCGGCGGCAGCTCGGAGAGCACCAAGCCGCTTTCGCAGATCTGCCGCCAGAGCGAACGGTGCGCGGCCGGGTAGGCGACGTCGGCGCCGCAGCCGAGGACCGCGACGGTTCGCCCGCCTTCGAGCGCGCCGCGGTGCGCGCAGGCGTCGATGCCGAATGCCAGGCCGCTGACGACGACCAAGCCGCTGGCGGCCAGCTCGCGGCCGAGCTCGCGGGCCACCTCTCGGCCGTAGGCGCTCGCCCGCCGGGCGCCGACCACCGTCACCGCTCCCGCCGGCTCCAGGCCCGCCAGCAACCCCGGGTCTCCTCGGCCGATCAACGCCCAAGGCGCGTCCCCGGCGTCGCCGAGGCCGGCCGGGAACAGCGGGTCGTGGCGGCAGCAGGCCCAGCACTCCGCCGCGGCGAGGTCCTGCTGGAGGCGGCGCTCGGGAACCGCCTCGAGCTGGGCGAGGACCTGGGCCGCTACCTTCGGCGCGGCGACCGTCGCGAGGTCCTCGTTCGCCAGCCTCAGCAATTCCGGCGATCGCGATCCCGGCGCACCCGCCGCCACCTTCTCGATGTAGGGGGCGAGGTG
>DATMEP010000043.1:0-2479 GCA_035556755.1 Solirubrobacterales bacterium
GCGGCCGCGCGCTCCTTGGCGGCCTCGATCAGCGCCAGCACCTCGGTCTCGCGACCCTCGCGGATCAGCGCCACCGGGTCGGGGTCGCCGTTGACGATCCCCTCGAAGAACTCCTTGCGGTCCTGGTAGGTCGGCAGCGTCGCCTTGGCCCAGCCGCGGGCGTCGTTGAGGACCACCGCCAGGCGCGCGTACTCCTCGCCGAACAGCTCGGAGACCTCGCGCTTCATCCGCTTCGCCAGGGCGGGGGAGGCACCGGCGGTCGAGATCGCGATCGCCAGCGGCCCGGTGCGGACGATCGCCGGCAGGATGAAGTTGCAGAGCGGCGGCACGTCGACGACATTGACCAGCATCGCCCGTCGCTCGGCGTCGTCGTAGACGCCGATGTTGACCTCGCTGTCGTCGGTGGCGGCGATGACCATGAAGACACCCGCCAGGTCCGCCGCGCCCGCGTATGCCCGCTTCTCCCACTCGATCGAGCCCTCGGCGGCCAGCGACTCCAGCTCGGGGTGGGCGACCGGCGCGATCAGGGTCACGTCGGCGTCGCAGGCGAGCAGCCCCTCCACCTTCTCCAGGCCGATGTCGCCCCCGCCGACCACCAGGCAGCGCCGCCCCTTCAGCTTCAGGCAGGCGATGTAGAAGGGGGTCTCCAGCATGTCGCGCACGCACGACTGGTCGCAGATCCCCTTGCGCAGCTGGCACACGCACTCCTTGCCGGCGTAGGCCTGGGCGGGCATGGGGTAAGACTAGAGGGAGCCGAGAGTGAGCCGGAGACCCTCTTCCAGACTGGTCTCCGCCCGCCAGCCCAGCTCGCGCTCGGCCCGTCCGGCGTCGATCGAGATCCGCTCCACCTCGCCGGCGCGGGGAGGGGCCAGCTCGGGCTCGAAGTCCTCGGCGCCGCCCAGCTCGCCGAGCCGCTGCGCCAGCTCCAGCACGTCGGTCTCGACCCCGGTGCCGACGTTGATCGGCCCGGTCGCTTCCGATCCGGCGGCGGCGAGCGCGGCGGCGACCACGTCCCCCACATATATGTAGTCCCGGGTCTGCCTGCCGTCGCCGTAGACGGTCGGCCGCCCGCCCGTCTGCAGCCGCCCGCAGAAGATCGCGATCACGCCCGCCTCGCCGAGCGGGTCCTGGCGCGGCCCGTAGACGTTGCCCAGTCGCAGGCTCACGCCGGAGAGGCCGTAGAGCCGCTCGTACAGGGCCAGGTACCCCTCGGCCGCAAACTTGCTCTGACCGTAAGGGGAGAGCGGTTCGACCGCCGACCCCTCGTCCAGCGGCAGGGCCTTGCCGGCGCCCTCGCCGTAGATCGCGCCGCCGGTGGAGACGAAGACGACCCGACCGGTCCCTGCCGTCCGCGCCGCCTCCAGCACGTTGGCGGTGCCGCCGACGTTGACCGAGGCGTCGAAGGCGGGATCGGCAATCGACTTGCGGACGTCGATCTGGGCGGCCAGGTGGAAGACGACCTCCGGTTGGCGCTCGGTGGCCAGCGCGGCCAGCGCCTCGCCGTCGCGGACGTCGCCCTCGACCAGCACCGCCCCCGCCGTCAGCGCCCCGTCGAGGTTCTCCCGCCGCCCGGTCGAGAGGTCGTCGAGGACCGTCACCTCGTCGCCGCGGGCGAGCAGGGCGTCGACCAGGTTCGAGCCGATGAAGCCTGCGCCGCCGGTGACAAGAGCCCTCATTAGCGCGCCGATCCTACGGGGATCGGCGGCAGCTGGCCGATCAGCGCCGCCGCGAACCCCTGCTACCCTCGCCGACCGATGAGACTGATCGTCACCGAGAAGAACAACAGCGCCAAGAAGATCGCCGACATCCTCGGCGGTGGCAGCGCCGTGGAAGACAAATCTTTCAAAGTCCCCCACTACAGCTGGAGCGACGAGAACGGCAACGACCAGATGACGATCGGCCTCAAGGGCCACGTGCTCGGTCCCGCCTTCCCCGAGGGCTACTCGAACTGGCAGAAGACCGACCTGCACGACCTGATCGACGCCAAGCTGATCAAGGAGCCGACCGACAAAAACGTCGTCAAAGCGATCAGGAAGGTCGCCAAAGGCGCGGACGAGCTGGTGATCGCGACCGACTTCGACCGCGAGGGCGAGTTGATCGGCCTCGAGGCGCTGGAGGAGATGCTCGACGCCAACCCGGAACTCGGCACCCGTGAGGAAGCCGATGCCGGCACCCTGACGATCCTGCGGGCCCGCTACTCGGCGCTGACCAAGGAAGAGATCGAGCGCGCCTTCGGCGAGCTCGACACGCTCTCCTACCCGCTCGCCAACGCCGGCGCCGCCCGCCAGGACATCGACCTGCTCTGGGGCGCGACCCTGACCCGCGCCGTCTCCCTCGCCAGCCGCCGCTTCGGCTCCAACTTCCTCTCCGTCGGCCGCGTGCAGAGCCCCACCCTGGGGCTAATCGTCGAGCGCGAGATGGAGCGCCGCGCCCACGTCGCCAAACCGTTCTGGGAACTGTTCGCCAAGTTCGAGCACCC
>DATMEP010000044.1:0-5879 GCA_035556755.1 Solirubrobacterales bacterium
CCATCTCCTCGTTGCTCTTGAGGAAGAACTCGTTGGTGTCGAAGCTCATCTTCGGCGCTTCCAGGGTCGACTTGGTCTGCACGCAGAGCAGCGCCGCGTGGTTGTCGAAGTCCTCGCGCCGCAGGTAGTGGACGTCGGCGGTGCCGACGAGGGGCCGGTTCAGCTCGCGGGCGAAGCGGACGATGCCCTCGTTGGCCCTGTCCTGCTCGGGGATCTTGTTCTTCTGCACCTCGAAATACACCTGCTCGGGTCCGAAGGCCTGGATCAGGTCGTCGAGGTGGGCGCGGGCATCGTCGGGCCGCTCCTCGATCAGGCGGCGGCAGAAGCGCGACTGCAGGCAACCGGTGAGGACGATCACCCCCTCCGCGTGCTTGGCGAGCAGGTCCATGTCGACGTTGGCCTTGCCGCGTGAGAAGCCCTGCAGGAAGCCGGCCGAAGTGAGCTGGACGAGGTTGGCCAAGCCCGTGTCGTTCTCGGCGAGCAGGGTGAGGTGGTTGCGCTCGTACTTCGGCTTCTCCTTGATCGTCGCGACGTCGTCGACCAGGTAGGCCTCGAGGCCGACGATCGGCTTGATCCCGTGCTTTCCGCACGCTTTGTAGAGGTCCACCGCACCGTTCATCACGCCGTGGTCGGTCAGCCCGAGGGCCGGCTGGCCCAGCTCCGCCGCCCGCGCCGCCATCGCATCGATCTTGCAGGCGCCGTCGAGCAGCGAGTACTCGCTGTGAGCGTGGAGGTGGACGGCGGTGGGCTGGCTCACGGGCTGCCGATCATGGCAAGCCGCGCAGATGCCAACCCCCGAGAAAGACGCGCCTTCCCCGCTATCTCCGTGCCTAAATTCACGCTAAAACTGCGCGAAGCGGTGAGTTTGCGCGGCTACCATCGTTCGCGATGCAAACCGGAGAAGTGGAACAGGCGGGTGGACGGGTCCTCGTCGTAGAGGATGACGAGGAGATCGCCGAGGTGCTGCGGCGCTCGCTGCGCACCGAGGGGTATGACGTCCGCACAGCCGCCGACGGGGTCGAGGCGCTCGACACTGCGGCCGGGTTCACACCCGACCTCGTCGTGCTCGACCTCGGCCTGCCGCGGCTGGACGGGGTCGAGGTCTGCCGCCGGCTGCGAGCCGAGGGCGACGTGCCGATCCTGATGCTGACCGCCCGTGCCGAGACCGAGGACCGGGTCGAGGGCCTCGACAGCGGCGCCGACGACTACCTGGTCAAGCCCTTCGAGCGCCGCGAGCTGCTGGCCCGGATCCGGGCGCTGCTGCGCCGCCACCCGCCCCGCGGCGCCGCCTCGCTGCAGGTCGCCGACCTGACCCTCAACCCGGCGACCCGCGAGGTGAAGCGCGGCGGGCGGGAGATCGAACTGACCAACCGCGAGTTCGAGCTGCTCGAGCACCTGATGCGAAACGAGCGCCTCGTCGTCTCCAGGGAGCGGCTGCTCGGCGAGGTCTGGGGCTACGACCCGATGGCCGCCACCAACACGATCGACGTCTTCATCTCCAACCTCCGCCGCAAGCTGGAGGCCGAAGGGGAGGATCGCCTCCTGCACACCAAACGCGGCGCCGGCTACGTGCTGAAGGACTAGCCGTGCCCGGCCGGCTCCGCCCCCGCAACTGGCCGGTCCGCTGGCGTCTTGCCGCAACCTCGGCCGGGCTCACGTTCGTGATCCTGCTGATCTTCGGCGCGGTCATCGGGGGCGTGGCCACAGAGCGGATCCGCAGCGACTTCGAGCGCGAGGTCGACGTGGCCGCACAGACGCTGGCGGCCGAACTGCGGATCGTCAACACCCCCACCGGTTCCTACCTGATCCGCGGCCCGGGCCTCGACGACTTCGCCCTGCCCAACGACGCCACCGTGCGGGTCTTCGGCGCCAGTGGGGCCCTGCTCACCCAGAACACCGGCGCCGCCGACCTCGGTCCGCCGGACCCCGGCCAGGGCCGGGTCAGCGGGATGCAGGTCTCGACGGCACGGATCGGCGGCGGCAGCGGCGGCCTCACCGGGTACGTCCAGTACGCGCGCAACGTCGAGCACCTCGACTCGACCGTGACGCGGCTCTGGATCTTCATCCTCGCCGGTGTGCTGGGCGGGACGCTCCTCGCCAGCCTGGCCGGCGCCACGATCGCGGCCCGCGCGATGCGCCCGATTTCCTCGCTGACCGCGACCGCCCGCAAGATCGCCGTCACCGGCGACGCGTCGCGTCACATGCCGGCACCGCGCGCCGAGGACGAGGTCGGCGAACTGGCCGCCACCCTGGAGCAGATGCTGCGCTCGCTCGACGCGGCGCGAGCCGAGCGCGAAGCGGCGCTGCGCCGGCAGCGCGAGTTCGTCGCCGATGCCTCGCACGAGCTGCGCACGCCGCTGACCAGCATCCTCGCCAACCTGGAGCTGCTCCAGGCCGGTCTCGAGGACCCGGAGCGAGAGGACGAGCGGGCGATGGTCGACTCCGCCCTGCGCTCCTCGGGCCGGATGAGCCGCCTGGTCGGCGACCTGCTGCTCCTCGCCCACGCCGACGCCGGCCGGATCGGCGCCCGCACCCGCTGCGATCTCGCCGAGGCGGCGGGCAACGCCGCTGCCGAGGTGGCGCCGACGGCGGGCGAACGGCAGCTGCGGATCGAGAACGACCGGCCACTACCCGTCGACGGCAACCCGGACGAGCTGCACCGCATGGTCCTCAACCTGCTCGACAACGCGATCCGCCATACGCCCCCCGGCTCGACCGTCGAGATGCGCCTGCGCGCCGAGGGCCCGAGCGCCGTGCTCGAGGTCGCCGACGACGGCCCCGGCGTCCCCCCCGAGCTGCGCGAGCAGGTCTTCGAGCGCTTCGCGCGCGGCGACGGTTCCGCGGACACCTCGGCGCCTGGTGGCAGCGGTCTCGGCCTGGCGATCGTCCGCGCTGTAGCGGCTTCACACGGCGGCAGCGCTGAGGTAGGCGTATCGGGGCTCGGCGGCGCATTCTTCCGGGTGCGACTTCCTCTTGCCGGGTCTCAACGTGAGATCGTCACCACATTGGATCAGATCTAATCGAGCACTCAAGCATTTGTTGACAAATACCACGGCGCCGTGGTACGGCTAGGGCGATGAAGTCGGCGCGGACGCTCCTCCTGGTCTCGGTCGCGGTATCGGTCGCGTTGTCGTTCGCCGCAGCGTCGGCATCGGGATCGGCGACCGTACTTTGCAAAGCAGAAGAAGAACCGTGTGAACCCGCTCAGGTCTACGAAGCCGGTACGGAACTCGAAGCCAGCGCAAGCGAAGTGGTCATCAAATCGGCAATGTGGAATTCCACCTGTCAAGAATCGAGCATCGAAGGGGAAACGCTCGCCGATGCCGGTAGCCCGTTGCAGCTCGCTCTGTCCGTGCTTACGCTCTCGAAATGCAAAACGGGCGAACTCGAATGCACCTGGACCGTGCCGAACCTGCCCTATTACGCATCGGTTGAAAAGACCAGCGAAGACAAAGCTTCGATGTCCGTCGAGGGCGGTGAAGGAGGCAACCCTTCCGCCACCATGAAATGCGGTGTCGTGAGCTGCGCGTTCGCCGCCGAAACTCTCGAACTCGAAGTAACCGGCGGCAACCCGGCTCAGCTCGGCGTCAGCGAACAGGTGCTCACCAAGACGAGCGGTGGCTTCCTCTGCCCTATCTCAGTCTCTTGGTCCGCGACCTACACGGTCGATACGCCCAAACCCGCCCACATTGCGCTCGACCCGCCAGGGGTCCTATGCAAAGCGGCGCCGGAAAAAGATGGCAAATGCCCCGCCGGACAGCTTTACTCGGGGAAAATCGTCGCCAACTTGCCCGGTGCATCGACCGCCACGCTGACTGCGCTCGGGCTCCCGATGGGCACGGTCACCTGCACCGAAGCGCCGATGACGGGGGACATCAAAGCCAGTGGCACCGGCACCATCGACTCGATCAAATTCAACAAAGAAGGAAATAGCTGCGACTCCGATTTCAACGGAGCCCCCAAAGTTGCGACTTCGCTGGAACACCTGCCCGCGGACAAAAGCTCGTTCAGCTTCTTCGATGTTGGCGGCGGCTATGACGGGTTGTTGTTCATCGGAGGAAGCAAAAACATGAAATTCAAATTGATTCCTGAAAAATCAGGAACCGAGTGCATCTTCCGAATGGTGAGCGGGCAACTCAAAGTCAGAAACCCAGAACCGTCGATAGGGCAACCGATGTATGTCATGCAGCGAAACTGGGTTGGCGTCCGAATCTCCGGGAACACCGGCGTGTGTCCGATCGGGCTTACGATCAAAGGCGAGTGGTGGATCGAAACCGCTGGGAGCGAAGATATCTGGCTCACCAAAGGGTGAGGCGCTCGCCTCAGACCTCGACTACCACCGGCAGGATCATCGGCCGCCGCCGCAGCTTCTCGTAGACCAGCTGCGCAATCGCGTCGTGCAGGTCTTCCTGGATCAGGTGCAGCTCGCGGGTGCCAGCTTTGGCCGCGTCTTCGAGCGAGTCCTCGACCACGTCCTGCAGCTCTTCGACCAGGCCGCCAGCCTCCTCGAGGAAGGCGACGCCGCGGAAGATGACCTCCGGGTCGGCGACGACGCTGCCGTCGTCGGTCGAGATCGTCGCGACGACGATGAAGATGCCGTCGGCGGAGATCTCGCGCCGGTCGCGCAGGGCGACGTCGTCGGGCTCGCCGACGTTGACGCCGTCGACGAACATCACCCCGGTGTGGATGTCCTCGCCGAAGCGGGCGCCGCCGCCGTCGATCTCCAGCGGCAGCCCGTTGCGCCCCCGGAAGATGTCCTTGCCGGCGACCCCGACCGATTCGGCCAGGCCGGCGTGCAGGCGCAGCCGCTGGTGGTCGCCGTGAACCGGCATCACGTAGCGGGGTTTGGTCAGGTTGAGCATCAGCTTCAGCTCCTCCTGCCAACCGTGCCCGGAGGCGTGGATCGGCGCGTCCTTGGCGGTGACGACGGAGGCGCCGATCTCGTAGATGCGGTCGATCGTCTCGTTGACCGCGCGCTCGTTGCCCGGCACCGGCGTCGCCGAGAAGACGACGGTGTCGCCGGAATGCAGCTCGACGTCGCGGTGGTCGTTGTTGGCCATCCGACGCAGCGCCGAGAGCGGCTCGCCCTGGCTGCCGGTCGAGATCACGACCACCTTCTCGTCCGGAAAGTTCTCGATCTCGCGCGGCTGGATGAAGAGGCCCGACGGTGCCTCGGCGATTCCCAGGTTGGAGGCGATGTTGAAGTTCTTGCGCATCGAGCGGCCGACCAGGGCGACGCGGCGGTCTAGTGCCACGGCGGCGTCGATCACCTGCTGCACGCGGTGGATGTTGGAGGCGAAGGAGGTGACGATCACCCGCCCCTTGCAGGCGGCGAAGGTCTCCAGCAGGGCCGGCCCGACGCTCGACTCCGAGGGCGCGATCCCGGGCCGGTCGGCGTTGGTCGAGTCGCCGCAGAGCAGCAGCAGCCCTTCCCGTCCCAGCTCGGCCAGCCGCGAGATGTCGGCCGGGCGTCCGTCCACCGGGGTCTGATCGAACTTGTAGTCGCCGGTCATCAGCACCTTGCCCAACGGCGTGCCGAGGATCACCCCGCGCATGTCCGGGATCGAGTGCGAGAGGTGGACCAGCTCCAGCTCGAAGGGGCCCGCCTGGACCTTCTTGCCGGCAGGCAGCTCCTCCAGCGGCGCTTCCTTCAGCTTGTGCTCGTCGAGCTTGGAGCGGACCATGCCGATCGTCAGCAGGCCACCGTAGATCACCGGCGGCATGCCGATTTCGCGCAACACGTAGGGGAGCGCGCCGACGTGGTCCTCGTGACCGTGGGTGAGCACGATCGCCTCGATCTCGTCGGCGCGGCCGCGCAGGTAGTCGAAGTCCGGCAACACCAGGTCGATTCCGAGCATCTCCGTTGTCGGGAACATCAG
>DATMEP010000045.1:0-10910 GCA_035556755.1 Solirubrobacterales bacterium
GGTGGTGCCGGTGGCGCTGGTCGCCTCCGGGCTGCCGACCGATCGCTGGCGCTTCGAGGGCTTCCTGCCGAAGCGGGCGGGGGAGATGGAGCGGGTGTTGCGCTCGACCGAGACCGTGGTCGCCTTCGAGTCGCCGCGCCGCGTCGGCGACTCGCTCGCCGCGCTGGCGGCGATCGCTCCGGACCGGCCGGCAGCGGTATGCCGCGAGCTTACGAAGATGCACGAGGAGGTCTCGCGCGGCTCGCTGGGGGAGCTGGCGCGGCGCTTTCGCGGCGACGTCAAGGGGGAGATCGTCCTGGTGATCGGCCCCGCCTCCGCCGAGGAGCACGACGACAAAGACGTCGGCTTCGCGGTCGACGCCCTCCGCCACCTGGTTCAGTCCGGCGCCCGCCCGCGCGCCGCGGCCAGCGTCGTCGCCGCCCTCACCGGCACCCGCGCCAACGACCTCTACCGGGCGCTGACCGGCAGGGAGCCGCGCAGATAGCCTGGCGGCCGATGGCCTACTACGTCACCACCCCGATCTACTACGTCAACGCCGAGCCGCACCTCGGCCACGCCTACTCGACGATGGCCGCCGACGTGCTGGCCCGGCACATGCGCCAGCGCGGCGAGGACGTCTTCTTTCTCACCGGCACCGACGAGCACGGCGAGCCGATCGAGAACGCGGCCGAGCGCGAGGGGATCTCGCCGCAGGAGCTGGCCGACCGCAACGCCGCCAAGTTCGAAGAACTGATGCCGATCATCGACGCGACCAACGACTTCTTCATCCGCACCTCGGACCCGCGCCACGCCGAGAAGGTCGCCGAGATCATGCAGCGGGTCTACGACAACGGCTGGGTCACGAAGGGCGTCTACGAAGGCTGGTACTGCCCGCGCTGCGCCGACTTCAAAACGGAGCGCGAGCTGGGGCCGGGGCAGACCTGCCCGATCCACGAGATCCCGCTGGAGCAGGTGCGCGAGGAGAACTGGTTCTTCCGCCTCTCCGCCTTCCAGGAGCGGCTGGAAGCGCTGTACGAGGAGCGCCCCGACTTCGTCGTGCCGGATTTCCGCCGCAACGAGGCGGTCTCCTTCATCAAGGGGGGGCTGGAGGACGTCTCGCTTTCGCGGCCGAAGCTGAAATGGGGGATGCGGCTGCCCTGGGACCCGGAGCAGCGGATGTACGTCTGGTTCGACGCGCTGCTCAACTACGTCACCGCGCTCGGCTTCGCCCGCGAGGGGGAGGACTTGACCGAGCGCTTCTGGCCCGCCGACCTGCACGTGATGGCGAAGGACATCCTCAAGTTCCACGCGGTGATCTGGCCGGCACTGCTCTGGGCCGCGGACCTGGAGCCGCCGAAGCGGATGGCGATCCACGGCTTCCTGCTGATGGGCGAAAAAAAGATGTCGAAGTCGCTCGGCAACGTGCTCGACCCGTTCGAGGCGATCGACCGCTTCGGCGCCGACGCGCTGCGCTTCTACTGCTTCCGCGAGGTCAGCTTCGGCCAGGACGGCTCGATCTCGACCGCCGGCTTCGAGTCGCGCTACGAGACCGAGCTGGCCAACGACTTCGGCAACCTCGCCAGCCGGGTGCTGGCGATGGTCGAGCGCTACCGCGACGGCGTCGTCCCGGTGGCCGGCGTCGACGCGGTGCTCGAGGAGGATTTCGAAGGGGTCGTGGAGCGCTTCAGCTCGGAGCTCGACCGGGCTGAGCTGACCCAGGCGCTGGAGGAGGTCTGGAAGCTGGTCCGTCGCCTCAACCGCTACGTCGAGGAGACGCGGCCCTGGGAGCTGGCCAAGGACGAGGCCGACCCCGAGCGACTCGACGAGGTCCTCTACAACCTCGTCGAGGGCCTGCGCACCGTCACCCTCTTGCTGGTCCCCTACCTGCCGCAGACGAGCGAGCGCCTGCTGGCGGCGCTGGGCGAGGAGTCACGGGAGTTGACCGAGTTCGGTTCCCGCCCCGGCGGTCAGCAGGTCGAACGCGTCCCGCCGCTCTTTCCCAAGATCGAGACGCCGGCCTAGTTCCCGTTTGGCCTGCGCGCCGCACGGTGCACGGCGGATTCCGCGCAGCAGACGCTCGGCGACGCCGCGCTGGGTTTCGGCGCCGGTGGCGGTCGAAGGGTTGTGCTCGGTGAGGATCGCCAGAGCGATGCGGCAGCGGCCGCGCTCGAGGAAGGGGACCTGGTGGTTGACGGTGCCGACCCCGTCGTCGTTTATCCCCCAGCCGCCCTTGAAGTAGAGCCGCCAGCCACGCGGGCGGGCGTCGGCGACGCCCCAGCGCTGCCAGGAGGCGACCGAGCCGAGCAGGCGACGGGCGTAGCGACGGTGGCGCCTCGGCACGTAGCGCGGGTAGCGCAGGAAGAACCGGGCCTGGTCGCGGGCGCTGATCTGGGACTGGCCGCCGATCCAACCGGGTTCCCACTCCCACTCGAAGTCGCGCATCCGCGCCGCCCTCGCCAGCCGCTCGAGTCTGTCGCCGACGGTAGCCGCGACCTGAGCTGCGGCGGAGTTGTCGGAGATACGGATCATCGGCCCGAGCACGGCCCGCTCGTCGGCGCGCAGCTGCCGGCGGCGGACGGAGGGCTGGCGCAGGTAGGCGGCGAGCAGCATCGCCTTGATCGTGCTGGCGGCGGGGGCGGTGCGCGACCGGTGGAAGCCCCGCAGCGGCGAGCCGAGGCCGACGACGGCGAAGCTGACGTCGCCGGGCTGCTGGCGTGCATAGCGCCGCGCCGCCTCCAGGTCGGGCTTCCAGGCCCTTGCGCCGGTTCCTCCGTTTCCTCCGGGGGAGGGACCGAGCGCCGCGCCGGACAGGAGGCTCGCCAGGATCGCCAGGGTGGCGATCGCCCTCATCTCGGTGCCAGCGCCTCCGGCCCGAGCTCGCCGGGGCTGGTGTAGCCGCAGAGGGCCATCGTCAGGTCGAGCTCGGCGAGGACCATCTTCAGCACCGTTTCGACGCCGGCCTGTCCCTCCAGCGCGAGGCCCCAGACGTAGGGCCGGCCGAGGCAGACCGCGTCGGCGCCGAGGGCGAGCGCCTTCAGCACGTCGGCGCCGCTGCGGACGCCGCTGTCGAAGAGGATCGCCAGCTCGCCGCCGACGGCATCGGCGATCGGCGGCAGGGCGTCGAGCGAAGCGATCGCGCCGTCCACCTGGCGGCCGCCGTGGTTGGAGACGACGATGCCGTCGAGCCCGTGCCGCACCGCCTCGCGGGCGTCGTCGGCGTGCTGGATCCCCTTGACGACGATCGGCAGCGAGGTCCGCGCGCGCAGCCACTCGAGGTCGTCCCAGCTCAGCGATGGATTGGCCTGGATGCCGAGGAAATGCCCGGTCGCGGCGCCGGGATCCTCCTCCGGCGTCCGCTCGAGGGCGGCGCGGAAGACCGGGTCCTGGAAGTAGTTGGCGACGCCCATCCCGTTGAGGAACGGCAGCCAGGCCTGCCCCAGGTCGCGCGGCTTCCAGCCCGGGACGAAGGTGTCGACGGTGAGCACGATCGCCCCGTAGCCGGCGGCCCCGGCGCGGTCGACGAGGCTCCCGGCCAGCTCCCGGTCGTTGGGCCAGTAGAGCTGGAACCAGCGCGGCGCCTCGCCAGAGGCGTCGGCGATCTCCTCGAGGGTGAAGTGCGAGGCGGTGCTGGCGATCAGCGGCAGGCCGAGCGCCGCCGCCGCGAGGGCGCTCGCCAGCTCGCCGTCCTCATGGACGACCTTCTGCACCCCGATCGGCGCCAGCAGCAGCGGCGCCGGCATCGCGGTGCCGAGCACGGCGGTCGAGAGGTCTCGCTCGGCCACGTCGCGCAGCATCCGCGGCACGATGCGGCGGCGCTCGAACGCCTCGCGGTTGGCCCGCATCGTGTCCTCGCTGCCGGCGCCGGCGAAGACGTAGTTGGCCGCCTTCGCCTCCATCGCCTCGCGGGCGCGCCCCTCCAGCTCCTCGACCGCCACCGGGATCGAGGGCGTCTCCCCGCCCAGCCCCCGCGCGTAGATCTCCCGGTAGTAATCCGCGAAGTCGGCCATGTCAGAAGGCTATTTATTCAGCCTGAGGCCAGGTGGGTGTGGCTGACAAGGACGCAGGGAGCGAGGGGAGGGGAGCGCACTTCCGTGCGTGACCCGACTCGAGCGACTGAGGACGCCGTCAGGCGCGCCCACCTGGCCTCAGGCCCAGGCGGCGGCGCAGGTCGCGGGCACTGAAGGCCCGGGAGACGCGGCCGACGAGGCCGCGGCGGGACCTGGTGTACGGGAACCAGTTCGGTTCGCGCTTGCCGCCGAAGCGGGTTACGACGATCGACTCGGCGCGGCAGTACTTCTTGATCCCGTACTCGCCATGGCGGTAGCCGATCCCGGACTGCTTCCAGCCGCCCATCGGCACGCCCATCGCTGCCATGTTGATGATCACGTCGTTGACGTTCACCGAGCCCGCCTCCACTCGCCGCGCGACTCTCTCGGCCCTGCTCTTCTCGCCGAAGACGGAGGCGGCGAGCCCGTAGCGGGTGTCGTTGGCGAGGCGCAGCGCCTCCTCGGAGTCGCGCACCTTCATCACCCCGACGACGGGGCCGAAGGTCTCATCCCGCATCACCTTCATCGAGTGATCGACGTCGACCAGCACCGTCGGTTCGAAGTAGTCGCCGGGGCCGTCCACCTTCCGGCCTCCGGTAAGCGCGCGGGCGCCGCTGGCAAGTGCGTCGTTGACTTGGTCCTCGACGATCGCGGTCTGGTTCGGCGAAGTCATCGCGCCGACGTCCTTCTCGGGCTTGCGACCGTCGGCGCCCTGACGCAGCGCGCCGACCTCCTTGGTCAGCTTGGCGACGAACTCGTCGTAGACGGGCTCCTCGACGTAGACCCGCTCGACCGAGATGCAGAGCTGACCTGAGTTCACCATCCCGCCCCAGGCGGCGGCGTTGGCGGCGCGGTCGACGTCGGCGTCGGAGAGGACGATCATCGGGTCCTTGCCGCCCAGCTCGAGGCTGACCGGGGTCAGGGTTTCGGCCGCTCGGCCCATGACCTTGCGGCCGGTCCGGTCGGAGCCGGTGAACTGCACGTAGTCGACGTGGTCGATCAGGGAGCTGCCGACGTCGCCGGTGCCGAGCACGCAGTCGAATACGTCGGGAGCGCCGATCTCCTCCTTCCAGGCCTTGATCACTTCGATCAGGCTGAGGGGGGTGAACTCGGAGGGCTTGGCGACGACCGCCGCGCCCGCCTGCAGGGCCGGTATCGAGTCCCCGAGCGCCATCGCCAGGGGGAAGTTCCAGGGGCTGATCACGCCGACCACGGGATAGGGCCTGTACTGGATGAGGAGCTTTCGCGAGGCCAGCAGCGGGGAGTGGGGGCGGACGGTCTCGTCGCCGATGTACTTCTCCGCCTTCGAGCCGTAGAAGTTGATCAGTTCCGCGACGTAGTTGAGATCGAGGGAGACGTCGGACCGGACCTTGCCGGTTTCGGCCTGCATCGTGTCGGTGATCCGCTCGGTGTTGTCGAGGATCCAGTCGCGCAGCTTGCCCAGCCAGTGGTAGCGGCCCTCGATCCCAAGCGCCTCCCACTCGGCCTGGTTGGCGCGCACCCGGGCCACGGTCTCGGCGACGCGCTCCGCGGAGTCGACCTCGATGCTGGCGACCGTCGCTCCGGTCGCGGGGTTGAGGACGTCGATCAGCTCGGCGCCGGCCCCGTTCGCGCTCGCGCCGTTGACCGCCTCACCGCTCTCCTGCGCAGTTCCGCTCTCCACCTGACCGCTCCTTCCCGCTTTGGCTGGTCAGCCAACTGTACCCCCCTTGCTCGGGTCCTGGGTTAGACGATTGCGAGGAGGGCGGTCACGACGCCTGGGTCGAACTGGCTGCCAGCGCAAGCGCGCAGCTCGGTGAGCGCAGCGTCGATCGGCATTGCCTTGCGGTAGGACCTCGTCGTCGTCATCGCGCTGAAGGCATCGCAGCAGGTGACGATGCGGGCCTCGATCGGAATCGCCTCCCCGGCCAGGCCGTCCGGATAGCCACTGCCGTCGTAGTGCTCGTGAGAGGAGCGCACGATGCGACCGACCTCGCTGAGAACGCCGCCGACGCGGTTCAGCATCTCCTCGCCCTCGATCGTGTGTCGGTGCATTACCGCCCACTCGTCGTCGTCGAGCGGTCCAGGCTTGTTGATGATCTCGTTCGGCACTGCGATCTTGCCGACGTCGTGCAGGAGTGCCGCGAACTCGACGTTCCTTCGCTGCTTGGAGCCGAGGCCGAGCCGGTCGCTGACGGCCAGCGACAGGTCGACCACGCCGCGACTGTGGCTACCGGTGTAGGCGTCGTCGGCCTCGACCACGTCGCCGAGTAGCAGCGCCGTCCCCTGGTACGCGGCGCTCAGCTCGAGTGCCTGTTCGATCCGGGTTTGACGCTCCCGGGAAAGCACGGCGAGCACGGCGGCGAGTGGGATGACGAGCAGGCAGACCGCGGGCCCGAGCTCGAGCGCCGCGAAAGCGACCACCAAGCCGACCGGAGCCAGGGCCGCGTCGAGTCCGTAGACCGGCGCCAGCAGCCGCAGCTCGATCCACGACGACGGGCCCTCGATCAGCCGCATGCGAACGGTCGTCGCCACGAAGTCGAAGGCGAACTGCGCCAGCAGGGCGACGACGTAAACCGGCCACTGCTCCCAGGAGAAGAGCTGGGCGCCGGCGAGGGTCAGGACCAGAGCTGGGCCGACGGCGTGCCAGCAGTCCGCGAAGACGTGGAAGGCCCGGTACACGCTGGTGCGCCCGGTCGCGTAGTCGAGGATCCGGCCCAAAGCCCAGCTGAGGCTGACTATCAGCGGAACGGCGGGGGTCGGGAGCAGGAACAGCATTGGCACCAGCACCAACTCCGTCGGCACCGTGTAGCCATCGGCGATGTCGAACTGCGCTTGGCAGGCGAGGACGTACGCGGCGACGAGGATCGCGAGGGTCGATACGTCCAGCCCGCGTGAGGCCGGGATCAGGAAGGCCATCGCGAGCGCCGTCGCCAGGAAGGCGAGCGCGGCGACCGCCTCGACCATCCGCTCGCGTCCGTACGCAGGGAGCACCGTGCGTTCGCGCCCACGGGCGAAGAGACGCTCCAGCTCGGAGGTGTTGGTTATTGCGGCCATGGCGACGGCAGCCGGAAGGAGACGACTGCCACCCCCATATCGACTGCGGAGAAGCCGCAGTAAAGCCCCGCAAGGTGCAAGCCCTCGCCCAAAAACGTCCCGATTCGCATTAGTGCTTAGACGTTCGTTCGATCTTCTTTGGACCCCCGCGATACATGCCCGATGGTGGCCAACACATAAGTCAGCTGAATAAGGGCAAACCTGTCGCGAGGCAGGGGCGCAAAGTCAGAGGTCTCGCTTTTGGCGAGATGGCTCAACTGCCAGCTTGGTTTTCACGACCAGGCTGTTTGGCCTGCGACAGGAGGTTTCCCGAATGAAGCTCAGCTCGATTTTCGCTCTCGCTCACTCCCGCACCAAGTTCGCGGGCGTGCTCGCCATCGCTTCGATGGCACTGGTCCTCTCCGCCGGGTCCGCCCAGGCGGCGTGCTCCTACACCGGCGCCGAGCAGGTGTTCGGCCAGTGGGGCGACCGCCATCACTACGTTCTCGCCCCCGACGGTGGCTTCGAGGCCGGCGGTAGCGGCTGGTCGCTCACCGGCGGGGCTACGACGGTGGCCGGTAACGAGAGCTACTACCTGAACGAGCCCGGCGATTCGCGCTCGCTGTCGCTGCCAGCCGGAAGTAAGGCGGTCAGCCCGCCGATCTGCATGTCGCTCGACACGCCGATGTTCCGGATGCTTGCCCGCAACACCGGCGATCCCAGCTCGCGCCTGCGAGTCGAGGCCGTCTACAAGCTGCTCGGCCTCGTGCGCACGAAGGCGGTCAGCACGGTCGTCGCAGGTCCGACCTGGGCGCCGACGCAGCAGATGTCGACCGTCCTCAGCCTGGCGACGATCATTGGCGTGCTGATCCCCAGCTCGATCCAGATCCACATCACGCCGCTGGACAGCAAGGGCCAGTGGCAGGTCGATGACCTCTATATCGATCCCTTCGCTCGCCGCTGAGCAGCCGAGCTGAGCTTCCGAGTCGCCGCCGGTAGTCCGGCGGCGACTCGCCTCGGCCTAGCGCGGAACGAGCCGGTAGACCGGTCCTTCCAGCGAGGTTACGTAGAGGCGGCCGCGGGAGTCTTCTCCGAAGGAGCTCGGGGTCGAGACCTGGAGGCCGAGCTTGCGGTCGCCGCTGGCTCGCCGCAGGTGCGGTTCGAGGCTGCGCAGCTGGCCCTCGCAGAGGTCGGCGTAGACGTAGCGCCCGCGCAGGGAGGGCAGGCGGGGGTCGCGGACGACGTAGCCGCCGATGATCGTGCAGCTGCCCCCACGGCTGTGCGGGTAGGCGAAGATCGGTTTCACCGTGCCGCCCGGATCCGGCGTGCCGCTGTTCTCGTCGGTGTAGGGGGCGAACCCCTCGAAGGCGTCCCAGCCGAAATTCGCCCCGCTGGCGGCGCCGACCGTGGTGTAGTCGAGCTCCTCGAAGATGCCCTGGCCGACGTCGCCGATCGCGATCCGGGGCGTCCCGGCGCTGGTGTCGAAGGAGAAGCGGAACGGGTTGCGCAGGCCGTAGCTGTAGATCTCGTCGCGCCCCGCCCTGCCCACGAACGGGTTGCTGGCCGGGACCGAGTAGGGCCGGCCGTTCGAGGGTCGCGGGTCGATCCGCAGCAGCTTGCCCAGCAGGCTGTCGCGGTTCTGGGCGTTGTTGGGCGGGTCGCCGCCGGAGCCGCCGTCGCCGGTCCCGAAGTAGAGGAGATCGCCGAGGAACTGCAGCTGGCCGCCGTTGTGGTTGGAGTTGGTGCGGTGGGGTATCTCGATTACTGCGCGACGTGAGCCCCGCGCGGCTTGCGTCGCGTTCTCTCGTCTGAACTCGTCGACCCTGATGTCCCCCTGCTGGTCGGTGTAGTAGACGTAGAAGCGCCCGCTGCGCTTGTAATCCGGGGGGAAGGCGATCGAGAGCAGTCCGCGCTCGCCGCCGAACTCGACCATTCCCGAGATGTCGAGGAAGGGCCGTCCCAGCCGCCTGCCGCCGCTCAGCACCCTGACCGTGCCGGGCTGCTCGACCACGAACAGCAGCTGCGGGAAGCCGGGGGCGGCGGCGACGTAGACCGGGCTCTCGAAGTTGCCGATCCGCTTCAGGGCGACCCCGCCGCGCCCGTTGGCGCTGACGTCCGCCAGGCCGCTCGAACCCTGCCGCTCGGCCGGCGGCTCCTGCGCTTCGCCGCAGGCTGGCAGCGCGGCGATCGCGAAGACCGCGGCGGCGGCGCACAGGGCGGCGCGACGTCTCATCGGGACAAAGCTAGCGGTTGGCTTGCGTTTCTTTGCCCGGCTGGACTTCGACCACTTCGCCGCTGTCGGTGACGATCGTCTCCGGCGCCACCTCGGTGATCCGCGCCGCGATGGAGCCGCCGGGCTCGCCCCCCGCCGCGGTCTCGGTCTTCGCCTCGCCGCTCAGTCCGTTGCCGACCGAGTAGAGGAGCCTGAAGGCACCCGTGCGCGAGGCGGTCAGCTTCCAAACCGTCTCGCTCGTCTCGCCGGCCTTCAGCGGTCCGAAGAGGAAGGTCTTGCGGCTGGCGTTTTCCGCGCCGGCCGATTTGTCGGAGCCGACCAGCTTCGGGTACTTCTCGGAAAGAACCCAGACCGGCCGGTCTGGCTGGGCCAGCCCCGATTCCGGGCTGCGGATCCCGAAGGGCAGCGACGAGGCCTGCCCCTGCTCGCCGGCGACCGAGACGGTGATCGCCAGCGCCGGGATGGTCTCCCGGCCGCTGTTGCGGACGCCGATCTGCAGCAGCGAGGTCTGGCCCAGCCGCTGCTTGGCCGGGAACTCGGCGCCGACGACCTTGACCCGGTAGGGGCCGGCCGACTCCTTCGCATCCGATGACGAGGACGAGTCGTCGCCGCAGGACGCCAGGGACAGGGACAGAATCGCGATCGCGGCGCCGGCGGCGCCTGCGCCGATGCGGGAACGCCGTCCATGTCTGCGCTTCCCCCCCAAGGCGGCCGGAACATACCACGGGGTTTCGGCCGCTCCGGCGTCCCCGACCGATGCGCAGCGGCGTTAGCCGGATCTCAACACTCGATCAGCCGTCGCCGCTGGCGCATCCCATAGACTCAAGTGACCGAGCGGGGCCGCGCCGATGCGATCTCGCTTGCCGGGAGGAGCAGATGGACAACGCCGCATCCATAGGCCGGAGCTTCGCGCCCGCCAAGTCCTTCTTCGAACAGGTGGGGGACATGATGATCCTCACCGCGAGGACGCTGGTCTCCGCGGTGAAACCGCCCTATCCCTACGGCGAGGAGTTCATCGGCCAGTTCCTCTTCGCCCTGCAGCTCTGCTGGTTCCCGCTGCTGATCTCGACCGTCGCCTTCGGCTTCGGCGCGCCGGGGCTGCAGGCGGCCAACGTGCTCAACCTGTTCGGGGCTCTGGACCGGCTCGGCGGCTTCTTCGTGCTCGCCTCGATCCGCGAGTTCGCCCCCTTCGTCACCGCGGTGGTCGTCGCCGGCGTTGCCGGCACCGCGATCACCGCCGATCTCGGCGCCCGCAAGATCCGCGAGGAGCTCGACGCCCTGCAGGTGCTCGGGGTCGACCCGATCAAGAACCTCGTCGTGCCGCGCTTCCTCGCCCTGATGCTGATCACCGGCCTGCTCGACATCTACGCGCTGGTCTTCGGGATCAGCGGCGGCATCCTCACCGAGATCGTCTACAGCCAGCCGCTCGGCGGCTTCTTCGCGACCCTGTTCTCCAACGCCTCGGTGACCGAGCTCTGGGGCTCCATCCTGAAGACCACCCTGTTCGGCGCGATCATCGCCGTCGTCTGCTGCTACAAGGGGATGACTGCGTCCGGAGGCGCGGCGGGAGTCGGCCGCGCCGTCAACCAGGCGGTCGTCATCTCCTTCATGGGCGTCTTCGCCTTCAACTACGTCTT
>DATMEP010000046.1:0-4160 GCA_035556755.1 Solirubrobacterales bacterium
ACGACGATCTCCTGCGCCAGGATCATCACGTCGACCGTGTGCTCGAAGGCCTCGGTGTCGAACGTGCCGTCGTCGAGGCGGAACTTCATCAGGTTGAGTGAGGCGAGGTTGCAGGCCGAGTTGTCGACGTGCATGTATTCCGAGCAGGGGTTCGAGGCGTTGATCCGCCCCGACTCCGGCGACGTGTGCCAGCGGTTGATCGTCGTGTCGTACTGGACGCCCGGATCGGCGCAGCGCCAGGCGGCGTCGGCGATCTGACCCATCAGGTCGCGGGCCGGGAGTGTCTTGGTCACCTCACCGCCATTGCGGGCGACCAGGTCCCAGTCGGTGTCGTCGGCGACCGCCTCCATGAACTCGTCGGTGACCCGGACGGAGTTGTTGGCGTTCTGGTACTGGATCGAGGTGAAGCCCTCGCCGTCGATCGACATGTCGAAGCCGGCGTCGCGCAGCGCGGCCGCCTTCTTCTCCTCGTCGGCCTTGCACCAGATGAAGTGCTCGATGTCGGGATGGTCGACGTTGAGGACGACCATCTTCGCCGCGCGCCGAGTCTTGCCGCCCGACTTGATCGTCCCCGCCCAGGCGTCGGCGCCGCGCATGAAGCTGACCGGGCCGCTCGCGGTGCCGCCCTTCTTCAGCGGCTCCATCGAGCCGCGGATGTTGGAGAGGTTGATCCCGGAGCCGGAGCCGCCGCGGAAGATCTTTCCCTCTTTGGTGTTCCAGGCGAGGATCGAGTCCATGTCGTCCTCGACGCTGAGGATGAAGCAGGCCGAGCACTGCGGGCGCTCCTCGAAGCCGACGTTGAACCAGACCGGCGAGTTGAAGGCCGCCTTCTGGTTGAGCAGGATCGAGGTCAGCTCCGCTTCGAAGGCATCGGCGTCGGCGGCGGTGGAGAAGTAGCCGCCCTCGCGCCCCCAGCCGGAGATCGTGCCCGCGACGCGGCCGATCATCTGTTTGACCGAGCGCTCACGCTCCTCGCTGCCGAGCTGCCCGCGGAAGTACTTCTGGGCGACTATGTTGGTCGCGTTCTGGGACCAGCTGAGCGGGAACTCGACCCCGTGCTGCTCGAAGGCCGGCTTCTCGGGATCGCCGATCACCGCGTCCCGCGTCTCCCACTCGATCTCGTCGAAGGGATGGACGCCCTCTCGACTAAAGCGGCGTTCGATGGCGAGACCCTTCGAATCGGTCCGAAGTTTCTCTGAAATAGTCCTAGCCATCGCCCTCTCCTCTGTCTGTTCTGTGCGAGCTGTCGATCCTTGCTTTTACCCCGGACGACACGCTGCGCATCGAGGAAGTGTGACTGAATTTTTGGCTTTCCAAAGCCAAAAGATTTGCAAGAAATCCGGCAGAAGAGATAGCTAAATTTTGACAGATAGTCGGAATATGGTGGCTCACCAAGTCGCTAAATGCGGGATCAACTCGCAGTTTCTCTAAAGAGCCCCCGCTTCGCATCTTGAGCGATCCGCGGCACGCCGAACGCTAGGCTCATTACATGGTCGATGACCTGCGCAGGGGCGCAGAGCGAATGGGCGAGAAGGCGACCGACGCGATCGCCGCGGTCAAGCCGAAGCTGCGCGGCGTCTCGCACGAGTGGGCGTTCTTCATCTCACTCGGTCTCGGCGTCGCCCTGATCGTCGCGGCGGATACCCCGCAGGCGACGCTCGCCGTCACCATCTACGCGGCCAGCCTCTCGGCGCTGCTCGGGACCAGCGCCCTCTACCACCGGGTCGACTGGAAGCGCCCCGACCTGCGCCGCTGGATGCGCCGCCTCGATCACTCGATGATCTTCTTCCTCATCGCCGGCACCTACACGCCCTTCGCCCTGCTGGCGCTCGACGGCCCGCTTGCCGATGCGATCCTGGTCGCCGTCTGGGTCGGCGCCGTCGCCGGCGCGGTGGTCGAGATCGTCTGGATCGAGCACCCGAAATGGGTGGCGGCGCTGGTCTACCTCTCGCTCGGCTGGATCGCGGTCATCCCCTTCCCGGCGCTGTGGAACGAGATGGGAGCGGCCGGCACCCTGCTCGTCGCGGCGGGGGGGATCTTCTACACGGCCGGGGCCGTCGTCTACGCCACCCAGCGCCCCAACCCCAACCCGCGCGTCTTCGGCTACCACGAGGTCTTCCACCTCTTCGTCATCCTTGCCGCCGCCGCCCACTTCGCCGCGGTCGCGTTCTTCGTCCTGCCCGCGGCCTGACGATCAGCGCTTCCGACATTGAGCCCACTGGGGTGTGGTCAATGTCGGCTACGCCGCGACCGGCTACGCCGCGACCGGCTGCGCCTCGCGCTCGGCAGCGGCGACCAGCTCGGCGAGGATCTCCTCGAGCCGCTCGGCCTGCTCGGGCGGCAGCTCGAGGCGGTCGCCGGCGAGCAGCTCGTTGGCATGTGCCACCGGTAGCTCCGCCTCCACGACCCGGCCGCCCATCGCGCCCAACACCTTGCGCAGCTCCGCCTGTGCCCAGACCCCGCCGAACATGCTCTTCGAGGCGCCGATCGCTGCCGCCGGCACACCGTTGAGGGCGCTCTGCCCGGCGGGGCGCGAGGCCCAGTCGAGCGCGTTCTTCAGCTGTCCCGGCAGCGAGTGGTTGTACTCGGGGGTGGCGATCAGGACCGCGTCCGCGCCCCGCATCGCCTCGCGCAGCTCACGCACCGCCTCCGGCGCCGGGCCCGTCTCGGCGTCCTCGCTGAACGGCGGGATATCAGCCAGGCGCTCGAACGTCGTCAGCTCCGCCCCCGCGGGCAGCCGCTCGGCGGCAGCCCGCAGCAGGGCGCTGTTCAGGGACCCTCGGCGCAGGCTGCCGGATATGCCGAGGACCCGCATCGCTACTCGACCTCCTCGACCAGCTCCAGCTCGATCGCGATCCGCACCTCGTACTCGAGGACCTCGCCGCCGCTCGGCAGCTCGGCGTTCCACTCGAGGCCGAAGCTGCGCCGGTCGACCGCTGCCTCCAGCGAGAGCCCGACCCGGGCGCTGCCGGCGAGGTCGGCGCCGAGCTGGGCGAAGCGACCGTGCGCCTCGACCTCGTGCGTCCGCCCCTTGATCTCCAGCTCGCCGCGGACCGTCGCCGTGCCGTCCTCGGCGACGCCGAGCTCGGTGGAGCGGAAGCGGAGCGTGGGGTGGCGCTCGGCGTCGAAGAACTCGGGAGAGAGGAGGTGGCCCCGCAGCTGCTCCTCGCTCACCTCGATGCCGGCGACGTCGACGCTGCCCTCCAGGTGCGGCTCGTCGCCCCCGCTGAGACGGGCCTCGTAGGCGCCGAAGCCGCTGCGGAAGGTAGAGAGGCCGTTGTGGACGACCGAGAAGCCGATCGTCGAGTGGACCGGGTCGACGCCGTAGGTGCCGGCCGGGATCTTCTGCTTGACGGTTTGGGTTGCCATCGCTCTGCTCTCCTCTAAGTAGTTGCGCTCTCAATAGTTGTTGCAGAAACAATCCTAGCAGAAAAACTTTCAGATACAACTATTGTCGGGACAACATTTATCTGCGACACTTCACGCATGGCGGCAAAAGCGACCAGCGAGGGGAGGGCGAGGCGGAACGGCGCGAAAGCGTCACCTGCGCCCGATCCCCATCGCGACGCCTGGGTGGCCCTCTGCCGCGCCCACGCGGGCGTTACCGGCCGGCTCCAGGAAGCGCTGACCGAGGCTGGCCTGCCGCCGCTGGCCTGGTACGAGGTTCTCGACACGGTCGCCGGCGCAGACGACCAGCGCCTCAAGATGGGGGACATCGCGAGCGCCCTGGTGATCAGCCGCGGCGGCCTGACCAAGCTCGTCGACCGGCTGGTCAAGGCCGGACTGCTGGAGCGCGCCTTCTGCGCCGAGGACCGGCGGGTCAGCTACGCGGTGCTGACCTCGTCCGGGCGGGAGGTGTTCGCCGAGATGCAGCCGATCGTGATCGGCGAGCTGCGTGCGGCCTTCACGAAAAGCCTCAGCGCCCGCCAGGCCGCCACCTTGCGCGACTCGCTGATCGAGATCAACGCCACGACCTGCTCGGCCTGACCGGCGACTTTCTCTCGGGGTGCGGCTAGGTCGCCAGCGCCGCGGCCGCGCGCTCCTTGGCGGCCTCGATCAGCGCCAGCACCTCGGTCTCGCGACCCTCGCGGATCAGCGCCACCGGGTCGGGGTCGCCGTTGACGATCCCCTCGAAGAACTCCTTGCGGTCCTGGTAGGTC
>DATMEP010000047.1:0-67514 GCA_035556755.1 Solirubrobacterales bacterium
CGATCGCCGCTGAGCCGGGCACTCATTCGCGCCCGGAGATTCTGGAGCAACATTAGTGACCTCCTATGGTCCTAATCGTTTGAGCCAGAGCCCCGTCGCGAGAAGCCACGTGGTGTCTGTCGACCCCGGTGGTAGCCCGGCCGGCTCCGCAAGCGGAGCCCCGACAGCTTTGCGCCCCCGCCTCACGGCGAGTTTGCCTTTGGCACCGAAGCACTGGCAGATTCATCACAGACCCCTAATCGACCACCATCCGAATCCCTTGATCCCCGAAACTTGGGCTTCATCCGGCAAAAAGTCAGGCTCGCGCCCATCCACGGACCGACGCCCTACGGGATAGTCCGTAAGCCCGCGCGACTACAGCCGCTCTTCGCGTAACTCGTCAAGCACCTGCCCGCTTGGCGGGCCAAATGGGATCGTCCGGCGGATGTAGTCGGCGCAGAGAGGAACCGTGAAGTCCACCTCCCCCCTTTTGGGCACATAGAGCAGGCTCGCCTTGATCAGCCTGTCGCGAACTCCGGAGAGGTCCTGAGGCTCCTTGGCCAGAATCGCGGCGATCTCCCCGGTGCGCTGAGGCCCGTCGCCAAGCGAGGCGATCGCGGCCATGTACCGCTGCTCCCCGCCCGGTAGCTTGCCGATACGCTGACTGAAGAAGTTCTCGTCGAGGTATTCACGGGCGACACGCTCTGCCCTCTCGGCATCCCGCGGGCCGATCGAGTCACCGCTCCGGATCCTCCAGATCACCCGACCGTACTCCTGTAGAAAATAGGGATAACCCTCCGCGAGATCGATCACTCGATCCACCGCCTCGGCCTGCCAGGTGACCCCCTGCAGGCGGGCCGGCTCCTCCAAGGCGGCAGCCGCGGCCACGCGGTCGAGAGCCCCGATCTCGCGGAACTCGAAGCCACGCTCTGCGTAGCTCTTGGCCTCTCCAGTCAGTCCTGGGAGAAGAGGCAAGCCTCCACCGACGAGTGCAACTGGCAGATTCTTCTGCTTTGCCCTGTGCAACCCGACGATCAGAGCTTCCAGGTCCGATCCGGAGAGGTTCTGCATCTCATCCAGGATCAACGCGAAGCCGCTGCTGTTGGCCTGCGCCGCGAGTCCGACCTCGACCATGACGTCACGCATGTCCTCGGCGAGATCGCCTGAATCGGCGACCCCGTCCAGGGCGTCGACATCGAGTCGAAACGTGATGTCGCCCACGGTCAGAGCGAATGCCTTTAGGACACCCATCGCCCGGCGTATCGCCTCACCGGCGCGCTTCGTCGTGCTCATCTCCACCAGCGCCTTGCGCGCGGATCTCGCTACCGCAGGAGCGATGCTCGAGCCCTCGGCAAGCTCACGGACCTCTCCAGGCCAGCCCGCGCTGTCGCAGACCGCCTCGAATTCATTCAGCAGCACCGTCTTGCCGACGCCCCGGAGGCCGGTGAGGATCAAGTGCTTCTGCGTGCCACCCGCGCCGAGCTGACGGACAAGCTCCTCGAAGTAGGCGAGCTCAGGGTCTCGGCCGGCAAGGAACGGTGGCCGCGCTCCCATGTCTGGCGTGTAGGGATTCCGAGCTGCTTCGGTCTCTCTCTGCATATATATGCACGAGTATACGCAGAGTTGATATAGAAATGTCTAGGATTTCCTCTACTCGACGGATGCCTCTCGGCACACGCGACCGATCTGGTCAGTGACCTGGACCGGTCGAGAACTCGCACTCACAGGGCTGGCCGGTGTGCTCGCAGATCACCCTCAGGTCACGGTCGAAGCACCACAGGACGACGTCCGACCCCGCTGCCTCCGCGGCGGCGGCAATCAGGAAGTCGATTGCCGGGCGGCGATGACTGCCGTTGGATGCCTCTGCGAGCTCGCGCTGAACTGCGAGCGCTCGCTCGACGCTCGAGTCGCTCAGCGGCACGCGCTCGAGCGGCGCGAACAAGCTCTCGAACTCCCTGCGGTAACCAGCTGTCGTCTCGGGCCGGTGCATCGCCTCGAGGATCACCGGGACACAGGTGACGATGCCCCCTTGCTCGTACCGAGCAGCGAGCTTCTCCCTGATGTCGTTCCGCTCGGCCTTCCGCGACCAGGCCCAGATCGAGGTGTCGGCGAGGTAAAGGGCCACGGCTAGATCCGCGGCCGACGCTGCTCCTGCAACTCCTCAGGCACAATCACGTCGAACGCGCCAGAGCGGATCCGGGCTGCTCCGCGCCGCAGCATCTCACCACGGCTGACAACCCGTAGCGCCTCGTTGACGGTCTCCTTGTACCCCCTGGTCCCGAGAGCCTCCTGTGCGCCCTCGAAAGCCGGAACCTCGATCTCGATCGTCGTCCGGTGGGTCTGAGCTGCATGACTCACGCGAGTGAATATAGCAAAACAGGTACCGAATATATGGCTTATGAAGCTTTGAATTTGAGGATATACCTACGACGATCTGACGGATTCCTCAAAGTCTTCAACCAGATCGAGTAGCTCGCTGCACTCCCAGGCGCGACCCCACTTGCGCTCGTTCAGCCGGCGCAGGATGCCGGCCTCCTCGAGCCGGCTCAGGGCGTTGTTCGCCGCCACGTGCGACCGGTCCGTGAGGCGCTGCGCAATCGCGACATCGAGCACCGGCTGCTCAGGGAGCGCGCTGATCAGCAAACGCGCCGCCGAGTCCGACCTGGGCCTCCCGGCGCGCTCCAGCCACGTTTCCTCCAAACCCTCGATAGCTTCGGCGAGCCGCTCTGCCTCCCCAGCGGCGCGTGCGGTCTCCACTGCAAACGTCTCGCACCAATCGCTCACGTTGCCCTCCCTGTATGCGGTAAGCCCTCCTACGTAGAGCTTCGGAGCTCTGGCGAGCATGAGACTGACCGGCGGGATGTACCTAGTCACCTCGCTTCGGCGACGAAGAACCGCATAGATGAGCGCTCGCCCGGTGCGGCCGTTGCCGTCCGCGAATGGGTGGATGGTCTCGAACTGGGCATGGGCGAGGGCAGCCTGAACGACCGGTGGCAGATCGTCGCGTGCAACGAACCGGCAAAGGTCCTCGAGCAAGCCGGGTACGTGCTCGGGCGGCGGCGGCACGAACGTCGCGCCGAGAGGGTTGTAGTCATTGCCCCCAATCCAGTTCTGCGCGGTTCGCACGACGCCGGCGATTTTCCGGTCCTCGGTGAAACGCAACAGAAGACGGTGGATCTCGAGAAGATCACTGACCTCGAACGGTCGATTTGCAGCCCCTGCTTCGATGGCGCGCTGCATAGCCTCTACGTTGCCGAGAACCTCCACTGCGCGGCTGTCCCTGCGCCGCCTATCTGAATCCAGATGAGCAACCCGCGCCAGCCTCTTGTGCGAAACGAGAACACCCTCGATGCGAGATGAAGCGACACTCTCCGAGCGGAGCAGGCTTTGCGCAACGGCTCCCAGCGTCGCCACTCGCCTCGGAGAGTGCTGAAGACGCTCGAGCGCTTTCGTTGCCTCGTGCAGCGCTACGTTCGGCTGCTCGTCGAGCGGGAAATGGCGGTCCGCAATCGGATCGGGAATGAATGCTCGGTAGCGACCCCCTGCCCGCTCTCGACGTCCCTGCGCTGCGGGGTTGGGGCTCCATATGCAATCGACGTAAAAGCCGAAGGGCCTGCTTGCCTTTTCTCTCTGCAAAGCCATCGGTCACAACCTTTCAAAGCGTCAGTCGCTTTGTAAGGTTAGGGAGTTAGCTTAAAAAGCAGCGCGAGGGGTTGGTCGACCCCGGGGGATCGCCTCAGCCGATCTTGTCGTAGAGGCTGAAGATCGGTAGGTACATCGCGATCACGATGAAGCCGACCACGCCGCCGACGAAGACGATCATCAGCGGCTCGATCAGTGCCGTCAGGGCTTTCACCTTGGCGTCGACCTCGGTTTCGTAGAAGTCGGCGACCTTGCTCAGCATGTGCTCGAGCTGGCCGGTTTCCTCACCCACCGCGACCATGTGACCCACCATCGGCGGGAAGATCGGGTGGCTCTGAATCGGACCGGCGAGGGAGCCGCCGCGCTTGGCCGAGGCGTAGAGGTCTTCCATCGACTTCTCTAGGACGACGTTGCCTGCCGTTTCGCCGGTCAGTTTGATCGACTGCAGCATCGGCACGCCGGCCGAGACGGAGCCGGAAAAGGTGCGCGACCAGCGGGCCAGGGCCACTTTCTGGATCACGTCGCCGATCTGGAACGGGATGCGCAGTTTGAAGCGGTCCCATAGCTCTTTGCCGCGGTCGGTCCGCTTCCAGCGGAAGAACCCGATCGAGAGTGCGACCAGCGCCGGGAAGACGATGAACCAGTAGCCGGTGATCGCGTCGGAGACCGTGACGCAGACCTGGGTCGGCAGCGGCAGCGCCGAGCTCTCGGCCGGGTTGTCTTCGGCCAGTTCTTCGAAGATACCGGCGAAGACGGGGATGATGAAGGCGACGATCGCGAGCAGCGCCACGGTCGCGAAGCCGAAGACCAGCGCCGGGTACATCAGCGCCGATTTGACCTGGCGCCGCAGGGCGTCGGCCTTCTCGACCTGGGTCGCGACCCGGTCCAGCGAGTCCTCCAGCCGGCCCGATTCCTCGCCCGAGCGAACCATCGCCCGGTAGAGGCGGTCGAAGACCTCCGGGTGGCGCTCCATCGCCTGCTCCAGCGTGCTGCCGGCCTCGACGTCGGACCGCACCCCCGCCACCGCCTCCTTGATCCGGTCGTCCTGGGTCTGTTCCTCGAGCGTGTGCAGGGTGCGCAGCATCGGCATCCCGGAGGCGACCAGGGTCGCGAACTGACGCGAGAAAACCGCCAGCTCGCGCATGTCGACGGCCTTCCAGCGCCGGAAGACGTCCTCGATCGCGAACGGCTCACGCTTCTCGCTGACGTCGAGGACGATCAGCCCGCGCTGGCGCAGCTGCTCGCTGACCTGGGCCTTGGACTCGGCCTCGACCTCACCGGCGGTCGCCGCCCCGGCGACGTCCATGGCACGGAAGGCAAAGGTGGTCGCGCCCGCCATCGCCTAGCTCACCTGGGCGTATTCGGGCTGCACCGGCGCCGCGCCCAGCAGGCGTTTCAGCTCCTCCGGGACCGACGCGCGCTGCTCGGCTAGCGAACGGGTGATCGTCCCTTCTCTCACCAGCCGCACCAGGTCGGCGTCCATCGTCTGCATCCCGACCGCGGCCGAGGTCTGCACCGCGGCGTAGATCTGGTGCGTCTTGCCCTCGCGGATCAGGTTGCGGATCGCCGGAGTCGGAACCAGCACCTCGGTGGCGACGGTGCGCCCCATCCCGTCGGCGGTCGGCAGCAGCTGCTGGGTGACGATGCCCTGCAGGGCGATCGAGAGCTGGGTGCGGACCTGACCCTGCTGCTGGGGCGGGAAGACGTCGATGATCCGGTCGACCGTCTGCGCGGTCGACTGGGTGTGGAGCGTGGCGAAGACGAGGTGCCCGGTCTCGGCCGCGGTCAGCGCGGTGGAGATCGTCTCCAGATCGCGCATCTCGCCGACCAGGATCACGTCGGGGTCCTCGCGCAGGGCGGCGCGCAGGCCGAGGGCGAAATCGGGCGCATCGGAGCCGACCTCGCGCTGGTTGACGATCGAGCGTTTGTGCTGGTGCAGGAACTCGATCGGGTCCTCGATCGTGAGGATGTGGTCCTGGCGCTCGGAGTTGATCACGTCGATCATCGCCGCCAGCGTCGTGCTCTTCCCCGAGCCGGTCGGGCCGGTGACGAGCACGAAGCCGCGCGGTTTGGCCGCCAGCTCGCGCAGCACCTGCGGCACCCCGAGCGAGTCGAGCGCGGGGATGTCCTGAGGGACGAGCCGGAAGGCGGCGCTGACCGAGCCGCGCTGGAAAAAGCAGTTGACGCGGAAGCGGGCGACGCCGGGGATCGCGTAGGCGAAGTCGAGCTGTTTCTCGTTCTCGAACCGCTTGCGCTGGTCGTCGTTGAGGATGCTGTAGACGACCTCGCGGGTCTCCTGCCCGGTGAGGACCGGGAAGCCCTCCATCGGCGTGATCTTGCCCTTGTCGCGCAGCGCCGGCGGGACGCCCGGCGTGATGTGCACGTCCGATGCGCGGGTCTCGACCATGCGGCGGAGAACCTCTGCGAAGTCAAAGTCCATGCTCATCTAGATCGACCTCGGTGGCCGAATTCTGAATACCGGGTAGCGAGTACCGCCCCCGACATGGCCTGGCGGCCAATCAGGCGGTGACACGGACGATCTCCTCGAGGCTGGTCTGGCCCGCACGCACCTTGGTCAGGCCGTCCTCGCGCAGGGTGAGCATTCCCTCTTCGCGCGCCGTGGTGGCGATTTCCGCCTCCGGGACCTGGGCGACGACCATCTCCTTGATCCGGTCGCTCAACGCCATCACCGAGAAGATTCCGACCCGACCGCGGTAGCCGCTCTGGCTGCAACGAGAGCAGCCAGCCGGTTCGTAGGCCTCGACGTCGCCGCCGACTCGGATCGCCGCTTCCGCAAGCGCCTGCTCGGGAATGATCGTGCGCTGCTTGCAGTGGCTGCAGAGCTTGCGGGCGAGTCGCTGGGCGACCACGCAGTCGACCGCCGAGGAAATCAGGAAGGACTCGATCCCCATCTTCGTCAGGCGCGTGATTGCGCCGGGGGCGTCGTTGGTGTGCAGGGTGGTCAGCATCATGTGCCCGGTCAGCGCCGCCTCGATCGCGATCCGCGCCGTCTCGCCGTCGCGGATCTCGCCGACCATCACGATGTCGGGGTCGGCGCGCAGGATCGAGCGCAGCCCGGTGGCGAAGTCGAGCCCCGCCTTGCGGTTGACGTTGATCTGGTTGATGCCGGAGAGCCGGTACTCGACCGGGTCCTCAATCGTGATGATGTTCTTCTCGACCTCGTTCAGGTCCTGCAGCGCCGCGTAGAGCGTCGTCGACTTGCCCGAACCGGTCGGCCCCGTCACCAACACGGCCCCGTAAGCCTGCCGGAAGGCTTCCTCGAAGCGCTCCCGCCCGGAGCTGTCCATGCCGATCTCGTCGAGCGAGTGCTGCGCGTTCTCCTTGTCGAGGATGCGGATCGTCGCCCCCTCGCCACGCTGGGTCGGCAGGGTCGTGATACGCAGGTCGACGCGACGGTCCTCCACCGTGACGCTGACCCGCCCGTCCTGGGGCACCCGCTTCTCGGCGATGTTGAGGTCGCTCATGATCTTCACCCGTGAGACGACCGCGTTGATCATCCGCTTCGGCACGTGCGCCGCCTCGCGCAGCACGCCGTCGACGCGGAAGCGGACCCGCATCTCGTCCTCGTCGGGCTCGAAGTGGACGTCGGAGGCCCCCTCCCCCACTGCCTGACCGAGGATGCTGTAGACGAGCTTGACCACGGGCGCGTCCTCGGCGCTGACTTCGATGTCGCTGACCTCGGCCAGCTCCCGGTCGTCGCTCTCTTCGCCCTCGGTGACCGCCTCGCTGACAGCGCTCTGCAGCGTGTTGAGGCGGCCGATCAGCGCTTCGATGTCCTCCTCGGCGGAAACCGCGACGCGGCAGTCGAGCGCGGTCGCGATCTGGATGTCGTCGACCGCGAGCACGTTGGTCGGGTCCGCCATCGCCACCAGCAGGGTCCCCTTGTCGACGAAGCCGACCGGCAGCGCTTTGTAGCGGCGGGCGGTGTTGACCGAGATCAGGTTGGCGGCGGCCATGTCGACCTGGTAGGCGGAGAGGTCTATGTGGTCGAGGCCGTAGCGCTCGGCAACCGCACGGGAGAGCTGTTCGGCGCTGATCGCCCCCTGCTCGATCAGCAGCCGCTCCGGCGGGCGGCCCGCGGTGCGGGCCCCCTCGATCGCCTGCCGGGCGACGTCGTCGGAGACGTAGCCGAGGTCGACGACGACGTCGGTGACGAAGCCGGTCGAGCGACCGCGGGTCATCGGCGGGGTCAGCCCGGGAGTGCCGCCTTCCTGCGGATCCAGGGTTGGCGCGGTCGAGTCGCCGGAGTCGGGGACCGGCCGCAGGTGGCTCGGGAAGTCCCGCGAGTCCATGCTCGAGGTCAGGGGTGGTAGTCGACGGTCGGCCCCTTGTAGCCCGCGTCGATCACGGCCTGGGCGACGCTCTGGGGACTCTGGAAGCCGTAGCTGACCGAGGCGGTCGGGACCGACTTCTTCAGGTGCTTGGGGGTGACGACGACGAGGGCCGGCACCCGCTCCACCCCAACTCCCTCGGTGATCGCCACATAGCGGGAGATCTTGCCGGCGGGAACGACGAAGAGAGCGATGTCGCGCAAGCCGGCGACGCCCGCGGTCGCGACGGTGACGAGCTGGTCGTCGATGCCGCCGTTGCGGACGAAGAGCAAGATGACCGTCTTGTCCGCCTCGTAGGCGTTGGAAACAGCCGAGGGCGGGGGCGGCGCATCGAGCCCGGAGGGAACGGTTGCCGTCGCCGAGCCGGCTTCCGCCGCAGCGGCGTCGATCGCGCCTTCCACCGCTTCGCCGGGCGTGGCGCCCGTCGCGGTGCCGCTCACGCCGGTGCCGGCAGCGCTCACCGTCGCTTCGGTCGTGCCCGATTCCTCTTCTTCCCCGCCCCCGCCGGAAGACATCAGAAAGACGGCGACGCCGACCAGCAGCACGGCGACCACGGCGAGCTGGACGAGCGGGTTGCTGTTGAGCTGCTCCCTCATACGTTCGCTTATCTAGCTCGACAGCTCCGTCTCCGAGCTTGAGCCCCGCAACCGTTCCTCCCCGCCAGGAATTGGTCCACTCGACGGTTGAGGACTCAGCTTATTCCTAAACACCACCGTTTCCTGTCATAATTCGAATTACTTGACTGCCAGTGGGGTCAACGGGAATGGGAAGGGTCCGCGCTCGGGCACGCGTGCCCTGACTCTGCTGGCCGGGCCGCTGCACGGCACGGTCCTGCAGAACCTCGCCGGCGGGCCGAAGCAGCTGGTCGATTTGCGCCGCGAGGTCGGCTCTCCGCCCCAGACCACCCTGCGCGCGCATCTCAAGGAACTCGACGAGATCGGGGGGATCGTCAAACGCCGGCGCAACCGCTTCCCCGGCGTCCTCGAGTACGAGCTGGCGCCCGCGGGCAGGGAGCTGCTCTTCGTCGCCACCGCTCTTGAGCGCTGGCTCCAGCGGGCCCCGGAAGGACCGTTGCCGTTCGGAAGCGGCGGCGCGAAGGCGGCGATCAAGGCTCTCGCCGAGGGATGGTCGTCGACCATACTTCGCGCCCTCGCCGCCCGCCCACTCTCGCTGACGGAGCTGGACGGCGTCATCGCCGGACTCAGCTACCCGTCTTTGGAGCGGCGTCTCGCGGCAATGCGCCTCGCCGGTCAGATCGAGCCGTGCCCCAGCAGCGGCAAGGGCACTCCGTACACGGTCACCGAGTGGCTGCGTGAAGGGATGGCTCCGCTGGCGGCAGCGACCCGCTGGGAGCGACGCCACCTCCCGGAGGACACCGCGCCGACAACCCGCCTCGATACCGAGGCCAGCTTCCTGCTGACGCTGCCCCTGCTGCGGCTGCCGCGCGAGCTGTCGGGCTCATGCCGGATGGGAGTGGAGATGAAGAACGGCAGGGATCACCGTCTGGTCGGAGCGATGGCCCATGTCGATCACGGCAGGATCACCTCCTGCTCGGTACGGCTCGAGGGCACCCCCAACGCCTGGGCGACCGGCTCCGCCGGCAGCTGGCTTCGGGCAGTGATCGGCTCCGACATGGACCAGCTCGAACTGGGCGGGGACCAGCGCCTTGCCCGCGCCCTCCTCGACGGCCTGCACAGCGCCCTGTTCGGCGCTGGATCGCGAGGAAGAGCATCTCGATGATTGCACTTGACTGTGACAAAGTGATCAGAGATGATGGATTGAATTGATCTTTTATTAAGATCAAAAGACCATATTGTTTACGGGAGGAAAGGGATACCTATGAAGGTCCAGTTGAAGACGCCTGCGAGGCTGCTCACGGCCTTGGGGGCAGCGCTCATGGCGCTTGTGCTGATGGCGCCGATGGCGCAGGGCGCGACGCCGGCACCCGGCTACACGCAATTTGCAGGCTGCCCCGACCAGGAAGAAAACTCGGCCACCACCGTCTGTCTCAGGTCTGAAATCAATGGCGGCCACTTCCAGATGGGCAGCAAAACCGTGCCGATCACCGATCCGATAGTTCTCAGCGGTGGTGCTGACGAAAACCTCGATGGCTTCGATGCGAGCCCGGCAGGAGGTCTGGCGCCCAATAAACAGCAGGTCCCGGGCGGGGTTATTGGCATCACGGGTTTGGATTGGCTCGTGAACTTCCTCGGCATCGAGCAGTTGAAGCTCTACGCAGAAACCCAGTTGGTCGGGACTCCGGACATCGACTTCACGGAAGTGAAACTGCCAATCCGGGTCCGCCTGATCAATCCCGTTCTGGGCAACAGCTGCTATGTCGGCTCGCCCTCCGAACCGATCATGCTCAACCTGACCACCGGCACGACCGAACCGCCGCCGCCGAACGAACCGATCAGCGGCACGTTCCCGTCGTTCGAATTCGACGAAGGGACGGGCATCCTCAAACTCAACGACGGCGTCTACGTCGATAACGAGTTTGCGGCGCCCGGTGCGAACGGCTGCAAACTGACGCTGCTCGGGCTCCTCCCGATCAACCTCAACCCGCTGGTCAACTTGCAGGCCGGGCTGCCATCGCCTGCCGGCACCAACGAGACGGTGCAGAATTTCGACGCCGAATTCGCCCCACAGGAACTGGTGTACCCGTAGCGACGCGGTTCCTGTTCCAGTTCCGAATCGATGAAAAGCGACCGCGCCCCGGCACCGTCCGGGGCGCGGTTCGTTTATCGCTCCTCGCGAAGTTCGGACACCAGCTGCACCACCGCCTCGCCCACTCCGTCGAGGCTTTCCCGCGAGAGCTTGTCCACCCCGTCGGCGAGGCTGTGGCCGGGATAGCGCCAGTCGATCAGGTCGATCGCAGAGACGCCTGCCCGCAGGAAAGGGGTGTGGTCGTCGGTTATCGCCGGCCCCTCTTCGCCCGAGAAGAATCGCTCCGCGCCCGCCGTTTCGGCCGCGATGAGCAGGCGGGTCCAGAGGTCCTCTGACGAGGTGGCCTCGCGCGGCAGATAGAGGCCCCGGTTGCCGACGTAGTCGAGCAGGATCATCTCGCCGGTTTGCCCTGGATGGGCGGCGACGTAGGCTCGCGAGCCGCGCAGCCCTTCCGAGTAGAAATCAGTGCTTTCCTCGGGCAGTCCCGCCGGAGGCTCCTCCCCGTCGAAGAGCACGAAGCGGACCTCGCGAGCATCGGGGCCGGCCGCCATGCGGCTCAGCGCACGAGCGACCTCGATCACGACGGCGCTGCCAGCTGCGCCATTGTTTGCCCCGACGAATCCCGGCGGCGTGGCGAGGGTGTCGTAGTGCGCCCCGACGACGATCCCCGGCCTGGCACCCCCCAGCGTGCCCACCACGTTGCGGAGCTTCGGTTCGCCGGAGATCGGTTCGAACCGGCCCGCGGGCAGGAGCGGCCGCAGCTCCTCCGCCAGCGCCCGCAGCTGCGGAGACCCGGCCGGTCGCTGCCCGGCCGCAACCTGCCGTTCGATCAAGCGCCACGCCCGCTCTGCGTCGAACCGGTCCGCTGCATCGTCGCCGCCGGCAGATGAGCCGCCGCATCCCGCCAGCAGCACCAGGAACAGGACGACAATCCTCCGGGCGGTTCGGAGCACCCCCTTAATCTAATTCATCTGAGTGAACTGCACCCTCGGCACATCCCGGCTCAGGGGCCGCGTAAGGCAGTTCCCCGGTGTCATGAAGCTCATGGCGCAGCGAGTTGATCACCGCTCCCGCCAGCAGCGCCAGGCTGAGCAGGTAAAACCAGAGCAGGGCGATCAGGACGAAGCCCACCGTGGAGCCAAATTGCGAGAGGCTCGAGATGTTGGAGAGGTAAAAGGGGAATGCCCAGTTCGCGATGCCCGCAGCGACCGTGACGAAAGCGGCGCCGGGCCAGACGTCCCGCCACGGCATGTGTCCTTTCGGCACCGCCCAGAAGATCACGCAGCAGATGACAAACGTGAAGAGCACCGCGGCCCCGAGCAGAAGCACGGTGTCGATCGCCTTGATGTCGGAGAGTCCGAACGGGAGCCGGTCGGTGCTGGAAACGAGGGTCGCCTCCATCGCCGGCACAAATATGGAGGCGGCGATGAAGAGCAGGACCACGATCAGCATCGTGAAGGAGAAGCGCTTCTGCTCGACCCAGCCGCGGCACTCGACGTGGTAGATCCGGCAGAAGGCGGTGTCCATCGCGCCCCAGAACGACGCCCCGATCCAGAGCGAGCCCAGGAAGGCGGCGATGCCGATCGGCGTCGAGTTGCCCTCGATCCGCGCCAGCACGTCGGTCAGCGTTCCCTCCTCGACGTTGGGGAAGAGGCGCTGGAGGTCGTCGAGCACCCCCGTCTCCACCCCCTGGATCTTCAGCACCTGCCCGAAAACGAAGAGGACGAGCAACGCGAAGGGGAAAACCGCGAGCATCAGGTTGTAGGCGACCATCGCCGAGAGCCCGGTGACGTTTTCGCTGTATGCGCGCTGCCAGAAGGCGCGCAGCCAGGGCTTGGGATTTCCGATCGGACTGGGCAAGGTTGCCTTGACTTCAGAAACTGAAGTACCTAGAATGCGAACAGACGTTTGAAGAAGCTTCTCAACGGACCGCGACGCCGGTCCTTTTTTACGCTGGAATGCAGAAAGACGGGTGCAGAATAGATGCTGGTAGCTGAGCTTCAGGAGCTCGAGGAGGTCAAAGGGCTGATCCATCGCGGTCAGCAGCTCGGCGTGCTCACCTTTGGAGACATCGCCACGGCGGTCTCGGAGGTCGATCTGGACGAGTCCGACGTCGAGGATCTCTACGGGCACATCGAGAAGCAGGGGATCGAGCTGGTCGAGGACATGGACCCGGCCCAGAAAGCGGCCGCGGACGCGATGCCCGTCGACACCGGCAAAAAAGGCCGGCGCCGCTCCAAACAAGCGCTCGATCTGAAACCGGACATGACGACGGACAGCCTGCAGCTGTTCCTCAAGGACATCGGCAAAGTGCGGCTGCTGACCGCTCAGGAGGAGGTCGAACTCGCCAAACGGATCGAGCGCGGCGACCTCGACGCGAAGCAGAAAATGGTCGAGTCCAACCTGCGCCTGGTCGTCTCGATCGCCAAGAACTACCGCAACCAGGGGCTTCCCTTCCTCGACCTGATCCAGGAGGGGACGCTGGGCCTCGTGCGCGCGGCCGAGAAGTTCGACTACCGCAAGGGGTTCAAGTTCTCGACCTACGCGACCTGGTGGATCCGCCAGGCGATCGCCCGCGCCCTGGCCGACAAGGCGCGGACGATCCGCATCCCGGTCCACGTGGTCGAGAAGCTGAACAAGATCGGCCGCGCCGAGCGCAAGCTGGTCACCGAGCTGGGCCGCGAGCCGACGCCGGAGGAGATTGCCGAGGTGACCGGGATCGACCCCGAGGAGGTCGACTCGATCAAGCGCTCTGCCCAGGCCCCGGTCTCGCTGGAGAAGCCGGTGGGTGACGAGGAGGAGTCGGAGTTCGGCCAGTTCATCGCCGACGAGAAGGCCGAGTCCCCCTTCGACCGCGCCGCGGACCTGCTCACCAAAGAGGCGCTGAAGGAGGCGCTGGAGAACCTCTCCTACCGGGAGCGGCGGGTGCTCGAACTTCGCTACGGGCTCGGCGGGGAGCATCCGCGCACCCTCGACGAGGTCGGGCGCACCTTCAACGTCACCCGTGAGCGGATCCGGCAGATCGAGAACCAGAGCCTGAAAAAGCTCCAGCAGCTGGGCGAAGCGCAGAAACTGCGCGAAGTCACCTGAGGCTTAGCGGCGCGTCCCTGACGTAACGCTATTATTCCCCCGATTAGGGGAGAAGTCTTAACTAAATGCATGGCGGTGCTGCTGGGGGCAATGATCGTTGCCGTACTTGTCATCGGGTGTGGCAACGACGCCGATGGCGACCCGGAACGCACCACGATGGCGAGCACCACGGTGACCACTGGATCCCTCGCCACGGCGCAGTACCTGGCGAAAATCAATGATTACTGCCAGCGCGACTGGGCCCGGATGCTGGAGAAATTCGCGGACTACCAGGACGCGAAAGGCCCGAACGTGAGCAAAAAGAGGCTGTTCATCGGCGCAAGCTGGCGCTTTCTGCTGCCCGGGATCCAGTTCCAGTTCGACGTAATGCGGAATAGCGGGGCACCGGAAGGCGGCGAGGTCGAGGTCGAAGAGATGATCGGCACGATGCAGCTTGCGATCGAGAGTGGACAACGGCAGCGCATTTCCTCCGCCGAGCAACTATCGACGTTGTTTGAGGACTACAACCGGCTGGCGCAGCAGTACGGCATCGACGAGTGCGTCGTCGACGAAGCGTATTTCGACAGATTCGAGCTCTAAGGATTTGGGCTTCCCGCGCCGATACAGGCCGGGATGTTCGAGATCGACTCAGCGCTGCGCACGCTCATCGAGCGCGAGGGCTCCGACCTGCACATCAAGGTCAACGCACCGCCGATCGTGCGTTTGCACGGCGAACTGGCGCACCTCGAGGGCCACGGCACACTGAGCGCCGAAGACACCGAGAAGGCGTTCCACGACATCGCCGAGGTGCGCTCACAGACTGAATTCGAGGCAGAGGGCGAGGCCGACTTCTCCTACTCGATCTCCGGCCTGGCCCGCTTTCGCGTCAACGCCTTCAAACAGCGCGGCACGATCTCGATCGTCTGCCGCGCGATTCCCTTCGGGATCCGCTCGGTCGAGGAGCTGGGCCTGCCGCCGGTCGTCACCAACCTAGCCGAGGAGCAGCGGGGGATCGTCCTGGTCACCGGCACGACCGGTTCGGGCAAGTCGACGACCCTTGCGGCGATGATCGACCACATCAACAGAACTCGGCCGCGTCACATCGTCACCCTCGAGGACCCGATCGAGTTTCTGCACGAGGACAAACAGGCGATCGTCAACCAGCGCGAAGTCGGCTCCGACACGGTCAGCTTCGCCCGGGCCATGCGGCGTGTCCTGCGTCAGGACCCGGACGTGATCCTGATCGGCGAGATGCGCGACGAGGAGACCGTCCGGACCGCCCTCTCAGCGGCCGAGACCGGCCACCTCGTCCTCTCCACCGTCCACACCCTGGACGCCACGGAGACGATCAACCGGCTGGTCGACTTCTTTCCCCCCCACCTCCAACACCAGGCCCGGGTAATGCTCGCCGCGACCCTGAGAGGGGCGATCGCCCAGCGCCTCGTCCCCGACGTGACCGGAGATGGCCGCGTCCCCGCGTCCGAGGTTCTCGTCGTCACCGGTCGCGTCCAGGACCTGATCCTCAACCCCGACGAAACCGGCAAGATCACCGAAGTGATCGCCGAGGGCGAGTACTACGGCATGCGCACCTTCGACCAGTCCCTGCTCGGCTATGTGATGGAAGGCAAGGTGACCGAGGAGGTCGCGCTCGACTACGCCTCCAGCCCGCACGACTTCAAGCTGATGCTGGCCGCCGGCGGCCAGCGTGCCAGCGGCATCGAGCAGCTGGCCTAGCCTTTGCCGCCCTTTTGACGGCGCGACTGTTTGCCGCAATTGCTCGGTCGCACCAGTGAGAGGAATTTGCGTCGCAGGCCGTTCTGAGCGCTGAAGTCGAGGTTCGCCCGTGAGGGCCCAGCGCAGAGATCGCGGCTGTTGACGATCAGTCCCTTTTTGCCGCCCTGCATGTTCACAACGACTTTTGAGATCGGCGCGTCGGGGACGCTGGGGAAGGTGGCGCGAATCCCGCCTTTGATCGAATCGATGCGTGCCGCCTGCTCGATCTCCACTATCCCTCTGAGCGCGAAGACCAAGTCGGGCAGCAGGTTGTCGGAGGAGCGCAGGTAGGCAGGGCCTTCCAGGGGCTCGTCCAACAACGGAGAGAAGGCTCTGACGTGGCCGTAGATGGATCCTGGGGGACAGTTGTCCGCCGCAAACTGGACGCGCGTGCAGACGGTTCTGATGTGAGCCTGGTCGAGGAACGCGGACCTCGGCAGGCGGACGACCGCCTTGGAGAGGTTGGCGTCGCCGGGTCGAGGCCTGAGCACGGCCCGCAGGGCGGGATGGCCGCCACGTTTCGTCCCGCCTTTCAGGTGGAACGAGAGGCTCGGTTTAAAGGGAAGCCGGGCGCAATTCGCCGCCTGGAAGCGGGCTGCGAGTCCGACGGGCACATCATCGGCGGGATTGAAGACGTCGAGGAAACTGCCCCACAGCGTCGCTTTGACCTGTGAGGGATCGCAGCTGGTCGGGTTGATGATGAAGTCCGGGCGGTCGGCGTAGACACGAAGGTCCCTCACCTTGAGCACGATCCCCTTGAGGATGTGGGGAATCGGATCCGAGTTCGCACCGTTGACTTCGGCCTGGGCCGTACGTGGGTTGAGGTCGAGCGCCACCCTGACCATGACCGTCCCCGCGTCGAAGGGCCCTGCGACCGCGGGGGTGATCACGGCGACGCTCAGCGGGCTGCCGTTGTAGGGGCCCGCTAGGTAGATCTTTCCTCCCACGTAGGTGAGCTGGGATCCAACTCCGGCCCCAGCAAGGACACGACCAAGCTGGGAGCTGGCAGGGCAGCTCGGATCGGCCAGCTCCTGGCGGCCCGTCTTGCTCCTAGCGGCGGCGATCGCCGCGTCGGAGCATTTGCCAATCCCAGCTAATTTGCCGAGCAGTCCAGGCGGCAACACCGAGGAGAATTTCGTCATGTCCTGCTCCCCGTCGGCCCGCGTTATGCGCATGTGGACGGGCGAGTAGGAGCCGGCGTTGTTGTTGAGCGTGCCGGCCTCGAAGCCCGGGTCGAACGGCGGCGCCCCGGCGGGGGGACAGGGACCGCCGCCGACGCCCCGGGTGACCCGGAAGCTCGAGCTGGGGGTGACCGGTTTTCCGGGGTTCGCCCACGGCGTGAGCTCCGCAACCGTGGTGTAGGTACCGCACCCGGCGGGGGTGATCAGCGGCGAGCGGCCGCCCTCGCGAAGTTTCAGCGTGAAGTGGCTCACCGGAAGCTGCGGGACGTCGTCGAAAGTGGTGACGAGCCGGCCGGCGTTTGGGCCGTTCTCTTCGTTCGGCTCCACCTTGCCCGCCAGCTTGACGAGAACCCCCAGCTCCGGGTCCTTGATCACGAGATAGATCGCGATCAGCGAGTCGAACGGGTTCTCTTTTCCGGGCTCGGTGGTCCCCGGATCATCCTGCTGGGCGACGTAGACGGAGCCGTCGAACGGATGCTCTCCGTCGAGCAGGGGCGTCTCTGCCCGCACCGAACCGATTTTGGAAGCGTTAGGGCAGCCCTCGCCGGGCGCGGAGAAGGCCGTCTCGCGGTTGAAATCGTCCCGCGTGCAGGTGGCAAGGCCTTCGGCGATGGAGGGGTTGACCGTCACCCCCGCGGGCAGCGTGACGACCGCTCGCTTGATCTCCGAGTCCGCGAGACCGTCAACGGCGGTGATCCCCTGATCCTCGATATCGAGGTTGAAGTTGAGACCGCTCGGGCTCTCGGCGCGTTCGGTGGTCGCCTGGGCGGCGATAGACGGCGCGAAATCGAGTTTCGAGCATCCGTTGATGCCAAAAGTCTCTGCTTCACCTCCGACCTCAATCGCCGGGTTCTGCCACGAATTGGCTTTGAAAACGGTGACCAGCGGATCAGCGCAACTGCGTGGCAGGGTGAGGAAGGGCTTGCGAGACATGCTCGCTTTGCAAATTCCTCGCGACTCGATGTTGTGGGCCCCATCGACGGGGAAGTCTCCGTCGTTTTCGCCGACGGAGACACAGGAGCCTCGATAAGGATCGTGTCGTTCATCGGACGGGTTTCCCCAGAGCACGAGCTCTGAAGCGAGGAATTGCCTGGCCTGGGAGATGCCGGTGATCGTGGCAAGAAGGTTGTTGGGGAACTCAGGGCTTACTCCACCTTCGATCGTGACCGGCACCAAACCAACCACGAAGCCCAGTTTCGCCGCCACCCCGGGAGGTGGTTGAAGGTTGAACACCGGGGCATAGAAGGTCACCCCGTCGTTGTCGATTAGGCGAACCCTGATGGCTCCAACTGCCGTTCCGTCCGGACAATTGGCGGTGATTTCTTTGGCCGCGGGGATTTTGGTCAGGAAATCAGCGGTGCTGCAAACCTGGGTGGCAGCCGGGTCCCCGATGAATCCAGCGGGCAGTTCGACTTTCAGGTCCTTTACTTCCCCGTCGGGCATCTCTCCGAGCTCGGGGTCGACGGAACTGTTCACTTCCAGGATCGTCGTCATCGCAAACGGATGAGAGCCGGCCTGGAGATTTACGGGGGACCCATCGGGACCCGTAAAGGAGACGTCCAGCGTTTTGAACCCGAAGTCGGCGCTTGCCGAAGCCGGTGCGGTCGCCAACACGGCCAGTGCGGCCACCAAGGAGGTCAAGATGGCCCTCTTCATCGTGCTGCCCTCCTGGTTCCGCGCTTTGCCTGTTTGGTGGGTTTCTTAACACAGCGTGCTTTTCCGCCTCGATTGACACGCCGTTTGCCCTTTCCGCAGCGTTTCGCTCTGGGTTTGCTCTTGGCGTTGCCGGGACCGACGAACGCCGAGCTGGCTGGGGTCGCGTCGTCGGGCGGTGCCGGCGGACTCTGGCAGGCCTCCCCGGCGCAATCCGGGGGCGGTGGCGGCGGTGGCGGGAATCCGCCGCCAACCCGTGCGTCATAGGCATCGATCAGCCCGGTGTCCTGTGGGGTCAGGCTGCTCAGCGTGGCGATGAAGACGTCGTCGCCGGTGGGGCTTGCCTCGAGGAATTCCGAGTCCGCCGGGCTCTCACCCGTCGAGATCAGGCTGAGACAGCCTCCAGAGTCCGCCACGAAGACGTCTGCCCCGATGGCATCGCATTCCGCCCCGCTCCCCGCTTTGGCCCATTCGTAGACGTCCTGCTTTTCATTCGTGTCGCGCAGAACCAAAGAGTCGAAGCTGTCGAAGAAGAGTCGGCTGCCGTCGTCGGAGAGCGGCTGGGTCGCATGCAACTGGTTCGCCCAGCCGCGGATCTTGGCAGCTGCCCAGATATCGCCGAAGCCCGAAGCCACTCCGAGTTCGCGCCCGTTTGGTCTCCTTCCGCTCGGATTGCAGGAGACGCAGACGAGGGCGTCGGCCCCGGCGTTGTAGAGGAAGACCTCGGCATCCGGCTCGCCGCTCGCCTGGTCGGTGTTGTCGTAGCCGGTCAGGCTCGCGTGTGACATGAAAACGACGTGGTCTCCGTCCGGGGTCACCCGAGCGGAGCGCTTCATCGGTTCGTCGTCGATCGGATTGTCGGCTGCTTGTGGAAAATTCTTCGCCACCACGTCTGCGCTCGCGAGCGTGGCGATGAAGTTCGCGACGCCACCCTCGTGGAGATAGAGGTTCGGCTGACCTGCGACGGCATCTCCATCGAGAGCTGCCGTGGAGGCGAAGTAGACACGTTTGCCGCTATCGCTTGCTCCGATCACTCCTTGCACCCCTGCTGCGATCTGTTCCTCTTTTTCAGCCTCGACGTCATATTCGAAGAGTTCCGTACCACGCCTGTAGATCACTATCGATCCATCGACCGCGGCGGTTCTGAACTCGGTTGGTCCGGCGGAGATCAAGACCGTGCATGCTTTCGTCGGCTCGGTGCATTCGTCATCGACGTCTTGGTCTCCGTTGATGCGCATATAGAGCGGTCCGAGCCCCACGCCATTGCCCGTGGCGGTCCAGAAGACCCGTGAACCGTCCTCAGAGATGGCATGCTCGAGGCTGTTTCTGCGCCCCCGTGGATCCTGAATCGTCTCATTGGCGGTACCAAGCGAGCAATCTTCCACGTTTGCCGTTCCATCGGGCAGGACGCTGAGCAGGTGCAGCTCCCCGTCGTGATGCAGATAGCACTGGGTGGTGTTGTCGTCGGGGTCAACTGCAGACGGGTGTGCGTTTAACGTCAATGCGTCTCGCACGCGGAAGGCGGCATAGCTGCCGTCAGGCGTGAAGCCCTGCAGTTCGGGCCTGAAAGCGACCGACCCGATGCTCGGATCCGTACATATCATCGACTCGAAGCTGCCGGACCCGTTGTCGCGCCGGTAGAGGCCGATGAAACCCAGCGGTGCGCAGGGGTCGAGGCGAGGTTCCGTATCCTGCAGGATCGCAGCGATGCCCAAGTCTTCGGAAAACGCTTTGAACGGGGACTCGAACGATTTTTCTTCCTGGTAGAAGCTGGGACCATCGCGCGGTGGCGCAAGGGATTCACTCGTCCAACCGGTGGCTGGATCTCGACGGGCGAGATACTGAGAGGTCCATGGGGAACCCAAGGCATCGTCTCCGAACGCCTGGTAAGACGAGTAGGTCAGCGAGTTGCCGTTGGGGGCGCTCTGGCTGAAAACGGTCAGTTCGCCGGACAAGTTGGGAAACGCCAGAACGTCACCATTCGCCTTGTCGACCGGCGAGACCATCTCGTAGGCTCGACAGGCCGGCAGCTCGGCGGATGGACCGGTGCGGAACTCGTCATTGCCTGGACAAGCAGAGGGTGGCACGGGCAGTGGAAAGGTCGTAAAGGTGCCACCGGTGCCGTCCGCCAGCTCCGTTCCCCCGACCCCGCGAACCGGCCCGCCGCCGCCGCTCTCGGCGACGAAGCGGTAATGGTAGGTGATCCCTGGCGTCAAACCGCCCAGGAAAACCGGGGCGGTGGAGACGTCGGCACGGACAACTCCGGCGCCCAACTCGATGTCACCCGTAATCGGCGCCCGGCCTTCGCAGGTGCTCATCGCGCAGTCTTCGGTTCCGTATTCGACGAAATAGGCGGTGTCAGCCCAGAATTCGGGGTTGATTTTTGCCTGCACCAGGGCTCCGTCCGTGTGGACGGAGAGAATCGTCTGGTCTTTGATCTGGGGGGCGACCTCGGGAGGATCTCCGCATACCGCAGGGTCTGGGGGCTGAACGCCATAGGCACGCAGCGGCAGGGTGGCAACGGAGTTGGACACATAGATGTGGGTTTCGTGACCAGCGCCGCAACGGTTGACAGCCAGACCAGTGGACCCCACCGCAAGGTCTCCGGCAAAGTCATCGCTGGCTTCAAACCCCGGAATCGGCTGCCCGGCGCTGTTGAATCCGAGCACAGCGGTGTTCGATTTATCGAACGTATACAGATTGCCATCGGGGTCGAGAGCAATAGACCGAGGGTTTCCGACGAGGAAGGTGGGCGTGAGAAGATTGCCCCCCTGGCTGAGCTTGTAGATGTTCGGTTTGGAGTCGCTACCCGCTAGCAGGAAGGCGACGTAGAGGCTCCCGGCAGAATCGGAAGCGATCGCGCTCACGGTCTGGGTTCCGATGACGGCTTCCGGATCCGGGAGAGTTTCCTGATATATGCCATTGGTGTCGAAGCGCTGGATGCGTTTCTCGTCACCAACGTAGACTTTGTCGTCAGGCGTGACGGTAATGTAATTACCAATGCCAGGAAGAACTCCGAACTGTCCGTTGCCAGACCCCGTCGTGCCAGCACCGCAGGTGTCCCCTCCGGCAATGTGAGCGGCCGTGCAGACGTTGCCCGGATTGTTCGGACCCTGGTTGACCCCTCCCCCGAACATCAACAAAAACTGACCCGTAGGCGAGAACTTCTGCGCTCGCCGAGCAGTCGCGTCGAAAACGTAGACATTTCCCTGTGAATCGAGAGCTAGGGCGGGGGCGCCGGTGAATTGGCCCACACCGGTGCCATTGGCGCCCGCCTGACAGACCACGGTACAAATCTCGAACTGATTAACCGGATTCGTGTCGCCGGGATCTCCGGGACCGGCGACATTCCAACCCCACGCCCTGACGAATTGCCCCCAGGCGGTGTACTCGCTGATTCTTTTGTTGATCTGCTCGCCTACGAAGACATGGCCGTTATCGGGGTTCGTTGCGATGCCGCGAGACACGTTCACTTGGCCGCTTCCCGCGCCTTGCGGAGTGTTCCAGAAAAGAGGCGGCCCCGCGGAGGCGACGGCAGGAGAGAAAAGCGACGCTATGCATAGCGCAAGCACGAACAGTGTCCGCCTCGTCCCTAAGCGGTGCCTACGCGGAGCCCGTTCGAAGAATGCCACTCTCGCCCTCCCCCTTGAGTTCTCTCGATTACTCGCCAGTCCCAACCCGGTTCTGGCGACCATATCGGAACTCCCTGGTGCTTGTCAAGGATTGATGTAGTCCTAAACCAAAGCCGCGCGGGGCCCAGAAGGTCTGGGCCCCGCGCGGACAATCGATCAGGCTTCACTCTGCTTGACGGCTATGCCAAGCGTTGAACCCGTTCAGTCACTGATCGAAACACCGATTGTTTCTTCTAGTTCGTTATCGGCGTCGACTGTGGCAGCACCGACGTAGGAACCATCGTGGTAGGTACCCGCCGAGGCGGTGGCGCAACCAGGATCAACTGTGTATGTAATTTGTTCGTCGATGTTGACTGTCACGTCGACATCTGTCGGCGTCGCACTCGGTGTATTCTCGTATGTAATCTGGCTCAGCCCATTCTGTGATGGAACTGTAACCCGGCACACGGAGGTTGTAATCGTAATCTCGGTATCTTCCGGGCAGACGACGTCAACCGTACCAGTGTATTTATTAGCTTCCTCTGTCACCGGTTGATTGAATCGATACTGGCAGCCATTCATATCGATCGTCGCGTTGAAGAGACCGAACGCTTTGCAACCAGTGTAACTGGGGGCAATCGTCAGCGACGTCTGGGGACCGGCTGCTGACCCGTGATATGTAGCGTGGGTACAGCTGACCGTTCCGGCGACCGTCGTGAATACGTCCGTTCCAATCTGTTCGCCTGTGATTGTCGCGGGATACTCGTGGGCTGTGAAAGTACCCGGGGTTTGGGCACTGGCGGCCGATGCGGCCACCGCACTCATCGCCAGGACGGCGACGACAGACAGCCCGAGGATCTTGAGATTGCGAATCATTCTCTTGATTCCTTTCGTCTTGATTACGTCCCGCCATTGACGGGACACGCAATCACTAGCCGGGGCGCCTTGCTCTAGTCAAGAAGTTTTGACCCATTTTGCAGTAGCGCGTGTAGAGGTCCCGATCGAATCGACGTTTCCCCTGCAAATCCTGTTTGATGAAATTTCGCGCGCGCCGATCGGTGCGTGGCATCGATCGGTGCATAGCCGGTTTCCGCAGACGACCAGGAAGGGAACTCTCACAACCCGACGTGGCCAGGAGACCCCGGCCCTAACTGACTGCGCAGCCCTGGCGGAGCGTCCGGCACGTTAGCTCGATCAGTCGCTGATCGAGACGCCGGTGGGGTTACCTTCTTCGTCGTCGGCGGTCACTGTGGCAGTTCCCGCGTAGGACCCGTCGGCGTAGCTTCCTGCCGCTGCGGTCGCGCAGCCGTGATCAACTGTGTATTTGAGTTCACTGGAGATGCTGATGTTGATTTCAACATCTTCCGAGTCGGTTGTATTCGTGTATGTCATGGTCCCAAGGCCCGTTTGCGCAGGGAACCTCAACACGCAGGCAGCGCTTGTAACCACAATTTCAGCATTAACCGGGCAAGCGATGTCTGTGGTACCGAAATATTTGTCTGACGCCTCTGTTTCGTCGATCTTGAATATGAGATCACATCCGTTTAGATCAATGGTGAATTTAAAAAAACCGAACGCTTGGCAACCAGTGTAGCTTGGCACCACTGTAAGACTACTGGTCGGTTCGTTAACTTCTCCATGATATGTCGTGTGGGGACAGCTCCAGGATCCAGCCGTCGTAGTTATCACGTCCGTTCCCATTTGTTCTCCTGTTACTGTCGCCGGATACTGGTTCGCTGTGAACTCGCCTTCTTGAGCCAACGCGATGGGAGCGGCGGTGGCGGCTATCGCGAGCATGACGCCCAGCGCCAGTCCAAAGGTCTTCGAAAAGTGGATCATGCTTACTCCCTCCTAGCTTGGGGTCAGCCGATCGCTTATGCGACCAGGCCATCGATCGAAGCTCTACTCATCCTCCGAGGCCTAAGCAAGGACAGCCCACTTGGACACTGGCGGCCGACGCGACCACCGCACTCACCGCAATCGCGACAATGAAGGACGACCAGAGTGCTTTTATACGAGGAGTCATGCCCTGGCACCCGACTGGCGTCCGCCAGTCATCCGAGGGCCTTGCGGGCCTCGGTGAAGATCTCGTACTGGTTGTCCCTCGGCATGCGGGCCTTGCCGCTGCCGCGAAAGACGTTGGCCAGCTGCATGCCCACGGACTCGTAGATCTTTTTGAGTTCGTCGACCGAGTAAAGGCGCTGGCGGAACGGGATCGGCTCGTACTTCTCGAAGACCTCGCCGATCTGGATCGGGACCGTGAAACCTTCCAGGTAGCGTTCCTCGGCGTTCCAGCGGTGGTCGCTGAGTTCCACGGTCGACTCGCCGGCGATCCAGCTTTTTTTCGGCAGGTGCTTTTCGGCGTGCAGGACGTTGGGGAGCTGCGTCAGGTGCCGTCCTCCCGAGCGGAGCGCCTGCGCGACGACCTCGAAGGTGCGGCGGTTCTCCTCCTCGGTCTCGAAGTAGCCGACGGCGCCGTCGTTGAGGCTCAGCACCAGGTCGAACTCGTCGTTGAAGTCCAGCTCACGCAGGTCGGCCTGGAAGAAGGTGATCTCCAGCGATTGCGATTCCGCCTCGCGCTTCGCCATCTCGAGTAGCTCCTCCGAGATGTCGATCCCGACGACCTCGAAGCCCCTCCGCCGCAGCTCGAGCGAGTGGCGGCCGATCCCGCAGGCCAGGTCGAGCACGCGCTCGGATCCCTCGGGTTTCAGCATCCCGACGGCGCGATCGACTTCGGCGACGGTCCTGTCCGCCCAGGGCATCTTCGTCGTGCTGTCAGCCGGAAAGCCCGACCGATACCAGTCGAGCGGAACCTCGACGTCTGCACCTCCTGAAACCATTAGTCTGGAAGACTATACTAATCGAAAAGTACGCCTTTGTTCCGATAGAGCACCGCTGATGTGCCATAATGGATTCCGCATGGATGCTGCTTGCATCGGCGGGAACGGGAGCGAGGGGCGCACCGGGACGCGCGTCCTTACGCTGCTGGCGGCGCCGCTCAACGGCCTCATTCTGAACGAGCTCGCCCAGGGACCGCGGCGACTGGCCGAGCTCCGCCACGAGACAGGTTCTCCACCACAGACGACTCTCCGTACGCACTTAAAGCAGTTGGGCGAGATCGGGGTCGTCGCCAGGCGGCGACTCAACCTCTTCCCGAGCATCCGCGAGTACCACTTGACAGGCCTGCCCGGCAGAGAACTGCGCTTCGTCGCCACGACCCTGGAAGGTTGGCTGGCCAACGCCCCCAGCGAACCCTTGCCCGTCGGCAGCGACGCCGCACAAGCAGCGACCAAGGCCTTGGTCGATGGCTGGTCCTCGACCATGCTGCGCGCCCTGGCTCCCGGTCCCCTGACGCTGGGGGAGCTGAATCGAGCGGTGGGAGCGCTCGGCCGCCCCTCGATCGAGCGCCGTCTCACGGCGATGCGCCTCGCAGGATTGGTCGAGCCAAGCATCGACGCCGGCGACGGCACTCCCTATGCGGTCACCGAGTGGCTGCGACGAGGAGTGGCCCCGCTCGCCGCGGCGATCCGCTGGGAGCGCCACCACCTCCCGAACGACACCATGCCGATCGCCCCTCTCGACGCCGAGGCCGGTTTCATGCTCACCGCACCCCTGCTCAGACTGCCCTCGGAGCTGTCGGGCTCCTGCCGCCTGGGCGTGGAGTTCGAAGACCGAGGGAAGCACCATCTGGCCGGAGTAACCGTCGTTGTCGAACAGGGCCGAGTCGCTTCCTGGACGACGCGACTCGAGAGCGGCGCCGCGGCCTGGGCCAACGGGCCTGCCGCCGCCTGGCTTCGCAATACGATCGAGGCCGATCCGAACCGCCTCGAACTTGGCGGGGACGAACGCCTCGCACTGGCACTGCTAGATGGCTTGAACCGCGCCTTGTTCGGCCCGATCAGCCGCCCGCCGCCCTAACCGACGACCGCCCGCTCGCGGCGGAGATCAGACGCCGAACAGGACTTCGTGCAATCCGGCGAGGAGGACGCCGGCGATGTCTTCGTCGCCTCCCACCTCCATCGGCCCAGCATCGGAATCGATCACCGTGCTGAACCAGGCGTTCAGGTCTCCAGTCGCCCAGGCATCGGGATCTCCCTCCAAGCGCGGCGTACAGGAGACGATCCTGCCTTCTTCGACGCGAACCATCGCCCCACCCCGGCGAGGCACCCCGCCCCCGGTCATCTCCACAGTCAGACAGCACGAGCCGGAGAGGTCCGCGGGCAAACGCAGCAACGGCAAAGAGAGCATGAACGCGGCCTCGGCATCGAGCGGTGCAACCGGTGGGGCATCGACCAGATGGCGACGCTCCATGCGGGCGGCCGCGACGATAGGCGCGAGCCCCTCGCGCAGCCAATCGGTGACCGAGTAGGCGGCCCCCTCCCCATCCGCGTTTCGCGCCTCTACCTGGCCGGCGAGCTGCATCGCCTCGAGACAGCGTTCCGTGGAGGAGTAACCCGCGACGTCGCCGAACCGGCTCAGTTCGGTGCGCGAGCGCGGTCCTGCGGCGAGGGTGTGCAGCATGGTCGACGACCAACTCCCGGCCAGTGCCTCGACCGCCTCGGTGGCACCGTCGCCGCCGAAGGGAAGCACGCCGCCAGGCGCCTTCTCCAGCCAGTCCTCGAGAACGGTGCTGACGAACAGCATCTCCCTGCCCGAGGGCGTGATCTTCGCTTCGAGCGAGCCGGCGTCGCGTCCGGGAATCTGGATCGCCGAGCCCAGGTCGTCTCCCAGCTCGGTCAGGCCCAGCGGACCGCCGGACAGAGCTCGCAGGATCTGACTGCTGACCGAAGACGCCAGGATCTGGAGGGTGCGCGAACCCGTGCGCTCCCCTATCTCTCCCTCACTGACCGGACTGACAGTCAAGTGAGTCCGATTATGTCATGCAGGCGGTCACTTATGGGAATAGCCTGAGTTTTTCTCTCGGGCGAAACCGGCCTAATCGACAGCTTCGAGGCGTTCGATCTGCGGCAGGCGCCAGAGCACGCTGGCGATCGTCAAACCGACCGCCGCGCAGAGCAGCGCCACGAACCACTGGCCGGCGCTCAGCAGGGTCATCTCGAAGAAGTCGCGAACAGGCGCGGCGGCGAGCGTCAGCGCGAAGAGCGCACCCAGGCCGGCGACCATCGCCAGCATGTAGCTCTGGATCGCGATGTGCTCGCGCCCCGGGCCGCGCTCCAGCAGCAACACGAAGGAGAGGCCGAGGACGATCAGCGTCGTCGTCGCGGCGGTCCGGCCGGCTTCCAGCGAGCCGCCGAACACCGTGTCGACGAGGAAGAAGCAGAGAATCGAGCCGAGCGCCGTCGCCAGTCCCGCCGGCACCGCAAAGGCCGCGAGCGCCCGCAGCAGCCGACCCCGGTAGAGCGGTCCGTCCGAGGGGGCCAGCGCCAGGACGAAGGAGGGGATGCCGATAGTCAGGAACACGGCCAGCGTCAGGTGGCGCGGCAGGAACGGGAAGGCGAAGCCGGGAACGGCGACCAGCAGGATCAGCGCCGCCGCGTAGACCGACTTGGTCAGGTAGAGCCGCCCCAGCCGGTGGATGTTGCGGGCGATCCGCCGCCCCTCGGCAACCGCCTCCGGCAGTCGCGCGAACTCGTCCTTCAGCAGCACCACGTCGGCGACCCCCTTGGTCACCTGCGCACCCGAACCCATCGCGACGGCCAGCCGCGCCTGCTTCAACGCCGGCACGTCGTTGACCCCGTCGCCGATCATCGCGGTGTAGCGACCCGAGGCGCGCAGCACCTCGACCAGCGCCTTCTTCTGCTCGGGCGCGATCCGGCAGAAGATCGTGTTGCGCTGTGCCACCTCGGCCAGCCTCTCCGCGTCCTCGGGCAGCTCGGAGCCCTCGATCACCCCCGCATCGACCGGCACGCCGACCGCGTAGGCGACAGCGGTCACGGTCGCCCGCGCGTCCCCGGAGATCAGCTTCAGGTCGACCCCCTCCTCGCGGATGGTGGCGATCGTCTCCGCCGCGTCGGGCCGCAGCGTCTCCTCGAGCACGACGAGCGCCAGCGGCTTCAGCTGCGGTGGCGGCGTGGCGGCGGCGTCCTCGGGGAGCGGCTCGCTCGATTCTCCGAAGGCGACGACGCGATGCCCCAACGCGGTCTCCTCCTCCAGTTTGCGCGTCAGCGCGGGGGGCAAGCTCAGGGCGCCGGCCTCCGCCAGGATGTCGGGGGCGCCGAGGACATAGCTGGTCCCGCCGAGCCCCAGCCCACTCCACTTCCAGCGCGAGGAGAACGGCACTTCGCCTCCGACCTTCCCGGCCCTGCCGGGGAATGCCGCAGCGATCGTCTCCAGCGTCCGGTTACGGTCGCCGGCGCTCGCGGCAAAGCGACCCATCGCATCCTGCACCTTCTCCGGATCAGACCCCTCGGCGACCTCCAGCCCCAGCAGCCGCAGCTCCCCGTCGGTCAGCGTTCCGGTCTTGTCGACGCAGATCGTGTCGACCGCGGCGAGGCTCTCGGTCGCGCTCATCTGCTGCACCAGGGTGTCCCTGCGGGCCAACCTCACCGCCGCCACCGCGAAGGTGACGCTCATCAGCAGCACCAGCCCCTCGGGGATCAGCGTCACCAGCCCGGCCGTCGCGGTCTGGGCCGCCTCGACCAGGTCGGTGGAGCGCAGCTGGAAGGTCAGCAGCAGCATCACCGCCAGCGGTGCCATCACCCAGGTGCAGGCGACGATTACCCGGTTGACCTCGTGCTGCAGCGGCGAGGGCGGGTGGCGGAAGGCTTTCGCCTCCCCCGCCAGCCGGCCTGCGTAGCTCTCCTCGCGCACCGCGTCGACCTTGTAGTGGCCGGAGCCGGAGAGGCAGAAGGACCCCGACAGCGCTCGGTCCTCAGGTTCCTTGCGCACCCCGTCGGACTCACCGGTCAGCAGCGACTCGTCCAGGGTCATGCCGCGGCTGGCGATCGTCTCGCCGTCGGCAACCAGCTGGTCGCCGGGCTCGACCGCGATCACGTCGCCGGGGACGATCTCGTCGGCCAGCAGCTCGACCACGGCGCCGTCGCGGACCACCTTGGCATGCGGCGCCACCAGCACCGCCAGCTCGTCCAGGGTCCGCTTCGCTTTCAGCTCCTGACGGATGCCGATGTAGGAGTTGACGATCGCGATCCCGAGGAACGCCGCATCGGCGATCAGACCCAGTGAGAGGATCAGCACGCCGAAGAAGCCGATGATCGCGTTGAAGAGCGTGAAGACGTTGCCGGCGACGATGCTGGAGACCGAGCGCGAGGAGCTCTCGGCGGGCGAGCCGAGCTTACGCAGGCGCTTCGCCGCCTCCACGCTCGACAGGCCCTGTTCCATCGCGCTCGCGGTCGAGGGACCTTGCGGCTCTATCGCGGCTTCGGTCACAGCTCCTATTCAATAGGGTGCGAGCCGGATGGCGCTGAAGCTCGGACTGAACCTCGGCTACTGGGGCATCGGCCCTGCCGGTGAGGACGCGGTGACGCTGGTGCAGGCAGCCGAGAAGGCAGGCTTCGAGTCGGTCTGGGCGGCGGAGTCCTACGGCTCCGACGTGGTCAGCGTTCTCGCCTGGCTCGCCCCGCAGACGAAGACGATCAACCTCGGCGCCGCGATCTTGCAGGTGCCCGCCCGGCCGCCGGCCGCTGCGGCGATGGCCGGCGCCACGATCGACAAACTCTCGGGCGGGCGCTTCCTCTTCGGCTTCGGGCCGTCGGGCCCGCAGGTCTCAGAAGGCTGGTACGGCGTCCCCTACGCGAAGCCCTGGGGGCGGACCCGCGAGTACATCGAAGTCGTGCGTGAGATCGTCGCCCGAGAGGGCAAGCTCGAGCACGCAGGCGAGCACTACACGCTGCCGCTGCCCGGCGGCGAGGGCAAGCCGCTGAAGCTCAACTTCCACCCAAAGCGCAACCGAATCCCGGTCTTCGTCGGCGCGATCGGCCGCAAATCGGTCGAGATGGCGGCGGAGATCTGCGACGGTTGGATCCCGATCTTCTTCAGCGTCGACGCCTTCGAGCAGACCTGGGGCGAGCACTTGGAGGCCGGCTTCGCCAAGGGCGGGCGCCAGCGCTCCGACCTCGAGGTCTCCCCTTCGCTGCAGGTGGCCATCGACGGCGACCTGGAGGCGGCGAAGAGCGTCGTCAAGGCGGGGCTCGTCCTTTACTTCGGCGGCATGGGCAGTCGCAAGACCAACTTCTACGTCGACCTCGCCCACCGCTTCGGCTTCGGCGACGTCGCCGACGAGGTTCAGCGCCGCTTCCAGGAGGGCGACCGCGGCGGCGCCTACGAGGCGATGCCCGACGAGATCGTCGAGGCGACCTCGCTGGTCGGCACCGAGGCCGAGGTCGCCGAGCGGGTCGAGCGCTTCCGCGGCGCCGGCATCGACCGCCTCATCGTCTCCCCCGTCCACGTCGACCGCAGCGAGCAGCTGCACACGATCGAGCGCCTGGCGGCCCTGGCGGGCGGCTGACCCGCCTTCGCACTCATCGCATAACCTTCCGCGCCGCGTGAAGATCGGAGTACCGAAAGAGACCGCCGAGGGAGAGCGCCGCGTCGCGCTCGTCCCCGATGCCGTCGCCTCGCTGAAGAAGAACGAGCACGTGGACGTGGTCGTCGAGTCCGGCGCCGGCGAGGCCGCCGGCCATCCCGACTCCCAGTACGAGGAGGCGGGCGCCGAGGTCGGCGACCCCTCCGTTGCCTGGGGGGCCGACGTCGTCCTCCGCGTCGCGACCCCCAGCGCCGAGGAAATCGGCCGCCTCAACTCCAACCAGCTGCTGATCGGACACCTCGCCCCCTGGACCTCGGCCGAGACCAACAAGGCGCTCGCCGCAGCCGGCGTCACCAGCTTCGCGATGGAGGCGATCCCGCGGACGACGCGCGCCCAGGCGATGGACGCGCTCTCCTCGCAGGCCGCCGCGGCCGGCTACGCGGCGACGCTGATCGCCGCCCGCGAGTCCGGTCGCTTCTTCGGGATGATGACCACCGCCGCGGGCACCGTGCCGCCGGCCAAGGTCCTGGTGCTGGGCGCCGGCGTCGCCGGCCTGCAGGCGGTCGCCACCGCGAAGCGGCTCGGCGCGATCGTCACCGGCTTCGACATCCGCCGCGCCGCCTGGGAGCAGATCGCCTCGCTCGGCGGCCGCCCGCTCGAACTCGACTTCATCCCCGACGCCGAGGGCGAGGGCGGATACGCGCGCCCGCTCACCGACGAGGAGAACGCGCAGGTGCGCGACGCGCTCGGCGAGAACGCCGCCAAACAGGACGTGATCGTCACCACCGCCGCCATCCCCGGCCGCCCGGCTCCGCTGCTGATCACCGCCGACGCGGTGCGGAGCATGCAGCCCGGCTCGGTGATCGTCGACCTCGCCGCCGAGACTGGCGGCAACTGCGAGCTGACGCAGGCCGGGCAGACCGTGAGCGAGAACGGCGTCAAGGTGCTCGGCCCGCGCAACCTGGCTAGCGAGATGCCGGCCCCCGCCTCGCAGCTCTACGCCAAGAACCTCGAGAACCTGCTCGGCCTGCTGGTCACCGAGGAGGGCCAGCTGAACGTCGACTTCGAGGACGACATCGTCGCCGCGGCCTGCATCACCCACGGCGGCGAGATCAAGAACGAGAGGGCGGCGAAGTAATGGACCTGATCACCGAGATCACGATCTTCGTCCTCGCCGCCTTCGTCGGCTTCGAGGTGATCTCGAAGGTCCCGACCACCCTGCACACGCCCCTGATGTCGCAGACCAACGCGATCCACGGGATCGTGATGCTGGGCGGGCTGATAGTCGTCGGCTACGCCGACGACTCGCTGGAGTACGTGATCGGCACGATCGCGATCGCCTTCGGCGCGATCAACATCGTCGGCGGCTTCATGGTCACCGACCGGATGCTGGGGATGTTCTCTCGCAAGCCGAAGCCGAAGCAGACCGAGGAGGGCGGCAAGTGATCCCCGCCGCCGTGCTCGAGCCGGGTGGCGCCGGCGCCACCGCGCTCTACATCGTCGCCTTCTCCCTCTTCATCCTCGGCGTCCGCCGCGGCACCCACCCGACCACGGCGAAGCAGGGCAACCTGATCGCCGCCGTCGGCATGGCGATCGCCGTGGTGACGACGCTGCTGCTCGACGGGATGGGGAATTGGGGCATCCTCTTCGGCGGCCTCGCAATCGGCACCGCGGTCGGCGTGATCGCCTCGATCCGCGTCCAGATGACCGAGATGCCGCAGATGGTTGCCCTCTACAACGGCGTCGGCGGCGGCGCGGTCGCGCTGATCTCCTGGGCCGAGATCCGCCACGGCATCTCCCTTGGCGAGGAGATCCCCCTCGACACGCTGATCCCGATCCTCTTCTCGGCCGTCGTCGGCTCTGTCTCCTTCTGGGGCTCGAACGTCGCCTTCGCCAAGCTCCAGGACCTGATCCCGACCCGGCCGCTCGCGGTCCCGGGCCAGCAGGTGATCAACGTGCTGCTGCTGATCGGCATCCTCGCCGCCTGCACCAGCATCGCGATCAACAACGACGACCCCTCGCAGGAGCTCTTCATCGGGATCCTGCTCGCTGCGGCCCTGCTCGGCAACCTGGTCGTGCTGCCGATCGGCGGCGCGGACATGCCGGTCGTGATCTCGTTGCTCAACGCCTTCACCGGCCTCGCCGCCGCCGCAGCCGGCTTCGCCCTCGACAACGTCGCGCTGATCGTCGCCGGCACCCTGGTCGGCTCCTCGGGAACGATCCTGACGATGGAGATGGCGACCGCGATGAACCGCTCGGTCGCCAACGTCCTCTTCGCCGGCTTCGGTGGGGCGCCAAGCGGCGGCGCGGGAGGCTCGACCGAGGAGCGACCGCACACCTCGATCGGCGCCCAGGACGCGGCTATCAAGCTCGCCTACGCCGACTCGGTCGTGATCGTTCCCGGCTACGGCCTCGCCGTCGCCCAGGCCCAGCACGCGATCAAGGAGGTCGCCGACGAGCTGGAGAAGCGCGGCGTCACCGTCGGCTACGCGATCCATCCCGTCGCCGGCCGCATGCCGGGCCACATGAACGTGCTGCTGGCCGAGGCGGACGTGCCCTACGAGCAGCTGAAGGAGATGGAGGAGGTCAACCCCGAGCTGCCGCGCACCGACGTCGCCGTCGTCGTTGGCGCCAACGACGTCACCAACCCGGCGGCGAAGACCGACCCCGACAGCCCGATCGCCGGCATGCCGATCATCGAGGTCACCGAGGCACAGCAGGTGATCGTGATCAAGCGCTCGCTCAGTCCTGGCTTCGCCGGCATCGACAACGACCTCTTCTACGAACCGAACACCTCGATGCTGTTCGCCGACGCCAAACAGGCGGCGGCGGACATCGCGGCCGAGATCAGCCAGCTCTAGCTCTCTTTTGCTCTAGATCCCTCCTCGGGGGGAGAGAAATGCGACGCCGGGACTTAGTCCCGTATGCGATCGCAGCGCGGGCAGGGAACGGTCGAGTGGATCGGCCTCGTGACCGTCGTCGCCCTGGTGCTCGCAGTGCTGCTGACGAGCGGGATGCGAGTCCCAGGCGCGGCGCTTGCGCACGCGGTTGGATCGAAGCTCCTCTGCGCGGCGGCGCTGGCCGATGGCTGCGGGGACGAACCAGTGCTTATCGCGGCCTACGGGACCGAGATCGGGCAGCTGGTCCGCGAGCACATGCCGGCGATCGCCTTCGAGCGCGGCTCACGCGCCCTGCCGGTCGACTTCCGTCGCTGCCGCCGACCCGCGTGCAGCGACGGGACGGCCCGCGGGCTCGTGCGGCGAAGCGATGCTGGGCTACCCGTCACGGCATCCACCCACGTGGTCGACTGCCGGAACCCCGAGGGGGCATCGGACGAGCCCGATTGCTCGGGGCCACGCGCCGGGAATCTCTACATCCAGTACTGGCTCTTCTATCCCGATTCGGCGACGCTGCGCGGCGTACCGATCGCCGGAAAGGCGGGATACCACCCCGACGACTGGGAGAGCGTTCAAGTCCGCATCGAAGCGGACGGCGGGGTTGTGGAACGCGCCTCCTCTCATCATGGCTACAACCACGCCTCCGGCGCCGCGAACTGGGGCTCGGATGCCGGAGTCGAGCCGCTTCGCACTGCAGCAGAAGTAATCGGAGCCCGGCCGACCAACGGCTGGGGCCCGGCTGCCGGTCTGCTGCGCGTCTCCGGCGGCAGCCACGCCGGCAATGCCAGCGGCTACCTCGACTTCGACCGCATCGTCCCCGGACCTCGCGTCCATCTCGTGCCCCTCGAGCCGATCGCCGATGCCGAAGGCGACAGCTACCGCTTTGCCGTCAGCCCACCCTGGCGCAAGCGTGTCTGGCGCAATCCGGAGGCGGAGACGACCGACTAACTACTTCGGCGGCATCCGCAGGGCGCCGTCGAGGCGAATCGTCTCCCCGTTCAGCATCGGGTTGGCGACGATCTGGCCGACCAGCTTGGCGTACTCCTCGGGACGGCCGAGGCGGGACGGAAAGGGGATGCCGGCACCGAGCGCCGTGCGCGCCTCCTCGGGTACCGCCGCGAGCAGGGGCGTGTCGAAGAGCCCGGGCGCGATCGTGACGACGCGCACGCCGCGCGATGCCATGTCGCGGGCTGCGGGGAGGGTCATCCCGACGATGCCTCCCTTCGAAGCCGCGTAGGCGACCTGCCCGATCTGCCCGTCGAAGGCGGCGATCGAGGCGGTGTTGACGCAGACACCGCGCTCACCCTCCCCGTCGGGCTCGTTCTCGCTCATCGCCGCCGCCGCCAGCCGCAGCACGTTGAAGGTTCCGATCAGGTTGACCTGGATCACCTTGGAGAAGAGCTCGAGGTCATGGGGACCGCCCTTGTGGGCGACGCGCTCGGCCCAGCCGATCCCGGCGCAGCAGACCGAGACCCGCAGCCCGCCGGCAACCGAGGCTGCCCGGTCGACCGCCGCCGAGACGGCCGCTGCATCGGTCACATCGGCCTCGACGAAGTTCGCCCGCCCTCCCAGCTCAGCCGCCAGCGCCTCGCCCCTCTCGGCGTTGAGATCGGCGATCGTGACGCTCGCACCCGCACCGGTCAGCGCCCGCGCGGTCGCCTCGCCGAGCCCCGAGGCCCCGCCTGCAACCAGCGCGCTTGCAGCGTCGAGTTCCACCGCCGCCGCACCCTACACAGCGGTTTTCCCACCCGGCTGCCCGGCCTCGCTACTGTGTCCGGATCGCCACCGAGGTGACGGCAAGCTCCAAGGAAGCGATCGCGGACCGGCTCGGGGCGGCACGGCGGCGCACGTTCGCGCTGATCGAGCCGCTCGACGACGAGCAGCTCAACCGCGTCTACTCGCCGATCCTCAGTCCGCTCGCCTGGGACCTCGGCCACATCGCCAACTTCGAGGAGCTGTGGCTGGTGCAGACGATCGGCGAGCGAGAGCCGCTGCATGGCGACCTCGGCCGCTTCTACGACGCGATCGAGAACCCGCGCAAGACCCGCGGTGAGCTGCCGATCCTGCGCGATGCCGAGCTGCGCGCCTACCTTGGCGACGTCCGGGAGCGCACCCTCGAGGTGCTCGAGGAGGTCGAGATCGACCAGGAGGCCGGGGACCCGTTGCTGCGCGAAGGCTTCGTCTACGAGATGCTGATCGCCCACGAGCTGCAGCACAACGAGACGATGCTGCAGCTGCTCCAGATGGTCGACGGCTACGAGCCGGAGGCAGATCCGATCCCGGTCGCCGAGTCCGCTCCATCCGGACCGGAGATGGTCGCGGTGCAGGGAGGAACGCATGAGATCGGCGCCCCGGCCTCAGGCTTCGCCTACGACAACGAGCGCCCCCGCCACACGGTCGAGCTAGATACCTTCGAGATCGACCGTTTGCCCGTCACGAACGGCGCCTACACCCGGTTCATCGAGGAGACCGACACCGAGCCTCCGCTGTACTGGGAGCGCGACGGGGAAGCCTGGGTACGCACCGCTATGGGTCGCCGCGAGCCGGTCGACCCCGATCTCCCGGTCATCCACGTCTCCTGGCACGAGGCCGACGCCTTTGCCCGCTGGACCGGCAAGCGACTGCCGACCGAGCACGAGTGGGAGGCGGCCCGAGCAAACCTGGCGACCGTCGGGCAGGCCTGGGAGTGGACGTCCTCGGACTTCACCGCCTACCCCGGCTTCGAGGCATTTCCCTACCGCGAGTACTCCGAGGCCTTCTTCGGCGACGAGTACAAGGTGCTGCGCGGCGGCTCCTGGGCAACTCACGACGACGTCATCCGCCCCAGCTTCCGCAACTGGGACCTTCCCCAGCGCCGCCAGATCTTCGCCGGGCTCCGCTGCGCGAAGGACCTGGTCTAACCGCCGGCGACGAAGAGCAGACCGATGGAGCCCAGAACCGCAGAGCAGATCGAGATCGAGGTCCACCTCAGTGCCGGTGGCCCGGCGAGGATGGCGCACGACGTTCGCCACGGCCTCACCTCCACTCCCAAGGAGCTGCCGCCAAAGTACTTCTACGACGAGCGCGGCTCACAGCTCTTCGAGCAGATCACCGACCTGCCGGAGTACTACCCGACCCGTGCCGAGCGCGCGATCCTCGAGGAGCGCTCTGCCGAGATCGTCGCCGCGGCCGGCGAGCCGGAAACGCTGGTCGAGCTGGGCTCCGGCTCGGCCGCCAAGACCCGCCACCTGCTTGACGCGATGCGCGACGCGGGCTGCCTCGACACCTACGTCCCCGTCGACATCTCTCCCGAGATCACCCATGAAACCGCGAAATCGCTGGTCGAGGAGTACCCGGAACTCGCCGTTCACGGCCTCGTCTGCGACTTCGAGCACGACCTTGAGCGAATCCCAAACGGCGGCGGCCGCCGCCTGGTCGCCTTCCTCGGCGGGACGATCGGCAACCTCTACCCGGAGGCCCGCCGCGAGTTCCTCGCCCATGTCGCCGCTCTACTGGAACCGGGCGACCGGCTCCTGCTCGGCACCGACTTGGTCAAGGCGCCCGCTCGATTGGAGGCCGCCTACGACGACTCGGCCGGCGTCACGGCCGAGTTCAACAAGAACGTCCTGCTGGTGCTCAACCGCGAGCTGGGCGGAGACTTCGACCCCACCGAGTTCGAGCACGTCGCCCGCTACGACACCGAGGCGGCTCGCATGGACATCCGCCTCCGCTCGCTTGTCGACCAGTCGGTGCGCCTCGACGGCCTCGATCTCACGGTGCGCTTTGCCGCTGGCGAGGAGATGCGAACCGAGATCTCCACCAAGTTCACGCGATCGCGGCTCGAAGACGTCTACCGGGAGGCGGGCCTGAGGCCGGCAGGCTGGTTCACCGACCCGGCGAGTGACTATGCACTGAGCCTCGCTTCGGTTTAGAGTCTTCGTAGCAACGGGAGACAGGGGAAAGACTCGGGGAGGTCCAGTTGAGCCTTGACGTCCACCTGTACGGAGAGCGGATCGGAACGCTGTTTCCGGCCGGGGAAAACGACTACCGACTGGCCTACGCCCCCGAGGTCGTCGAAGAAGTCGGGGGCGGCGTTTCGCTGCTCAGCAACGCCCTCCCCACCCGCACCGAGCCGTACAGCGCCAGCGCCACGCAGGCCTTCGTCGAGGGGCTGCTGCCGGAGGGCATGCGCCGCCTGAAGCTCGCCCGGGAACTGGACGTCGACCCCCGCGACGGCTACGCGATGATCGCCGAGATCGGTCGCGATTGCGCCGGAGCGGTCACCTTCCTGCCGAAGGGAACGCCGCCAAGATCCGCGGCTGCTGACCCGGTTGCCTGGCTCAGCGACAGGGAGCTGGAAGAGCTGGTGACGGCACCGCCACAGCGGCTCTTGGACCCCGGCAGCGGGCCGAGGATGCGCTTTGCCCTCGGCGGGGTTCGCCACAAGCTCAGCCTCGTTCACCAGGACGGCCGCTGGGTCTGGCCCGACGCGGCTGTCCCGAGCACGCACGTGATCAAACCGGAAACCGGCGAATACCCCGAATTCGTCGCCAACGAGATGTTCTGCACCACCGTCGTCCGCCATGTCGGCCTGCCTGTCGCCCAGGCCACGGTGGAGACGATCGCGGGCCAACCCTGCCTTGTCTCCAAGCGCTTCGATCGCAACGGGGAGGGTCTCGCCGCAAAGCGGCTGCACCAGGAGAACTTCTGCCAGGCCCTCGGCTACTCGCCGCTCGCCGAGAACGGTACGGGGGACACGGACGGCCCGGGATTCGCCGAATCCTGCGGCCTGCTGAAGGCGGTCGCCGCGGAAGGCGACGCAGCCACGCTCTTTGCTGCCGCATTTTGCAACTACATGCTCGGCAACGGCGACGCACACGGCCAGAACTTCGCCCTCCTCTTCCACGGCGAGGGGGCGTGCCTGGCCCCCTTCTACGACATCGCCTCGACCGCGGTCTACGACGAGCCCCTGCACACCGGGATGGTGATAGCCGAGGACTATTCCGAAACCGCCTACCTGCTCGAACTTGCCCAGATCGCCGAAGAATGCAGCTATGACTTCGACGTCTTCCGCAGCCTCGCGGCCGACACCGCGGAGAGGCTCGGCGAGGCGATCGACGTCGTCGCCGAACAGGCCCGGAACGAGGGCTGGCACGCGCCGGTGATCGACAGCATCGCCGAACTGGCCGGCGAGCGCGCCTTCGGGCTCGGAGTCGAGGTCGAGTACTAGGGAGCCAGGGCCTCGATCGCCTCGCCGAGCTTCTCGGGCGGGACGATCGGGGTGAGGACGGGCAGCGTCACGCCCCCAGCGACGAAGGCCTCGAGTCGCTCGCGCATCTGCTCGGGGGAACCGAACACGAAGGTGTCCTCAATCAGCTCCCAGGGCGCCGCGGCGGCCGCACCCTGGCGGTCGCCCGACTCCCAGGCGGCGACCATCGCATCGATCTGCTCGCCGTAGCCGAGCCAGCGGTAGAAGGCGGCGTAGACGGGCACCGTGATGTAGGAGGAGAACATGAAGCGTGCCAGCGGCTCGACCGCCTCGCGCTCACCGGGCAGACAGAAGAAGCGACAGAGCAGCTCAAAGCCCTCGGGGGCGTCCTCCAGCTGCGCCGTCACCTTGGGGAGGCCGGCGAGCGGCAGGAAATTCGTGAAGGCGCCGTCGGCTCGCTCCACCGCCAGCTCCAGCATCTTGCCGCGCAGGGCGGCGAGCACGATCGGGACCCGCTGGGCCGGCGCCGTCTCCAACTTGAAGCCGCTGGCGGTGCGTTCGCCGTCGAGCGCCGTGCGCAGGAACTCAACCGTCTCGCGGATCCGACTCAGCGGCTTCTCGAAGGGGATCCCGTTCCAGCCTTCGACGATGCGGTCCGAGGAGGAGCCGATCCCGAGCACGAAGCGCCCCCGCGACGCGTCCGCGAGCGCCGCCGCCTCCTGGGCCAGCAGCGCGGGACCGCGCTGGAAGACGCCGACCACGCCGGTCCCGAGGCGCACCTGCTCGGTCCAGGCCGCCCCCAGGGCCAATGGCGTGAACCCGTCCGGTCCGTTCGTCTCACCGCTCCAGAGGTCGGTGTAGCCGGACGCCTCGGCACGCTGCACCAGCTCGTGGTGCTCTGCCAACGGCAGCCCCGGCAGCGGCAAGGTGAGTCCCCAGCGTTGGGCCATGGTCGAGCGACTCTATCGGGCAGAGTGACCCAAAATCTGTATGCTCGCCAGGATGTTTGGGAAAGAAAATCTTGATTAGACGACTCTTTATGTCGATAGTGGTCGTGTTTGCCGCCGCGGCTGTCGCCATCGGGTGCGGTGACGACAGCTCTGACGAAAGCGCGGGAGACCTGACCACGTCTTCGCTGACCAAAGCCGATTATCTCCAGCAGGCGAACAAGGCCTGCGTGGGGATCAAGGCTCGAATGTTTAAATCGCTCGGTCCAAAGCAAAGCGAAGGTGAGTCCATCTCCGCCGTCGTGGTTCCCGCAACCGAAGCTCAGATCGACCAGATTCGCGCGCTCGGTGCTCCGCAGGACGACGGGGAGGAGATCGAAACCCTGCTTACCGCGACGCAGCAGGACCTCGACGCCGCAACGAAGCAGGACCTCGATACCCCCGTCGAATTCTTCGAACAGTTCGGGGACTCCGACAAGCTGGCGCGTAAGTACGGCCTCGATTCCTGCGCGTTCTACCTCTGACGCAGCCGATCGGGGAAGCCTTCGTGGGTGACAAAGGGGCGCGTGTCGTTTCGTACGCAAATCTGTATCCTCTCGCGGCATGAAGGGGGAGAAAAATTGATTAAACGACTTTCTATACTGCTGATCGCCCTGGTTGCTGCCGCTGTCTTTGCCGTGGGCTGTGGCGACGACGACGAGGCCGAGGGCGTGACCACGTCCTCCGTGAGCAAGGCCGAACACGTGAAACAGACCAACAAAATCTGCACCGACGGAGACGGCAAGTCGTTCGAAAAGGTGCAGGCTCTCCAGAGCGACAAACAGAGCAATGAAAAAGAGCTCGCCGCCAAAACCACGAACATCCTGATTCAGGACTCACAGACTCAGCACGACGAAATCAGCGAGCTCGGCGCTCCCGAGGGCAGCGAGGATCAGGTAGAAGCCGTGCTCGTCGCGTGGCAGCAGGGGCTCGACGAAGCGCAGAGCAAAGGCATCGAAAGCCCCGAAGATTTTGTCGGAGAGTTCAAACAGTTCGACAAATTGGCAAAGGAATACGGGCTCGATTCCTGCGTTTTCAACTTCTGAGCGGATTCCAAGCGACCGGTCAGAAGCCTTTCCGTGCGGCTGCCAGTTAGCCTGCTGCGCGCATGGGCGATAGCTCACCAGATCCGGCCTCGCAGCCGACCAAGCCCGACCGGAATCTCGCCCTGGAGCTGGTGCGGGTGACGGAGGCGGCCGCCCTGGCCGCTGCCCGCTGGGTCGGCCGCGGCGACAAGATCGCCGCCGACCAGGCGGCGGTCGACGCGATGCGCTTCGTGCTCGATTCCGTCTCGATGGACGGTGTCGTCGTGATCGGCGAGGGAGAGAAGGACGAGGCGCCGATGCTCTACAACGGCGAGCAGATCGGCGACGGGACCCCACCGGTCGTCGACATCGCCGTCGACCCGCTCGAGGGGACGCGTCTTTGCGCGCTCGGCATGCCCAGCGCACTGGCCGTGATCGCCCTCGCCGAGCGCGGGACGATGTTCGACCCCGGTCCCTGCGTCTACATGGAAAAGCTCGCCGGCGGCGAGGAGATCGCCGACCTGCTCGACCTCGACCGGCCCCTGCCCGAAACCCTGAAGCTGGTCGCCGAGCGCAAGGGCGGCAGCGTCGGCGACGTCACCGTCGTCATGCTCGACCGGCCTCGCCACGAGGAGGCGATGCGGGAAGTTCGCGAGGCGGGCGGCCGGATCCGCCTGATCACCGACGGCGACGTCTCCGCCGCTCTGCTCGCGGTCAGCGACCGCTCCCCGGTCGACCTGCTCTGGGGGATCGGCGGCACGCCCGAGGGCGTGCTCTCCGCCGCGGCGCTGAAGTCGATGGGCGGACAGCTGCTCGGCCGGCTCTGGCCGCGCAACGACGAGGAGCGCAGCGCCGCCCTCGACGCCGGCTACGACCTCGACCGCGTCCTCACGGCCGACGATCTCTGCTCCGGCGACGACGTCTTCTTCTCGGCCAGCGGCGTCACCGACGGCGACGTCCTGCAGGGCGTCCGCTACCGCGGCCCGGGGGCCACCACCGAATCGCTGGTGATGCGCTCCCGCTCCGGCACCGTGCGCCGGGTCCAGGCTCGCCACGATCGCGCCAAGCTGCGCGCGATCATCGGCGAGCGCTACGGCTGAGTCCCTCCTAGTAACAGGACGGAAACGCACAGAGGGCCGCCTTCGGTCTAGAGTCTCGTACCTAAGGGAGACAGGAACGCGACTCAGGGAGGTCCTAAATGAGTCTTGACGTCTACCTGTACGGGGAGCGGATCGGAACGCTGTTCCCGGCCGGCGAGAACGACTACCGGCTGGCCTACACGCCCGAGCGGATCGCCGAGTTCCGCCCCGGCACGGCGGTGCTCAGCAACTCGCTGCCAAGCTCCGATCAGCCCTACAGCGCCGACGCGAGCCGTGCCTTCGTCGAGGGGCTGCTGCCGGAGGGCATGCGGCGGACGAAACTCGCGGGGGAACTGGGAATCGATCCGGGCGACGGCTACGCACTGATCGCCGAGATCGGCCGCGACTGCGCGGGCGGGGTCAGCTTCCTGCCCGAGGACGAGCCGGGGCCGGGCAGCGCGCCTCACGAACCGGCTTGGCTTGGCGACGACGAGCTGGAGGAGCTGGTGACGCCGCCGCCGAGCCGGCTCCTCGATCCAGACCGGAAGCAGCGGATGCGGTTCGCCCTCGCCGGCGTCCGCCACAAGCTCAGCCTCGTGCGCGCTCACGCCGGCGGCGCGTGGGCGTGGCCCGACGTGAGCCTGCCCAGCACCCACATAGTCAAACCGGAAACTGGCGAATACCCCGAACTCGTCCCCAACGAGATGTTCTGCACGACGGTCGCCCGCGAGGCCGGCCTGCCGGCAGTTCCCACCTCGATCGAGACGATGGCCGGGCAGCCGTGCGTCGTCTCCGAGCGCTTCGATCGGTCGGGCGAGGGCCTCGAGACCAAGCGGTTCCACCAGGAGACCTTCTGCCAGGCGCTCAGCTTCGCGCCGGACGCGGAGGAGGGCAGCGCCGAGGCCGATGGCCCCGGGTTCGCCGAATCGTGCGGGCTGCTGCGGGCGATCGGCGAGAGCGACAGCGTCACGACGCTCCTCGCCGCCGCCTTCACCAACTACATCCTCGGCAACGGCGACGCTCACGGCAACAATTTCGCCCTGATGATCGTCCACGACGGGGCGCTGCTGGCGCCGTTCTACGACATCGCCTCGACCGCCGTCTACGGCGACCCGGTGCACAGGGGCATGGTGATCGCCGAGGACTACGCCGAGATGGCCTACCTGCTCGAACTGGCGAGCATCTGCGAGGAAGCCGAGATCGACTTCGAGCACTGCCGCCGTATCGCCGCAAACGTCTCGGCGAGGATCGGCGCGGCGCTCGAGACCGTCGCCGAGCGGGCGCGCGAGGAGGGGTGGTACGCACCGGTGATAGACGGGATCGTCGAACTTGCCTCAGACCGCGCGCTCGGCCTCGGCTACGAGGTCCAGTACTGAGGCCTAAGCAGAGTCCTGGCGGGGCGGCAGGACGAACTGGCTGACGATCAGGTTGGCGGCGAGCCGTGGCTCCTCGCCCTCGCGGCGACGCTCCATCCTCACCTCGATCACGACCGTGCTCTTGCCGACGTGGAGGGGCTCGGCGACGGCGACTATCTCGTCGCCGTCCAGGCCCGCGGCGAAGACGTTCAGCTTCAGCTCGATCGTGGTGAAGTTGTGGCCCGGCGGGATGCTGCGGAAGGTCGCCCAGGCGGCCACCGTGTCGCCGAGCGCGGTCCAGACTCCGCCGTGGACGAAGCCGCCAGGGTGCAGGTGGCGCTTGTCGACGAGGATCCGTCCCCGCGAGTGGGTGTCCTCGACCTCCAGCGGCTCGATCCCGAGGTCGCCGGGGAAGCTGCCGGGCAGAAACGCGCGGACGCTCTCCGGCGTGATCGCCGAGCTGGGGTGAGTTGGCGCGTCGCTCATCGCGGCGCGGACCCTACTCGACGCCGAAGCCGCGCAGGCCCTCGTCGCCGAAGGGCTCGTCGCGCTCTTTCACGGCATCCTTGAAGCCGGACTCGGCGGCGCGGCGGACGAAGCCGTGGCCCTCCTCGGTGTGGCGGGCGATGCCGTCGAAGAAGGTGCCGAGCAGCTGGGTCTGGTGCAGGCCCTGCGCGTAGAGGGACTGGTTGACCAGCATCTTCATCATCACCAGCTGGTTGATCGGCAACCGCGCGACCCGCTCCAGCAGGGCCTCGAAGCGCTCGTCGAGCTCCTCCGCCGGGGCGGCCTCGGTCGCCAGCCCCCACTCCGCCGCCTGTTCGCCGCTCAGCGAGTCGCCGGTCAGCAGCAGCCGCTTGGCCCGCATCGGGCCGACCCGGGCGGTCCAGAGCGCGGTCGTCGGCGACCCCCACACGCGCGCCGGCGGGTAGCCGATCTTGGCGTCGGTGGCGACCACGAGCAGGTCCGAGCAGAGCGCCATGTCGGTGCCGCCGGCGACGCAGTAGCCGTGGACCTTGCAGAGCACCGGCTTCTCGGAGTGGAAGAGGCTCATGAAGCCGCGCACGTTGCGCCACATGAACTGGAAGTCGGTCACCGGGTCCCAGTTGGACTCCGGCGCGTGGTTGGCGCCGATCGTCGCCGGGTCGAGCGGCGAGCCGGGCGGCGGCTCGGCGCCCGTCCCTCCCGGCCCGTCCTCCCCCAGCCCGCTCATGTCGCCCTCGGCCGAGGCGACCAGGTCGTAGCCGCCGCAGAAGCCGCTGCCGGCTCCCGCCAGGGCGATCGCATGAACCGCAGGGTCGAGGTTGGCCCGCTCGACACAGGCGGCGATCTCGGCCGGCATGCGGGGCACGATCCCGTTGCCCCGCTCCGGCCGGTTCAGGGTGATGCGGGCGACCCGATCCTCAACCTCGTAGGCGATGGTCTCCATGGGACGACACTATGCCGTCTGAGGCCGTCTGGCCAAGCAGATCAAGGACGCAGGGAGCGTGGCGTGCTCTGCACGCGAGCGACCGAGGACGCAGATATGCGCCGGCCAGCCGGCCTCAGACCCGCTCGACGATCATCGCCTTGCCCTGCCCCCCGGCGACGCACATGGTCTCGATGCCGACCTGGTGGTCGTCGGTCTCCATCACGTTGAGCAGGGTGCCCATGATGCGGGCGCCGGTCATCCCGAAGGGGTGGCCGAGGGCGATCGCGCCGCCGTGCGTGTTCATCTTCTCCAGCGGGATGTCGCACTCGTCCATGATCGGGATCACCTGGGCGGCGAAGGCCTCGTTCAGCTCGACCACGTCGACGTCGTCGATCGTCATCCCGGCCCGGTCGAGCACCTTCTTGATCGCGCCGATCGGGGCGACGCCCATCAGCTCGGGCTCGTTCCCGTAGGTGGCGGCGGTGACGATGCGGGCGCGCGGGGTCAGGCCCAGCTCCTTGGCCTTGGTGTCGCTCATCAGCAGCACCGCGGCGGCACCGTCGTTGAGCGGGCAGGAGTTGCCGGCGGTGACCCCGCCGCCGCCGAATGCCTCGGGCAGTTCGGAGAGCTTCTCCAGAGTCGAGGAGGCCCGCGGGCCGTCGTCCTTGGCGACCTCGGTGCCGTCGGGCAGGGTCACCGGGACGATCTCGCGGGCGAAGAAGCCATCCTCCTGCGACTGCACCGCCAGTTCCTGGGAGCGCTGCGCGTACTTGTCCATGTCGGCGCGGCTGACCTCGTACTTTTCGGCGACGTTGACCGCGGTCAGGCCCATGTCGATGTAGGCGTTGGGCTGGCCGTTCTCGCCGATCAGGTTCGGGTTGCGGTCATCGGCGCCGGCGGGCTCGGTGCGCTCGTTGAAGCGGCTCACCCACTCGACCCCGGCGGCGACGTAGACGTCGCCCTCGCCGGCCTTGATCGCGTTGCCGGCATGTCGGATCGCGTCGAGGCTGGAGGAACAGTAACGGGAGACCGTGACGCCGTTGACCTCCTGTGGCAGCTTCTCGGAAAGCAACGAGATGATGCGACCGATGTTGAAGGCCTCCAAGCCCTGCGGCATGCCGACGCCGCAGAAGACGTCCTCGACGAGGGCCGGATCGACGCCCGGATTGCGCTCGAGCAGCTGGTCGACGACGAAGGCGCCCGTCTCCTCGGGGCGCAGCTGGGCCAGCGAGCCCTTGAAGGCACGGCCGATCGGCGTGCGGATGGTGTCGACGATCACTGCATCGGGCATGCGGGGCATCTCCTTGGAGGCTTGGGGGCGAAAGTGCTCCCGGGAGCGTATTTGATGGCGAGAGGGTTTAGTTTTACGCGATGCCGCTGGATGGACTGCGGGCCTGGATCGGGGAGGTCGAGCGCAAGCTCGGCATGCGCACCCGCGTCTTCCTGGTGCTGGCGACGATCGCGATCGGCGGCGCCGGCGCGGCGATCTACCTGGCGATCGACACCCGCGACGACGCGGTCAGCGAGAGCGACGTGCGGGAGCTGCAGGAACAGCTCGAAACGCGGATAGACGAAAGCGCCGTGCAGGAGCAGCCCAGCAGCGAAAGCCCGAGCGAAAGCGCTCGACCCGGCGGCGCCGCAGGCGGAGCGAAGGCCACGCCAAAAGGTTCGAAAGCGAAACTCCAGGAACTGTTCGAACAGACCGAGGAAGCGAACAAACGGGCCGAAGAAGAACAGCAGGGCAAATAGGGGCTTGTGCTGAATCGCACGTTCTTGCCCGCTGTCGTCCCCCCTCTCGGCTAGGTTTGACGGGATCCAGCTCGTGCTCAAGCGCGAGAGCCCGCCGATACCGGCAGCGAAAGGAGACCCGATGCCCGAGGGTTACTGCGTGAAAGAGCGCAAGAAGGTCGAGATCAAAGACGCCAAGCAGGTGACGATGAAAAACGGTCGCCCGGCGATTCAAGGCGTCTGCCCCGACTGCGGCACCAAAATCTTCAAGATAGGCAAGCTGGAATAGGGCTCGGCCTTGAGCGGGGCATCCACCAAAAGCAATGCCGCCGGGATCCCCCAGGACCCCGGCGGCATTTGTTCTGCTCAGGTCAACCGTTTCCACTCCTAACTCAGCGAAGCGGTCTACTCAGATTCAGCTGATTCCAAAAGCATCAGTACCCGTTTCCACTAGGGTCCCGGATACTTCGACTTCGAAGTCCCACCCTAAGATCTGAAACACGCCGTTGCCGGAAGCTTCAAGCGCGACCATCAACCCGGCTTCTATCGGCGTCAATTTCAGATGCTCAGCCCAGGCGATCATATCTAGACATTCGTTGCTGTCGAGATAGATGTCGAAGTATCCAAGGTCCACTGTGCTCGCTTCAGCTTGCAACCCCCACGGCAGCGCCTCGGGTTCCAACCAGAGGTCTTCACAAGACGCAAAAAGTTCTTTGAAGACTCCACTGACTCCGGTACAAGATTCAACCGAGCCTTCATCGACACTCCCTGAGTCACCGGGATTGAAAACGGCGTGGAGGGATACGTCACAGGTAGCCCTGCCGAGTTCTTCATTGACAAATTCGAACCTTCCGACAAATTCGGTTCCCGCGGCTTCGTCGAGGATCGCGCCATCCCGAGTCCAGAACGGGTCGAAGGTGGCGAACGGCGGTGAGACGAGGCTTATGAGCCCCGAATCTTCGCCCGTGATTTCGAGATCTCCACTTTGGTATGGCATAAAGATCTCCTGGCTGTTGGGCGCAGTCACCTTGACTTCGCCTTCCAACGAGGGCACTTCGGAGATTCCGTACGAACCGACGGCCGATTCCCAGTCGTCGAGCGCTTCGGTCTTGTAGCTGCCGGTCCAATTGCATCCCCCGGCGAAAACGACACTCAGGTTGAAATCGCCCACGACGATGCTTTCTTTACTGGCGACGATCGGCCAGTTGTCGACGGCACCGCCGCTCGTAACCACACAGCCTTCGAGAACGCCGCTCAACAGACAGCTTTTGGGATCGAGCTCGAGGCTCGTAATGGCCCCGCGCCCCTCTGGGAGCAAAGCCAGATTCCCGCTGGCATCGCAAACCGCTTCGCCTAGGGGGAGGTCCAACGCCGTGACGGATCCCTGGATCCCCACGTTTCTCGGCTCCATTGGTTGGCCGGTCTGCCCGTCTCCCCACTGTGCGGTGGCTGCGGGCAGCGCTGAGGCCGTCGAGGCGCTCATCACCGTCCATGCTGCGACGACCAACAGGGCACAGGCAAGCGCTCCCCGTCGCGCCAGCACCGATGTCCCCCGCCTTTCGTTCAACTGACTGCTACTCAATGACATTGCTGCCCTCCCATTGTCAGGTACTAGTGGCATCCACCCTGTCAGTGCGTGACCGACGAGGGCTAATCGATGTGGGGACCACGGCAATGGGCGATTACGCAGTTTGCGTCGCTGCACTGTCAAGCAACGCCTGCATCCGCAGGGCAATCTCGAGGTCGGCCGCGCAAGCGTGGATGGGTCGCCCCAAGCGCTGCTCGACCACCCGCAGGCGGGCGTTGACGGTCTTGCGGGTGACACTGAGGGCAGCCGCGGCCGAGCTGACGTTTCGGGCTGCGGCAAAGTAGGCGTTGAGTGTCTCTCGCAGGATCTTCCCACCATCGCGATCCACGGCCAGAGGAGTCAGGTAGATAGAGCGAAGCGATGTCCGCAGAACCTCGTCCTGAAGCGCAGCGGCGAGAAGAGCGACGTGGGCGTAGCGGACGCCTGCCTTCCCTTCGCGTCGTGCGACCGGGACGACTACAGCGGCCTGATGGTGGGTGAGCCGCCAGCCGTCGAGGCCTCGAGCCGGCTCGCCCAGCGCCAGGACGTGTTTGGCCGGCCATCGGGAAGCCACCACCCGCTCGAGCAGTTCCCCTGCCAGCGGCTGCCCGCCCCCCAGCCAGGCCCAGGTAAGGCCCGCGTCCCGGTGGATGAGCAGCAACCTGCGGTCGAGCGCCCCGGCTAGCCCGCGAAGCGCCGGGGAAGCCTGCGGCCCCACCGCGATCGCACCGAGGTGATGAGCGTCCAAGTCATAGGACAGCTCGGAGGCGTCGAGCAGCTCACCGGCCAGAAGCCTCTCGACACAGGTGGCCCGCCGTCGATCGAGTGTGCGCGATCTGCGATCGATCTCATCGCGGTACTCCTCACAAATCGCCGCAATGACGCTGTCGACCAGGGCCGCCTGGACTCGCAGCAGGCCCTGCAACTCGTTGCGCCGCATGGAGCCATGGGCCTCGGATTCGCGGATCAGGAAGTCATCGAGGACCGAGTGACCGGCGAGGTAGCGTCGCAGGACCGTTTCGAGGGGAACCCCCACCTGCGCCGCGGCACGAGCCTGGGCCAAGAGCTCGAGGGGGACCGGCCCCGGCTCAGGATCGGCTTTCTCGACACCGGCAAAGGCGTAGTCGACCGCCGCCACGATCGCGGCCCTGAGCCCCTCGACGTAGGTCGGATCCTCTAGCTCGGCGGGCTCGCCTACCGATTGGACGCGAGCACTGATCGCCCGCTCGATCTCCGGTCGGCGTTCGCGCAGGCGCTCAACGAGCGTGAGATCCCGCGCGCTGACTGCCAGTGAGCCCGGCATCGCGAACTCGGCCTAGCGGAGCGGGCCTCGAAGTCCCTGTCTTCCTCTTTCAACTCGCCGGTGCAGGGAACGTTTGGACTTCCCCCGGCGACCCTTCCCGCACCTCCCGTTGCGCACCACCGGACGGAAGTTGCGAGTCATCCCGTTCTGGGCGGTGAACCTGATCGTGGCGCGGTTCGTGGAGGCGCATATGTCGCGACTGTTTACGAGCAGTCCCTTCTTGCCGCCCTGCTGGGTGAGGACGAACTTGGTCACCGGGACGTCCGGCGCCCCTTCGATCGTCGCCCTGATCTGGCCTTTGATCGAGTCCACGCGCCCGACCACGATCGCCTCGAGCGGCTGGTAGGCGGGCCCGTGTAGGTCGACCACCAGGTCGGGCAGCTTGTTGTTCGAGGAGCGCAGGTAGACCGGGCCGCTGACCGGATAGTCGAGCAGCGGCGTGATCGCTTCTGCGTGGCCGTAGATCGAGCCCTCGGGGCAGGCCTTGGCGGCGAACTGCACCCTGGTGCAGATCGTCCTTATGTGGGCTTGGTCGAGGAACTCCGATCTCGGGATCGTCACCGCGGCCTTGGCGATATTGGCTTCGCCGGGGCCCGCGGTGAGGGTCGCCTGCAGCTTCGGGTGGTCACCGCGCTTGGTCCCGCCAAAGAGGCGCAGGGAGAACTTGGGGCCGAAGCTGAGGTTCTCGCAGCCCTTTGCCTGGAAGGGCCTCGACACGACCGCGTTGCCGCCGTCCTCGCCGGTGACGCCGACGTCGACTGACTTGGCCTCGCAGCTGGTCGGGTTGAGAATGAAGCCAGGCCTGTCGATCGCAACGCGGATGTCGCGTACGTCCGGCTTGATGCCATGCAGGATCGTCGGAATCGGATCCGAGACGACGCTGATCCGTGCCGTTTCCGGATCGACGTAAACGGCGTTGCGGACGACGACGCTGCCCAGGTCCAGGGGCCCGGCCACCGCGGGGATGACCGCCGCGATGCTCAGCGGGGCGCCTTTGTAGGGGCCGGCGAGGTAGATCCTGCCGGTCTCGACGTAGAACGGATTGGCGCCGGCGCCTGCTCCGGCGATCGCGGTGCCGATCTGACTGGCCGCCGGGCAGGTGGGATCGTCGATCTGCGATTGGCCGGTTTCCGGCGCTGGGGAAATCGAGGCCAGGGCCGCATCCGAGCAGTACGGAATGCCCCGCAGATAGGCGGTCAGGCCCGCCGGAGTGTGAACATTCAGCGCGCTGAAGCGCTGGGTGCCATCGTCGCGCGTCAGCCGCATTACGAATGGGCTGGTCTGACCCGCAGTCGGGTTCTCGGTGCCGGCGGTGAGCTTTGGATCGAGCATGTTGGTCGGGCAGGGGCCGCCGTCGGGCCCCGACGCGACCTCGAAGCTCGATTCCTGGATCACCGGCGCCCCCCCGGTCCAGGGGAACAGCTCGGCCTTGATCGTCTTGGTCCCGCAGCTGGGCGGGGTCAGCAACGTCGCCTTCGGCCCGCCCGGGAAGTGCATCCGCACCGCGGAGAAGGGCGCCTCGGGGCTTTCGTCGACGGTGGCGACGAGCCGGCCGGTCTTCGGGTCTGGATCGACCCTGCCAGGCACCTTGACGATGATCCCGTCTTTCTTGGACTCGAAGACGAGGTAGAGGCCGATCAGCGCCCCGCCCACGTCACCCTGCTTGGCGATGTAGGCGGCGCCGGTGAGCGTTTCACGCAGCAGCGGCGTATCGATTTCAATCGTGCCGACCTTCGAGGAGTCCGGACAGGAAATCGGGTCGTTGGTGCCGAGCTTAACTTGATCGGCGCTGCAGGAACCGAGTCCGTGGCCGGCCGAAGCGTTGATCGCCATCCCCTCGGGGAAGGTGATCCGCGCTTTCTTCATGTTGGCCTGCGAGACGCACTCCGGAGCCGGCGGGCTGCTTTCATCGCCCTGTTTCTCATGGCATCCGATTGCCTTCTCCAAGCCTTCGGTGGGCATCGTCAGGTCGATATCCAGCCCGGTGGCCGAGTCCGCCTCGCTCGACGTCGGCTCGAGGCTCATCGTCGGTTCGAAATCGACCTGCTCGCAACCTTCGATTTCGGGCGTAGAGAACGCGTATTCGACCCAGTTCTCGGGATCCTCCCAGCTATTGAAGCGCGTTCGTACCGTCGGCGGCGGACTACCACAGCGCGTCGGATTGGCAAAGAGCGGCTTCGGGTTGGCGCTCGGATCGGTGCTTTCCTTACAGCCTTCGAACTGGGCCCCCGTGCTCTCGGCGCCGAAGTTGCACAGAGTGACGTCAGCCAGCAGCAGGTTGGTCTCAAGGGCAGGCGCCAGCTCAAGGCTCGCGGCATAGCCATCGTCGGGCCGAAGTCTCGCCGTCAACGTGTAGAAGTTCCGGCTCGGGTCGATGAAGGCAAACTGCGCTGGCGTCCCGAATTCGGGCTTGATCGCGTAGATCGGAAGCCGCCCGACTCCGTTGCTGAGCCGTATTTCGATCCCGCCCACCCTGCTTCCGATGGGACAGGTCCCGAGCACGACTTCTTCAGCGGTCTCGCATAGCTCCGGCACTGCCAGCGGATTGCCGACAAAGCCTCGCGGCAGATCGGTTACGTTTTCCTTCACCTTTCCGATCGGCGCGTATTCGTTGAATTCACTGGTCCCATCAGGGAAAACTCGTCGTTTTTTCTCAAACTCGAAGTTCGCTTCCCCATAGCAGGGGTGGCCTCCGGCCTGTCTATAGTCAGCACCGCTGCAGTCGAAGACCCCGGTCTCGAATTTCGTTAAGCCGAAGGAGACGATGGGGTCAAATGCGAAGACATCTTCGTCGATGGCAGGCTGAGCCGCGCCTCCTCCAAAGGCGGTCGCCCTCGCAACCGCGAGATCGGGCGCATCCGCCCCCAGTGCCGCCGAGATGGTGAGTGGCGACAACGACGTTTCCGGCCCGATGATGCCCTGGGAGACACAGCGCGCCATGGCGTGATTGGCTGCGGACGCCGGGATCTCGTCACAGGTCCAGTTGCTCGCTTTCACCCGGTAAACGTAAGTCTGGATGCCGCCCGGAAGTTCGAGCTCCAGCGTCACCGGATCTATGATCGTGTTGTCCGCCCCTTCGACGATGGGCACTGGCGTGCCAGTGCCGGAAGGCGCACCATCCACAGTTTGTTCGACGAATGCAGGGGCCGGGCTGCTGGTTTTCACCAACGGCGACTCGATAACCGTTGCCCCCCCGTCGTTGGTCGCCGTCGCGAGGCACTGGAAGACGGCTTTGGAAGTCAGTTCGGGCGTCGCAATTTTGAATTTGCTGGTCGTGTTCGTCGTCTCGGTCACTTCTCCGCTTGCGGGAAAGCTTCCAGGGGTACCGGGCCGATCCTCGCTATTGCGCACCCACTGAAACGACCAAGTGATTGGCGAATCAGCGTCCGAGTCGCTCCACCCATCCTCCGGCGCCGTGCAGGTCAGTTCTTCCCCCGCGTTTTTGGCAGTACCGGAGATTTGGGTAAAACGGGGGGTACCACCGGTGGTGCTGTTCGGGACTGGCGGAACGACACTCGGAAGCGGGCTGGTGGCCAGCATGGGCTGCGAAGAGGTGATGAAACTTCCAGATCCCGTCCCGTTGGTGCCTTTTACGAGACATTGAATCGCCGATTCGGCATCGGCAGCTTGGACGACGTGCGTTACAGTGATGTCGCCATTTCCGGCAGGTTTGCCGGATTCCCATGCAGTGATGGGCGCTCCATCACGAATCCAGCGGAACTGAAAGCTGTAGTTGGTGGTCGCTTCGCGAAACCATGCGTTTTTTGGGTTCACGCAGAGGAGCTTGTCGCCAACGCCAGGGGCACCCGACAGCAACGGCGCAATATTGGCCACGTTGACCACGTAGTCGACTCGTTCATCACTGTGGCTGATGCTTACCGTGTCACGACTGAGACCGACGCTCAGGACAGGCGCAGCGGCAGCAGAGGTCGCGCTCAGGCACAAGGCGGCGATGACGATAGCCAGCGCCTTTCCAAAGCTGTTGCTGCGGTGACGAAGAATCACTTTCCTGCCCTCCGTTGTGCATTGGCGTTTCGACTTCGTGCATGCCTCTGGTGCTTGCGATGGGACTTACGCCGAACGCAGCGCACCTTGTCGTCGCGATTCACCTTGCGCTTGCCCCGAGGACAGGGTTTCGGCTTGGACGGAGGCGGTGGGACGACAGGGACAACCGCTTCGCTCGCATCGCTGCTCGGCGCCGCGGGGGACGTCGGGGGAGCAGGCGTGCAGGGCGGATCGCAGTTCGGCGGTCCCGGAGGCGCGGGCGCGAAGCCACCGCCAACTCGGGCAACGTAGACGTCGATGGCCGAATCTCCGTCCTGGGGCAGGAGCTGCTGGTAGGTCTGGAAGGCAACCAGGCTCCCGTCGTGGGAGAGCACTGCCCTGTCCCGCAGCGTGCCCGAGGTATCCACGGTCCCGGGCAGTCGAGTGAGCTGGCCATCGGCCCAGAGATATGAATCGACAGCCCGATTGACGTCTCCCGGGATCAGCTTCTCGGCCGTCCGGAAGACGATCGCGTTCCCATCTTCGCTCACCCAGCGACTTTGCTCGGCGAAGTCGGTTCCGGGAGGAGCGACCGGACCGCGCCCGCCGACGTCGAAGGCCCCGTTGTCGGCGATCGGCGGCACCGGCTTGCTGAGACGCTCGATCAACTGGCTGCCGGTGTGATACCGGAAGACATCACGAAAGCTGCCATCCCCATCGTCAGAACTGAGCGGCGCCTTCGACTCGAAAACCAGGACATGGCCATCCCCGCCGACCTCGTTCCCGTTGCCGTCCTCACGGAGGACGGGCACCGGGTAGGCCAGGTTGCGAAAGCTGCCGGCTCCGCCCCAAAGTCCCTGCTCATCATTCGCCGTACCGTTGGCAGCGTCACCCGGTGCAAGGGTGCCGATAAAAGCGATTGCTTCGCTGGCACGATCCCAGGAGTAGAGATTGGGCTGGCCCAGGGCGGCGCTGAGGCCTTTCGGGCTGGTGTCGGTCGTGAGAACGCCATTGGCGACGAAGTACACGTGCGAGCCATTGCCCGAGATACCCGTGATCCCGTTGAGGACTTCGGCGCCGGCACCGGCGATCGGATGGCCCGTAGCGACTTCGCCGGCCGAGACCTGGATCAATCGCTGGCCGGAAGGCAAGGCCGCGTCGTAGAGGTACAGGTCGCAGCTGGTCGTGGTCGCGAGGCTGGCGGTACAAGATGTCCCGTTCGCATCCCGATCCGAATTGGCGAGCTGGCGGTTGGTCGTGAAGTAGACCTTGGTTCCGTCTGCCGAAGCCCCTTGGTAGAAATCATCGCCGTCCACCGAGCTGCACGGTTCCGGTTCGACCCGGTTGCACTCCGAGGCGATCAGCTCGCCGATCCAGGGGCCCTGTTGGCTCTCGAGCCGTTCGAGGATGCGTAGCTTGCTCGACGCGCTGCACTCCGAGCCGACAGGCTGGCTCGGCCGGCTCGAGAAGTACACGCGTGATCCGTCCGGAGATATGGCCCCCTGGTTGCGGGCGCCCACGCCTTCGCCACCGATGCCACCTATGCGCGTACCGCAGCCGTTGCCCCAGAATTTGCCAAGGCGGTCGAAGGCGAGGAGGTCCAGCTTCGGGTTGCCATTCGCGTCCAGCGTGGCTACATAGGTGTTGCCGTCGGCCGCTGCGCCGCTCGGCGCGGGGTCGCCCGGTCGATAAGCGGTGGAGGTCCGTCCGGGGACAAAGTAGAGATGGCTGTGATCAGCGGATGCACCCTGCAGCCGCGATTTGTCTATGTCTCCAGGTTCTCCCCCCCCGACCGGCTCAAGCAATGGTGAAAAAGAGATGGGAGGAACGCCGATGGCGCCGCTGAAAGCCTGGCCTTTCCCCACATGCCACTGCTCAGGGGTGGCCCCCACGCGGAACCAGCGGCTCAGATCAGGCGTGAAGCTCTGTGCTTCCCCGAAGGAGCTCCAGCCCTTGTAGATACCAGCTTGCCCGGTGAAGACGGTCTGCCAGTCTGACCCGGTGCGCGATGCAACATAGGGTTCGCCTTCGATCGGCAGGTTGGTCGGGTTGCCGGCCAACCCTGCCGCAGATCTGAACAGAATCCGCTCGCCGTCAGTCGAGACGGTTGGCGACTTCGCCGGCTGGCCGCCCTTCTGCGGTGGGCTGACCATCTCCAGTGCCATGCAGTCGGGCAGGAGAATCGCCTCGATCCCCTGTTCGGCCCGCCGCGCGGCGTTGGGGCAGCTGTCCGCTGGCGCATCTCCGGTGGTGAAGGTGCGGTCCTCGCCCTCGGCGGCGAGAGCCGAGTTTGAGGCAAGGAGGCGATAGTGGTAGGTGGTGTTGGGCTCCAGCGGTTCGGTCGACGCAGACACCGCGACGTCGGAGGTGCCTTCGCCGAGCGCGTTGACGCTCGGCTCGCATGGGGTGCTCGTCCCGTATGCCGTCGTCGTCCCGTACTCGAAATGGCAGTCGCTGACTTTGAACCCTTCGGGGTTGACCGTTCCTTCCAGCATGCGCAGCGAGAAGTCGGCCCCGGCACCGGCAGCGCCGGTGACGACGAGCGGCGGTCGATCGGGGGGATCGGCGAGGACGTAGACGCGCTGTTCGCTCGTGGTCCCCGAAGGCACAAAGAGGCGCCCGTTGGCCGGATTGGCGGCGAGGTCGTTGACCGAGTTGATTCCCGCGGCTGCCATGTGGGTGTCGAGCAAGGCTCCGCTGGGGTCGAGCTCGAGGACACGGCGCTCTTGGGCCGGGGCGGGTGGCGTGCCGGCTCCAGCAGGGAAGACCTTGACGACGAAGACGTGGTCGGCGGCGCCGACCGCGACGTCGGTGGGATTGTTGGCGGCGGCCCCGGTCGAGGTGGTGCCACTCACGGTCGCCGGCGCAAAGGCGCCCTGGGGAGTCACGACGTTGCCGGGCAGGGTGAAGCGCTGCACCCTGAAGTTGGTCGTCGGCTCGACCGCGTAGATCGCGCCGCTTGAGTCCTCGGCCACCCTGGTCGGCGTATTGGTGGCGAACTGGCCCGGATTGTTGCCGGGAGCGGTGGTTTGCCCCGCCTGACAATTACCGGTGGCGGTCGAGGTGCAGACCTCGAAGACATTCGCGCCCAGGTCGCCCGGTTTGCCGGTCGGGATCACGTCCCAGCCCCACAGGCGGACGAATGCGCCGCTCGTGGTGAATTCCTGAATACGGCGGTTGCCGGGGTCGGGGACGATCACGTTGCCGGCGTTGGGGGCACCGGCAGGCGCTACGGCCGGCTGAGGCCCGGCGACGGTGGACGAGAACTCCCCGCCCGAGGTCGGCGCGGTCGCCGAGCCGATCTGGCAGTCGGCCGCGACGGTACAAACCTCGAAGACGTTGACTCCCACGTCACCGGGCTTGCCGCTCTGGATCACGTCCTTGCCGAACGCGCGGACAAAGGATCCGGTGGCGGAGAAGACCTCGACCCGCCGGAAGAGCTGATTGGTGACGTAGAGATTGCCGCTGGCTTGGTCGATCGCGATCCCGTAGGGCGATGAGAGCTCGCCTCCCAGGGCGGGAGTGATCGAGGCGATGCCCGCCTTGCAGTCCGCCGCGACGGCGCAGATCTCGAAGACGTTCGTCCCCAGGTCCCCAGGCTTGCCGGCCTGGATCACATCGAACCCCCAGGCGCTGATGAAGGTCCCGTCGGCGGCGAAGCGCTCAATGCGGTTGTTGCCGCGGTCGGCGACGTAGATGTCGCCGACGCCCGCACCGCCGGCGCCGCTCTGGTTCACCGCCACGCCGGCGGGGCCGCCGAGGACGCTGGTGTTGAACTGACCGCCCAGGGTGCCGCCCGAGCCAAAGGAGAAGTAGACGCCCTTGGTCGCCTGGGCGCCTCCCGTCAGGACCAGCGCGAGGCAACAAAGCAAGGCGGACAGGCCGAGAGCGACCAACGGGCGCCGGGTGCTCGTCGAGGTGGCCACGCCACGTGCCTTTGCCTTCACGGATTCTCTCCTTGTCCCTGAGCCCCTCTGCCGGCCGCTTCCCTGGCGGCCCTCCCTGGGCTCGGTTTCCCTGTGGGGTACTTGTCCCTGCCGCCCTTTCTGGAAGGCGACGCGGAGAGAATAAAAGATCTGGTTTACAAATGCAAGGAGAAGTTTTTGATTCGAAGGTTTATGGCTCTGGATGGGCGAGGCGCTGGGCCTCTTTGCGGCCCAGGTAGGGCGCGAGGACGAGCTCGGTGAGGTCGGGGAGGAGCTCGCGGAGGCGGTCGGCGGCGCCGGCGTTGAGGCGGCGGACGATCAGGGTCGCGACGCCGCCGATCAGGGCCTGGTCGCGGACTTCGACGTTGCGGTCGGGGGGATCGGGCTCGGGCCGCAGGGTCTCGGCCAGCAGCTGCATCGCGTCGCGGTAGCGGGCCGCTACCTCGCCCCCGGCGGCCGGCGGCTCGACCAGGTAGCAGCGGGCGACGGCGGGGTCGCGGGCGAGGACGTCGAGCAGAGCATCGAGCCTCGCCCTGACCCGGTCGGGCCAGGGCTCGCTCGCTCCCGGCGCCGCCAGCATCGACTCCCGGACGTGCGCGTCGATCATCTCGTAGGCGGCGAGGAAGCTGTCCTCCTTGCCCTCGAAGTGCTCGTAGAAGGTGCGGCGCGAGATCTTCGCCGCCGCGACGATGCGGGCGATCGTGGTCGCCTCGTAGCCGTGCTCGGCGACCGCCTCGACCACCCCGTTGAGCAGGCGTTCGCGCTGGTTCTCGGCGACGTAGGTGCGCGGCAGGCCGTGGCGACCCGGCGGCAGGCGAACCTCGCCGGAGGCAGGGGCGCCGGCGATCTGGGGCGTCTCAGACATCGTCGGCTCGGGCCCTGGCGCCCGGCTCCGCCTCGTCCAGATAGGGACCGAGCGCGATCTCGGTCAGCTCCGGCAGCAGCTCTCCCACCTCGTTGGCGCGATCCAGCTCGAGCTGCTGGCGCAGCAGCCAGGCGATACCGCCGGCCGCTGCCTCCTCAACCGTATCGGGCAGCCCGCGCGGCGCCGAGTCGAGCAGGCGTCCCTGGCGCAGCGCCGCCGCCGCGACGTCGAGTGTCGCTTCGTAGCGAACCCGCAGCGCCGGCCCGCCGCCCGGCGCCTCGACCAGGCAGAGGCGCGCCCGGGCGGGCCGCGCGGCGACCGTCGCCACCAGGGCGGCGAGCGCCGTGCGCACCCGCCCGGGCCAGTCCGCCTCTCCCCCCTCCTCTCCAGGCTCCCGCAGCTCCACCCCCGTCTCCACCACCGCCCGGTCGAAGGCAGCGACGAAGCACGCTTCTTTGTCGGCGAAGTGCTCGTAGAAGGTGACCGAGGAGACGTGGGCCACCTTGACGATCGCTTCGATCGAGGTCCCCGCGCAACCGCGCTCGCCGATCAGATCCTCGGCCGCGTCGAGCAGACGCTCGCGCTGCTGCGCGGCGAGCGTGCCGGCGGGCGGGGCTCCTTCCCGCTCCCTCGCCGGCTTCGAGGCGAGTCTCTGCGAGAGGTACTGCATGGATCGAGAGTAGCCGAGATTAAAAAGATTTCATATCTGGCAAAAAAGGAGTAGTTTTTATAGGGCATATGCCATCGGATGCCCTACCAGCACGAGAGGCAGTCGCCTCGGGCAACGGCGGACTCTCCGACGAGCAGGTGCGCGAGGGGGCGATGGAAGGAGCCCTGATCGCCGCCGGGGAAGTCGGTTACCGCGAGGCCTCGGTCCGCGCCATCCTCGAGCACAGCGGCGGCCACCGGGCGCAGTTCTACAAGCACTTCGAGAGCAGGGAGGACTGCTTCGCGCAGGCCTACGCGACCTGGGTCGACCGGCTCTGCGTCGACCTGCTGGAGGCCGCGGCGAGCGCGTCCGGCTGGGAGGCGGGGGTGCGGGCGGCGCTGGTCGAGCTGTTCCGCTTCGTCAGCGGCCGGCCGGCGATCGCGCGGGCGCTCTTCGTCGAGGTCCAGATCGCCGGCGAGCCGGCGCTGTCCCGCCACGAGGCCGCGGTCGAGCGGGCCGCGGCGGCGCTGGACGGCGCCCGGGCCGAGATCGAGCCCGAGCGGGCGCCGCCCGAGGCGACCGGCGTCTTCGTCGTCGGCGGCATCGAGTCCTGTGTCTGCGAGGTGCTGACCGCCGGCGACCCGGCGCGGATATGGGACACGCTGCCGGAGCTGATGCACCTCGCGGTCGGCTCCTACTTCGACAGGGAGGCGGCGGAGGCGGCGTTCGAGGAGGCCAGCATCATGCTGGAGCGCGACCGCGCCAAGCAGGGCGGGGAGGCCGGATGACCAGGCTGCGACTCGTCGCGAGCGCGCCCGGGGCGGGCACGGCCGAGCTGGACACGATGGCCGCGGTGCGGCTGCCCCCCGGCCGGCACGGCCTGCCGGCCGACCTGGTGCGGGCGAACCAGCGGCAGCGGATGCTCGAAGCCGCCACCGAGGCGCTCGCCGAGCACGGCTACGGCCGCATCACCGCGGCCCGGGTCACCGAGCTGGCCGGGGTCTCGAGCCGCACCTTCTACCAGCACTTCGAGGACCTCTGGGCCTGCCTGCTCGCGGCCTACGAGACGGAGGCAGCCGGCCTCCGCGGCGCGATCGAAGGAGCCTGCGCGGCGGCCGAGGCCGACGGGGCCGACCGGGCGCGAGCGGGGATCGCCGCGGCGCTCGACTTCCTCGCCTCCGAACCGGCCGTCGCCCGCCTGCTGAGTGCCGAGCCGCCGCCGCAGGTCGTCGCCCTCGCCGCAGCGCGGCGTGACCTCGCCGAGCAGCTCGGCACGATGCTGCGCGGCGCCATCGAGCAGGGCGGCACCATCCCTCTGCCCGGCCTCGAGCGGCGCCTGATCGGTGCCGCCCTGGCTCTCGTCGCAACCCGCTCCGGCGACGGCGACCCGCGCCGCCTGCGCGACCTGGAGCCGGAGCTCAGCGAGCTCCTGCTTCCCGTGCTCTAGATCGTCTACTGGCGACGCTTGCGAAACGAGATCGACGGAGGGACCTGCTCGCGGATCTCCGCCAGGAGGCGCGCGGAGATCTCCGTTGGCTCTTCGCTGGGCCGCGCCTGTCCCCCTGCGGGCTCGAAGAAGCGGGTCCGCAGCCGTGGGCGACGGGGAAAGCCGGTGAGGTCGCTCGTCCCCTCGATCGCCACGCAGACCAGCTTCGCCTCCGGGACCTCGAGCGCGAGCCGGCCGACTCCGCTGCGCGCGCGCCGCACCTCGGCGCGCGAGCGGGTGCCTTCGGGGAAGACGCCGATGCAGGCGCCGCGCCGCAGCTCCTCGATCGCCCGCGACAGCGCTCCGACGTCGCCCGCCCCCCGCTCGATCGGTATCTGACCCATCCCGTCCAGGATCGGACTCAGGCCCCGCACGTCCCACAGCGACGATTTGGCGAGCGCCCTGATCTGGCGGCGCCGGATCGCCGCCACCCCCACGGTCACCGGGTCCCAGTGGCTGTCGTGGTTGGCGACCACGAGCACCGGCCCGTCCGCCGGCAGCGCCTCCAGCCCTTCCACCTCGAGCCGCCCCCACGCCGCAACCACCGGCCTGCATATGGCCATCGCGGTTCTGTACATGGGGCTGGGCTCCTTCAAGGGAAGCGTGAGTTCTACTCGACCCGCCCGCCTCACGCGAATGGTGCGATGAATGCAATTTGTCTGAAGCATCTAAGTGATGAAAGTCACGCAGTTGCTGCGGCTCCGCCTGGGATGGTTTCTCGGCGGGGCTCGCGGGGGTAGACCTCGGACCGACTGGCGTTGCCAGATCCGGATAGTCAAGTGCCGATTCCAACGAACTAAAGTGTCATCCGTGACCCAGAGCCAGAGACCCCTCGAGCTGATCCTCGCCCGCAACCTGATGTCGGCCCTCTCGACGCCGGCTTTCCTGGTCGACGAGGGCGGCCTGCTCGTCTTCTACAACGAGGCGGCGGGGGTGCTGCTCGGCAAACGGTTCGAGGAACTGGGCACGGTCGGCCCGCAGGAGTGGGGGGCGATGTTCGGTCCCTTCGACGGGGCGGGCGAGCCGATCCCCTACGACGAGCTGCCGCTCGTCGTCGCCGTGCGCAACGGCCGCCCCGCCCACGCCAGCTTCTCGATCCGCTCCACCGACGGCGCGGCGCACGAAGTCGAGGTCTCGGCCTTCCCGATCCTCACCGCTCACGGCTCCCAGGGCGCGATCGCGGTCTGCTGGCCGGCGGCGTCCAACGGAGCGGGAGCCTGAGGTGAAGGTCAAGCTCTGGGGCACGCGGGGGTCGGTCCCCTCCCCCGGCCCGGAGACGATCCGCTACGGCGGCAACACCTCCTGCGTCGGCGTCACCCTCTCCGACGGCTCGCTGCTGGCGCTCGACGCCGGCACCGGCATCCGCAACCTCGGCCTCTCCCTGCCCGAGGAGCCGACCCGCCTCCACATCCTCCTCACCCACCTGCACCTCGACCACATCCAGGGGCTCGTCTTCTTCGCGCCCGCCTTCCGGCCGCAGACCGAGATCGTGATCTGGGGCCCTGCCTCGCCGGAGGCCTCGCTGCGCGACCGCATCGCCCGCTACATCTCGGCGCCGCTCTCCCCGGTCGAGGTGCGGGAGCTGCCCTGCGACGTCTCCTTCAAACACACGCCGGAGACCGAGTGGGAGATCGGCTCGGCGCGGATCCGCGCCGCCTCGGTCGCCCACCGCGGCCCGACCCTCGGCTACCGGATCGACGACGGCGACACCTCCCTCGCCTACATCCCCGACCACGAGCCGGCGCTCGGCGCCGACCTCGAGGCGCTCGAGGAGGACTGGATCTCCGGCTTCGCGCTCGCCCGCGACGCCTCGATGCTGATCCACGACGGCCAGTACGCCGACGCCGAGTACCCCGACCACGTCGGCTGGGGACACTCCTCCCTCTCCCACGCCCTCTCCTTCGCCCGCCGCACGGGAGCCAAGCGGACCGTCCTCTTCCACCACGATCCGATGCACTCCGACGAGCGGCTCGACCAGCTCGGAACCGAAGCGCGCGAGCGCTGGACGGCCTTCGGTGGAGACGCGGGGGCGATCGAGCTTGGGGTCGAGGGGGGCGAGTACGAACCGCGAGCGGAGCCGCGCAGTCCGGCCCGAATAGTCTGAGGTACTACTTTTGTCCTCAATCGGTACGATTAGGTTACTTTTCTCGTCCGATCTCGATAGTCTCCGCAAAGATGTCTACCGCTCCGGGGATCGACGCGGCGGCTGAGCGTTCGGACCTGGTCCGCGGTGCGCTCGCCATGGCCCGCGAGACCCACGCCGGCCAGGCCCGCCACACCGGAAGCGGCGAGATCCCCTTCCTCGATCATCCGCTGGCCGTCGCCGAGCGGCTCGCCGAGCGCGACTTCGGCGACGAGGTGCTCGCCGCGGGGCTCCTGCACGACGTGGTCGAGCACGGCGACGTGGAGCCCTCCACGGTGCGCGAGCGCTTCGGCGACCCGGTCGCCGACCTGGTCGAGGCCCTGACGGAAGACCCGACGATCGAGCCCTACGAAATGCGCAAGGAAGAGCACCGCAACCGCGTCGCGGTGGAGGGCGCCGACGCCCGCGCGGTCTTCACGGCGGACAAGATCGCCAACGTCGAAGTGCTGCGTAAGGCCTACGCCCTGGAGGGCGAGGAGGTCGACGCGGAGCTGCCGGTCTCGCTGGACATGAAGATCTACGTCTGGGAGCTCGACCTGGAAATGCTCTTCAACGAATCCCCCGGCGTGCCCCTGGTCGACCGCTTCGCCGACGAGATGACCGGCCTCTGGGGGCAGCGCGCCGCGGCGGCGCGTGCCTCTTCACCCTGAGTCCTCAGGCTCCTCGTCCGACTGGATCCGGAGCCGCAACGGCAGCACACCCCAGAACAGGGCGAACATCGCCAGGGCCGCGGCACTGAAGACGATCGTCGCGGTGGTGTCGAAAAGAACGTCGGTGATAAGCATGATCGCGCCGGTCATCGCCAGCGCGAGCATTCCCATGCCGGCGATCGCCAGGCGGTTGGCGACGAAGACGAGGTGCCGCTTCTGCTGGCGGCGAAAGGTCATCCGGTGGTAGGCGGTCGGGGAGATCAGCAGCGCCGCCGAGATCGCCGTGAAGAGCAGGGTGAGGAAATAGACCTTCTCCTGGAAGGCCGTTATTTCTTTGAAGCCGTTCTGGAACGGGACCGCGAGCAGGAAGGCGAAGAGAACCTGGACGCCGGGCAGGGCGACCCGCAGCTCCTGCAGCAGCTCGTTCAGGTTGCGGTCGAGTCGTTCCCCCTCGCTCTCTTCCCTCCCCGACGAGCGGTCTGCCATGGCAGCACGATAGGGCAAGGGCTCGACATAGGATCGAGCGATGGGTCGCGTGGCGGTGGTTCTCGGCAGCAGCGTCGTAGCCCTCGGCGGCGAGGAGATCGCCGCGGCCTGCGGGCGCCACGGCGCCGTCGTCCTGCAGCGCCACGGTGCCGACGCCTACCGCCTCCCCCACCTGATCGACCACGAGGCCAACCTCCGCTCGCTGCTGGAGGCGGGCTGCGATCGCGCGCTCGCGATCGGCTCTGTCGGCTCGCTGAAACCCGAGCTGGGAGTCGGCAGCCTGATCTGCCCCGACGACTTCATCGCCCTGCAGACGCTGGTCACCGCCTTCGACGACGCCCGCGCCCACACGACGCCCGGCTTCGACCATGGCTGGCGATGCGAGGTCCTCGCCGCCTGGGAGGCGAGCGGCGCCGGGGCGCTCCGCGACGGCGGCGTCTACTGGCAAGCGAACGGCCCTCGTTTCGAGACCCCTGCCGAGGTCCGCCTGATCGCCGCCCACGCCGACCTGGTCGGGATGACGCTGGCGACGGAGTGCGTCGTCGCCGGCGAGCTGGGGCTGCCCTACGCGGCGGTCTGCATGGTCGACAACCTGGCGAACGGAATCGAGACGCAGCCACTCAGGCCCGAGGAGCTGGAGCGCGACCGTGCGGCGAACGCCGGCCGGCTTCGCGACGCGCTCGACGCCGCCCTGCCGGAGCTGATCGGGTGAGTGACCTGGCGGTCGTCGGCGCCGTGCTCGACGGTGAGACGGTCGGCGTGCGCTGTGAGAACGGCATCATCGCGGCAATCGGCGCCGACGTGGTGGCCGAGCCTGGCGACGAGACGATCGACGCGGCCGGCGCGCCGCTGGTCCCCGCACTCCTCAACGGCCACACCCACGCTGCGATGACCCTCTTCCGCGGCTACGGCGGTGACCTGCCGCTGCTGCGGTGGCTGCGCGAGATCGTCTGGCCGGTCGAGGAGAAGCTCGAGGCCGAGGACGTCTACTGGGGGACGCGGCTGGCCTGCTTGGAGATGATCCGCACCGGCACCGCCCGCTTCTGGGACATGTACTGGCAGCCGGCGGCGACCGCCCAGGCCGTGGTGGACGCCGGCCTGCGGGCGACGATTGGGGGGCCACTCTTCGACCTTCGAGGCGGGACCGCCGAGATGCAGGCGGGGGCGCTGCGAAGCCTAGACGAGCTGGAGCAGTTCGATCCGGCAATCGAGCGGGCGCTGGCACCCCACTCGATCTACGCGGTCAGCGAAGAGTTGCTGCGCTGGACCGCCGAGCAGGCGGCGGAGCGGGGCCTGCCTGTCCACATCCACCTCTCCGAGACCGAGGGCGAGGTGGCTGACTGCGTCGAGGCGCATGGTGTGCGACCGGCTGCCTACCTCGACCGGCTCGGCCTGCTCGGCGAGCGGACGCTGCTCGCCCACGGCGTCTGGCTCGACCGCGAGGAGCTGGAGCTGATCGCGGCGCGCGGCTGCGCCGTCGTCACCAACCCGGTCGCCAACATGAAGCTGGCCGTCGGCGGCGTCTTCCCCTACCCGCAGGCCCGTGAGGCAGGCGTCGCGGTCGGGCTCGGCACCGACGGCGCCGGCTCCAACGACTCGCTCGACCTCCTCGCCGACCTGAAGGCGTTCGCGCTGATCCAGCGTCACGCCACCGGCGACCCGACCGTGCTGCCCGTCGCCGAGGCGCTGGAGATCGCGACCGGCGGCCGCGCCCCGCTGCTCGGGGTCGGTACGCCACTGGCGGCCGGCGCACCGGCCGACTTCCTCCTCCTTCGCCGCGACGCCTATGAGATCGGGCTCGGCGACCTCGTCTCCGATCTCGTCTACGCCGCCAGCGGCTCGGTCGTCGACACCACCGTCGTCGCCGGCCGGGTGCTGATGCGGGGCGGCGCCGTCGACGGCGCCGAGGAGGTAATCGCTCAGGCCGCCGCGCGGGCGCGGCGACTCGGGATCGACTGAGCGCCGGCACGCCTGACGAGAGTGAGTTGGGCCGCCGCGGCTGCGGCGAGGCCAGCGGAGGCGGCGAGAAGCAGCGCGACGCGGGGGTCGTATGCCTCGGCGAGCCAGCCGGTGAGCGGGGCACCGATCGGGGTCGAACCGAGGAAGACGACCGAGTAGAGGGCCATCACCCGGCCCCGCATCTCGGGCTCGACCGAGAGCTGCAACGAGGAGTTGATCGCCGCCCCGAAGGTGACGGCGGAGGCTCCGAGGAGGGCGACGACCGGCACCTCGAGGACGAGGCTCGGCATCAGGGCCGCCAGCGCACCGAGGACGCCGAAGGCGAGGGCGGCGCCGGTGATCAGGCGAGCGTCGGTGCGGCCGTGAGCGCCGGTGGCGAGAGCGCCGACCACCGAGCCCGCACCCATCGCGCCGACCAGGACCGCATAGGTAGACGCACCCCCGTCGAAGCTGAAGCGCGCCAGCAGCGGCAGGATCACCTGGAAGTTGAAGCCGAAGGTGCCGACCAGTGCCATCAGCGCCAGCGGCACCGCCAGCTCCGGCGTGCGCCGGACGTAGCGCAGGGCGGCGCGGATCGCTCCCCGCTCGCGGGCGGCTCGCGGCGGCGTCTGCAGCTGCGCCGGCTCCATCCGCCAGAGGGCGAAGACCATCGCCGCGAAGGTGAGGACGTTGAGGGCGAAGCAGGTCGCGACGCCGACGAGCGCGATCAGGACGGCCGCGATCGCCGGCCCGATCAGCCGCGAGGCGTGGATCAGGACCGTGTTGAGACTGACCGCGTTGACGACTCGCTCCGGGCCGACCATCTCGATCGCGAAGCTCTGCCTGGTCGGGTTGTCGACCGCGTTGACCATGCCGCGGACGAAGACCAGCGCGAAGACGATCGCGGGAGTGACCGCGCCGCTGGCCGTGACCGTGAAGAGCGCGATCGCCGGCAGCGCCATCAGCGCCTGGGTCACCATCAGCAGGCGCCGCTTTGGAAACCTATCGGCGAGCACCCCGCCCCAGGCGCCGAAGAGGAGGATCGGCAGGAACTGCAGCGCCGTGGTCATCCCGACCGCGACGCCGCTGCCGGTCAGCTCGAGGATCAACCAGACCTCGGCGACCATCTGCATCCAGTTGCCGGAGACCGAGACGATCTGCCCCGCGAAGTAGCGGCGGTAGTTGGGGACCGAAAGCGAGTCGAAGCTGCGCCTGATCGCGGCGCTCACGGGCGCACCCGCCGCCCGCCTCCGAACGGTGCCTCCAGGATCTCCTCGAGGATCGCGGCGGCTCGCTCAAGCGCTTCGACGTCCTCTACCGGCAGATCCCGCATGCGCCGCGCCAGGTAGGCGTTCTTGCGGCCGCGCAGGCGGCGCAGTCGCTCGCGCCCGGCAGCGCTGACGCTGACCAGGGCGCTGCGACCGTCGTCGGGATCGGGCGCGCGATCGACCAGGCCCGCCTCGCTGAGCACACGCAGCGTGCGCGTCGCGGTCGGCCGCTTCACCCGCTCGATCTCGGCCAGCTCGCTCGGCGTCAGCGGCCCGTGCCGCTCCACCGTCGCCAGCGCCGCGGCCGCGGTCGGGGAAAGCTCGGTGCCACCAGCCCCGGCTGCCTCCTGGCGCATGCGACGCGCCGTCCGCACGATCGCCAGCCGCAGCCGAGCGGCCGAGTCGGTGAGCGACTCAGCCGTGGTCGTGTTCATATCTCGATCTGCTCCGGTCATTTGATTAGCCTCGGTAATTAGTTTAGCAAACTACTTTCCGGTGCGCCTTATCCGTACAGGGGACGGATAAGGCGCACCGGAAGCGATGGAGCGCGGTAGGCAACCGGCTTGCGGCGTCGAATCAGACCGGGGTGAGCACTGAGCAGTCGGAGATGCCGGTCGCCTACGCGCCGGGAATGGACGCGCGCAGCACACGGGTCGAGGAAGCGCTCAACGTGCCGGTGATGATCGCGGCGGCGCTGACCCTGCCGATGGTGGCGATCACCGAGGCGCACCCGGGCGGCCTGCTCGAGGACGTCGCCGGGGTCCTCAACTGGGTCACCTGGAGCGCCTTCGTGATCGAGCTGGCCGTGATGCTGTCGGTCGTGCCGGACCGGCGCGCCTGGCTGCGCCGCAACCCGCTCGACCTGATCCTCGTCGTCGTCACCCCACCGGTCCTGCCCCCCGGCCTGCAGGGCCTGCGCGTCCTGCGCCTACTGCGGCTGCTGGGACTGCGGCCCCTCACCCGACTCACCCGCAGGCTCTTCTCGCTGCAGGGACTGCACTACGCGGCGATGCTCTCGGTGCTGACCGCGATCGGCGGCGGCGCCCTCTTCGTCGCGCTAGAGAGCGAGAACCAGCACCTCACCACCTGGGAAGGCATCTACTGGGCGGTGACGACGATGACGACGCTCAACTCGACCATCGTCCCGAGCACCACCGGCAGCGAGATCCTCTCCGCCTTCATCCTGCTCGTCGGCATCGCCTTCGTCGCC
>DATMEP010000048.1:0-6195 GCA_035556755.1 Solirubrobacterales bacterium
CCGCTGGGAAAATGAACGGTCAACGTCTAAGACTTACTATTAGGTGAAATGAAAAAAGCTGACTCCAAGCCCGTCGAGGGTGAGATGACGATCAGGGCCCTTGCCGAGCGGACCGGAATGACCGTTCGCAACATCCGCGCGCACCAAACCCGCGGGTTGCTGCCGCCGCCGGTGGTCCGCGGTCGCACGGGCTACTACAACGAGGAGCACGTCGCGCGGATCGAGCTGACCAAGGAGATGCAGGCAGACGGTCTCAACCTGGAGGCGATTCGCCGCGTGCTCGACAGCGGCGACGGGGCTGCTGCCGCGATCTTCGACTTCACCCGCGCTCTGCGAGTGCCGTTCGAAGACGAGACTCCCGAGATCGTCGATGCCGACGAGATAGCTGGGATCTGGGGGAGGGAAGCGGATCCGAAACTGACCCGCAAAGCCGAAGAGCTCGGGATCCTCCGCTCTCTGCCCGACGGTCGGGTGGAGGTGATCGGTCCCAGCTTGCTGCGTGCCGCCGCCGAGCTGGCCAAGTTAGGGATCGGACCTGACGGGGCGATCGTGACGGCCGAAAAACTCCACCGGCACGCCGGCGGTGCCGCGAATGCCTTCGTCGAACTGTTCGCGACGGAGATATGGGCACCGTTCGAACGAGCCGGGCGTCCCGAGCGGGACTGGCCGCGGATGAGCGAGGCGCTGGAACGACTGCGACCGCTCGCCGCCGGCGCTCTGCTGGCGATGTTCCAGATCGCGATGGGCGAGGCGATCGAGAAGGAGAGCGACCGGACGCTGCGGCTGGTCGCCAACCCGGAGTCAGGCGAGCGTCGCCCCGCCTAGTTCCTCGGCGGCGGCCTCGTGGCCCTCGTAGGGCAGCACCGCGAAGTACATCAGCGAGGGGAGGAGCGACTCGAGATCGGCGGTTTCCTCTTTCTGGAGGCGGGCGTAGAGGACCGATTCGATCCCACCGACGACGCCTGCGGCGGCGATCGCCGAGGGCGGGTCGGCAAGTCCCTTCCTGGCTTCCGCGTCTATGCAGGAAGCGAAGCTGTCGAGCAACTCGTCGCGTCGCCGCAGCCCCGCAGGGCTCGAGGCGCGGGCCTCGACGATCACCGTGCGGGCGGCGTTCGGTTCCTCGGCGATGAACTGCAGCAGTGCCTCCAGGCCCCGTCGCAGTCTCGGCCGCCAGCTGTCCCCGTCGCTGCCGGCCACAGCCGCAAGGCGCTCTCTGAGGCGCTCCGCCGAGGCATCGAAGGCGGCGAGGAAGCAGTCCTCTTTGTCTTCGAACTGCTCGTAGAAGGTCGGCCGCGAGACGCCGGCCCGGCTGAGCACGTCCTGCACCGTCAGTGCCCGGTAGCCCAGTTCGTTGACAGTTGCCAGCATGGCGGCAAGCAGCCGCTCTCGCTGGATCGCCCTGACCAGATCGGGGGGGAGCGTCCTCACGCCGGCTGGAAAACGCCCGTCTGCCCTGGTCAGCAGTGCGACCGCCTCGCTCAGTTCGGCGCCGGACCACCGATCTCCCACCGCGGTGGCCAGCATGTCTTGGCTGAGGACGATCCGCTCCGGTGACATAGAAAAACCTACGCGTTTCTACCAAAAATCAAACAGGCTGTAACAAGGTACCAGAAAAGTCTCCGGCATGCATGGCAATGCGCCGCAGCGGAGGTATCCTTGCTGCAATGTCTCCATCGGGAAAAGCGGGGACCGAGGCGAAGCCGGCGCCGAAGGTGTCGGTCGCAAGTGCTCGCCCGGCGCTGCCGCGCGAGTTCATCGCGCTCCACAAGCGCCGCAGGATCATGGATGCGCTCGCCGACCTCACCGCCGAACAGGGATACGAGGCGACCAAGATCTCCGACATCGTCAGGCGAGCCGCAGTCGCCCGCAAAACGCTATACGACAACTTCAGCGGCAAGGAGGAGGTTTTCCTCGCCGCCTTCGACACGGCGGTGGAGGAGATGGCTCGTCGCATCGAGGAGAGCTGTGCCGAGGCCGAGGGTGGCTGGCAGGGCAGAGTCGAAGCGGGTCTTGCGGCGTTCCTCGGTTACGTCGCCGAGGAGCCGACCCTGGCACGGATGTGCCTGATCGAGGCCCTCTCGGCGACGCCGGAGACGACCAAGCGCTACGAGGACGCCCTGCAGAGCTTCGTGGAGATGGCACGCCGCGCCCTCCCCAAGGACGATCGGTTGCCGGAGACGATCGAGGAGACACTGGTCGGCGGCGTCGTCTGGATCGTCTACCAGCAGGTTCGCCGCCACGAAACGGAGCAGGCGGAGGATCTTCTGCCGGAGCTTTCCGAGTTCATGATGGCGCCCTACCTGGGAGTGGGGGTTGCGGAGGGTGTGGACAAGTAAAGCTGAGCGCTGGCAGAATCAAGCGGGAATGAGATCGCTGCCGCGTGGCCGCCACGGCCTTTCCCGCGAGTTCGTAGCTCAGAACCAGCGCGAGCGCCTGCTCGCCTCGATCGCGGAGTCCCTGGACGAGCGCGGCTACGACAAGACCACCGTCGCGGCGATCAGCGGTTACGCCCGGGTCTCCAAGAGCGACTTCTACCGGCACTTCCCGAGCAAGGACGCGTGCTTCGTAACCGCCTACGACGACGCGGTGGAGCGGCTGCGTGAGGATGCCCTGTCCCCGTGCGCGTCGCGCCGCGACTGGGCTGACGGCATCTGCACGGCGCTCGACGCGGTCCTCGCCTTCCTGGCGAGGGAGCCGGCCCGGGCCAACCTGCTGCTGGTCGAGGGCCTGCGTGCCGGGCCCGGCGTCTACGACCGGTTCCAAGCGGCGGTCCAGGACTTCGTCCCCTATCTCCGCGACGGCGCTCCGGCCGTGACGAGCGCCGGTCGGTCGCCGGAGGCGATCGACGAGGCGGTGGTCGGCGGCGTCGCCTCGCTGCTGGGCCGGCGGGTGCTGGCGGGTGAAGCCGAGCGCATGGAGGAGTTCTTCCCGGAGATTGCCGAGTTCGCCCTTACTCCCTACATTGGCACCGCGGAGGCGCGACGCATAATCTCCGCTCGATGAGCGATGCGGACAAGGCGGCCGGGGGGGTGGCGACGGCGGCCAGCTCGGGGGTGCTCCCATCCCAGGCGCTGGGCGAGGCGATCGAAGCCGAGTGGGTCAGCTCCGGCGACTACCGGATCCGTCCCGAGGCGATCCAGCCGGCGAGCATCGACCTGCGACTCGGCGATTTCGCCTGGGCGCTGCGCTGCAGCTTCCTGCCCGACGTCGACTCGACGGTCGAGGAGAAGATCGAGGGGCTCGCCTTCCAGAAAGTGGACCTGCGCGACGGCGCCGTCCTCGAGCGCGACCGGCCCTACCTGGTGCCGCTGATCGAGGAGCTGGCGCTGCCGGAGGACATGCGGGCCAAGGCCAACCCGAAGAGCTCGACCGGCCGCCTCGACGTCTTCACGCGGGTGCTCACGGATCGGCATCACCGCTTCGACGAGATCCGCCCGGGGTACCAAGGGAAGCTCTATCTGGAGGTCGTACCGCGTTCCTTCGCGATCCAGGTCCAGACCGGGCTCTCGCTCAACCAGCTGCGGCTGGCCCGCGGCGACGTGCGGCTGAGCGACGGCGAGATCCGCGAGCTGCAGGCCGAGTTCCCGCTGCTCTACCTCGATTCCCACGCGCTGCGGGAGTCGGAGCTGGCGCTGGCCGAGGGCCTCTTCCTCAGCGTCGACCTCTCCGGCCCCAGCGACCGGATCGTCGGCTACCGGGCGAAGAAGAACAGCCTGCCGATCGACCTCTCCCGGATCCGGGCATACCGCTGGACCGACTACTGGGACCCCGTCTTCCCCGAGCCGGGGGGGCGGATCGTGCTCGAGCCGGAGATCTTCTACCTGCTGCTCTCCGCCGAGGGCGTCTGCATCCCGCCGCAGGTGGCGGCCGAGATGATGGCCTACGACCCGACCGCGGGCGAGCTGCGCACCCACTACGCCGGCTTCTTCGATCCCGGCTTCGGCTACGACCCGGCCGGGGGCCGCCACGGCAGCCGGGCGGCGCTCGAGGTCAGGGCGCGGGACGTGTCCTTCATGGTCGAGCACCGCCAGCCGGTCTGCAAGCTGGCGCTGGAGTGGACGAGCGCGCCGGCTGCGCGACTCTATGGCGAGGAGCTCGGCTCGAACTACCAGGGCCAGGTGACGATGCTGAGCAAGCACTTCGAGGAAACCGGGCCGTGAGCGAGCGGACCTGGCGGGTCTACCTGGCGGGGGAGATCCACTCCGACTGGCGCGAGCGGATCGCGAGCGGCGCGCGCGAGGCCGGCCTGCCAGCCTCCTTCTCGGCGCCGGTCACCGACCACGCCGCGTCCGACGATGCCGGGGCCGGCACGCTGGGCGAGCAGAGCGAGCCGTTCTGGCGCGACCACATCGGCGCCGGGGTCAACGCGATCCGCACCCAGACGCTGATCCGCGGCGCCGACGTCGTCGTCGTCCGCTTCGGCGACAAGTATCGGCAGTGGAACGCAGCCTTCGACGCCGGCTACGCCGCCGCTCTCGACAAGCCGGTGATCACCCTCCACGACGCCGACCTCGACCACGCGCTGAAGGAGGTCGACCGTGCCGCGCAGGCCACCGCGCGGACGGCCGAGCAGGTGGTCGACGTGCTGCGCTACGTGATCGCGGGCAAGCTGCCCTAGCCCGGCGCGCAGTAGGGTGCGGGCATGGAGGGGGACGCCAACCGCGAGACGATCGAGCGCTTCTACGAGGCGTTCGGCCAGTGCAACGGGGCCGCGATGACCGCCTTTTATGCGCCTGACGCCCATTTTTGCGATCCCGCCTTCGGCGACCTCCACGGCGACGACGTCGGCGCGATGTGGCGGATGCTGACCAGCCGCGCCACCGACCTGACGATCGAGCTGCACGAGCACGAAGCGGACGAGACCACGGGCTCGGCCCACTGGGTCGCCCGCTACACCTTCGGCGCCACCGGCCGCCCCGTCGTCAACGACATCCAGGCGAAGCTCCGCTTCTCCGACGGCAAGATCGTCGATCACGTCGACGACTTCGACTTCCGCCGCTGGGCCAAGCAGGCGCTCGGCCCGAGTGGCCACCTGATCGCCCTGCTGCCGCCCCTGCGAGCCAAAGTCCGGGCCAAAGCGCTCAACCAGCTCGAGCAGTTCAAGCGCGACGAGACCGGCTCCAGCCTCTAGTCCCAGCAGTGCCGCCGACCCGCTGTGCGAACATGTGTTCGTATGCGCTGGGACGAGCAGCGAGTAGAGAACGACCTGCGCTTGCCGGGGGTCGGCGACGGTACCGTCGTCCGCACCTTCGACGCGCCGGAGGCGATGGGGATCAACTTCCACGAGGTACGCGCCCGCTCGGCGCTGAACCGGGTGCCGGGCGGCCGTTACGGGTTCGGCTGGACGATCAACGCCTACCGAGGCTGCACCCATGCCTGCGTCTACTGCTTCGCTCGACGGACGCACACCTATCTCGACCTGAACGCCGGGCGGGACTTCGAGCGCGAGATCGTCGTCAAGGTCAACGTGCCGGAGCTGCTGCGGGCAGAGCTGGCGCGATCGAGCTGGAAGCGGGAGCTGGTCGCGCTGGGGACCAACACCGACCCCTACCAGTGGGTCGAGAGCCGCTACCGGATGATGCCGGAGATCCTCGCGGCGCTTGAGGCAGCCGAGACGCCGGTCTCGGTGCTGACCAAGTCGCCGCTGCTGCTTCAGGACATCGAGATCTACGAGCGGATGGCGAAGCACCTGCCGGTCTCGGTCAACCTCTCCGTCCCCACCCTCGACGAGGAGGCCTGGCGCGCCACCGAGCCCCACACCCCCAGCCCGAGCGCCCGCCTGGACGCGGTTGCGGAGCTCCGAAGCCGCGGCATCGACTCCGGCGTCCTGATCGCCCCCCTGATGCCCGGCATCAACGACGACCCCGAGCAGGTCCAGCCAATCGTCGACCGCGCCAAAGAAGCAGGCGCCACCTTCCTGAGTGCTGCGGGCCCCGCGCGGCGGCGGGGCCGGGGTGTGATCGGCGGGCCTGTCCGCCGAGGGGCGGCCGGGCCAGCCTTCGATGGTACCCGCGCGGCCGCCGACCGTCGCCGCCGGTCACCCGGTGCCGACGTCCCGCCGGTCACCCGGTGCCGGCGCCGCCGGCTAACCCGGTGGCGGGCTACTCCGGTGGCGGGGCGGCCGGCGGGCCGCCCGCTACTCGGCGCGGGCCGCCCGCTGCTCGGCGTCGGGGCGGCCGGCGCGGGCCGCGATGG
>DATMEP010000049.1:0-36483 GCA_035556755.1 Solirubrobacterales bacterium
ACCAACTGGACGGTGAAGATGCTGGAACGGGTCGTGCGCGGCGAGGCGACGCCGATGGACCTCGACATCGTCGCCTCGGTGCAGGAGAACATCATCGGCCACTGCCTCTGCGTGCTCGGCGACTCGATGGCGATGCCGGTCGGGGCGATGGTGCGCAAGTTCCGGCAGGAGTTCGAAAACGTCATGGCGGCCGCCGAGACGAGCCGGATCGCCGCCGTACAGGGCGCGCCCGAGACCCTGGGGGCCGCGACGTGAGCCGCGAGGTGACCTTGATCATCGACGGGCGCGAGGTGACCGCGACCGAGGGCGAGATGCTGCACGACGCGGCGACCCGCGGCGACGTCGAGATCCCGGTCTTCTGTTACGAGCCGAAGCTGGGCGAGCCGGTCGGGGCCTGCCGAATGTGCCTGGTCGAGGTCGAGGGGGTGCCGAAACTGCAGACCTCCTGCTCGACCCCGGTCCGCGACGGGATGGTCGTCCACACCCGCACCGAACAGGTGAAAGAGGCACAGAGCGCCGTGGTCGAGTTCCTGCTCGTCAACCACCCGCTCGACTGCCCCGTCTGCGACAAAGGCGGCGAATGCCCGCTGCAGGACATCACGATGGGCTGGGGCCCGGGCAAGACCCGCTTCACCGACGACAAGCGCCATTTCCAGAAGCCGCTGCCGCTGAGCCCGCTGGTGGCGATCGACCGCGAGCGCTGCATCCTCTGCTACCGCTGCGTGCGCTTCAGCCAGGAGGTCGCCGAGGACGAGCAGCTGCAGCTGCTGGAGCGCGGCGACCGCACCTTCGTCGGCACCTTCGATGACCGCCCCTACGTCGCTCCCTTCCACGGCAACATCACCGACCTCTGCCCGGTCGGGGCGCTGACCAGCTACACCTACCGCTTCCGCGCGCGGCCCTGGGACATCGAGCAGGCCGGCTCGGTCTGCACCCTCTGCCCGAGCCAGTGCAACGTCAGCTTCACCGTGCGCGACGAGGAGGTGAAGCGGGTCGTCGCCCGCGACAACCCCGACGTCGACGACGGCTGGCTCTGCGACCGCGGGCGCTACGGGTTCGAGATGTTCGGCGCCGAGGAGCGGGTGAGCGCGCCGCGGCTGCGCGACGGGGCGCCGGTCGAGTGGCCCGAGGCGATCGCCGCCGCGGCCGAGGGTCTGCGACGCGCATCGGAGATTGACCACACCGGAGGGGGGTCAAAGTCGGATGCGTCGAGCAGGGTCGCGGCGATCGTCGGCGATGCCTCCAACGAGGAGGGCTACCTGGTCCAGCGGATCATGCGCGAGGCGCTCGGCTCCCCCCACGTCGAGTCGCGGCCCTCGCGCGGGCCGTCGAGGGGAACGCTGGTGCAGCTCTCCCAGCCCGACCTCTCGGCACGGGTGCGCGACATCGACGACGCCGATGCGATCCTCGTCGTCGGCACCGACCCCCTGCACACCTCCCCGATCCTCGACCTGCGGATCCGCAAGGCGATGCGGCGCAACGGCGCCAAGCTGGCGCTTGCCACCGACCGCCCGACCGCCCTCGACGGTGGCGCCGAGGCAGCCACGCGCTACGCACCGGGCGAGGCCACGCTCTTCCTCTCCGAGCTGGCGGCCTGCCTGCGCCTCGGCAACGAGGGCAGCACCGCGGCTCCCGTGGCCGAGATCCTCCGCGAGGCGGAGAGCGTCGTGATCGTCTGGGGCGAGCGGATCGGCCGCGAGGGCGAGGAGGCGCTGACCACCCTCCTCGACGTCGCCGAGGCCCTCGACCTGGCCGGCAAGGACGGCTCGGGCCTGCTCGAAGTCCCCGAGCTGACCAACGCCCGCGGCCTGCGCGAGGCCGGCTGCCTCCCCGACGCCGGCCCGGGTTTCAGCGAGTCGACTCCCGGCAAGTCCACCGAGGAGATCCGCGCCGCGCTGGAGTCCGGCGAGCTGAAGTCGGTCGTCCTCTTCGGCGTCGACCCCCTCCGCGACTTCCCGGACACCGAGGCCTGGAAGCGCGCTCTGGCCGCCGCCGACCACCTGGTGGTCTTCTCCACCTTCGAGAACGCCACCACGGCCATGGCCGACGTGGTCCTGCCACTGGAGACCCACGCCGAGAAAGACGGCACGGTGACGCACCCGGATGGGCGTCTACAGCGAGTACGGCCGAGTGCGTCGCGTCCTGGCGATATTCGTCCGAACTGGGGAGTGCTGGCGGAGCTCGCACTTGCCCTCGGCCACGACACGGGGATCGCCTCCCAGCCCTCGGCCCTCGCAGCTCTCACCGAAGCTGTCCCCTTCTACTCAGGCATCGACGACGCGGTCATCAGCGGCCGCGGCATCCGCTGGCAGGACCGAGATGCCGCCAGCTCTTTTCCCGAGGCCGGCCCAGCTGTGCCTGCGGCGTCGGGGACGAGCGGTGCCCCCTCTCCGGACACTCAGCCGAAGGCGTCCGGCGAGGGGGCACCGCTCGTCCTAGGCACCTACCGCGACCTCTGGGCAGGCCCGATCACGGAGCTGAACCCCCCGCTGAAGTTCCTGGCGCCGCAGCAGCGCATCGAGGTGTCGCTGGCGGATGCTGAGCGGCTGGCCCTGAGAAATGGCGAGCAAGTCGAGGTTGCCCAGAACGGGACGACCGTCCTGGCCAAAGTCGCGATCACCGAACGGATCCAGGAGGGCGTCTGCTTCCTGATCGAGGGCACCGCCGAGGCGAACGCCAACGCCCTGCTCAACGGCGGCCCGGTCGCGGTCGAGATCTCGAAGCTCGGCGGGGGGCCCGCCTGATGCTGCCCCTCGCCGACACCACGTTCGTCGAAGCGACCTGGATCATGATCGTCAAGTCGCTGGTGATCTTCGGCGTGATCTTCGCGATCCTGCCGCTGATGACGGTCCTGGAGCGGAAGCTGATCGGCCGCTTCCAGCACCGCTACGGGCCCAACCGCGTCGGCCCGTTCGGGATCCTGCAGCCGCTTGCCGACGTCGGCAAGCTGCTCAGCAAGGAGGCTTTCATGCCGGCCAACGCGATCCCGACCCTGTTCGTGCTCGGGCCGCTGCTGCCGGTTCTCTCCGGCATCCTGGCGCTGGCGATCATCCCCTGGGGCGACGTCCAGGACGGCGTCGGCCTCTACGGGATCGACGTCCCGATCGGCATCCTCTACTTCTTCGCAGTCGGCTCGATCGCCTTCTACGGGGTGCTGCTGGGCGGCTGGGCCTCGGGCTCCAAATACAGCCTGCTCGGCGCGATGCGCGGCGCGGCGCAGCTGATCTCCTACGAGGTCGCGATGGGGCTGGCACTGCTCGGCGCGATCATGATGGGCGGCTCGCTCTCGCTGGTCGACCTGGTCCACGCACAGGGGGCGATGTGGTTCGTCGTGCCGCAGTTCGTCGGCTTCCTGATCTTCATGCTGGCCGGCTTCGCCGAGACCAACCGGACCCCGTTCGACATGCCGGAGGCCGACGCCGAACTCGTCCAGGGCTTCATGACCGAGTACGGCGGCATGCGCTTCGGCAGCTTCCTCCTGGTCGAATACATGGAGATCCTCGTCGTCTCCGGGATCGCCGCCGCGGTCTTCCTCGGCGGCTGGATGGGCCCCGGCCCCGCCTTCCTCGACCCGATCTGGATGCTGGCCAAGATGCTCGGCCTGGTCCTGCTCTTCATCTGGGTGCGGGCGACGCTGCCCCGGCTGCGCTACGACCAGCTGATGAGCCTCGGCTGGAAGGTGCTGCTGCCGCTGGCGACGCTGAACGTGCTGGTCACCGCGGTGCTGGTGGTGGTGACGTGACCGAGTTCCCCTACCTGAAAGACCAGGACGTGGTCGAGGTCCAGCGCGGGCCGAGCCCGGGCGGGGTCGGCGGCGCCTACCGCGCCTTCGGCGAGACCCTGCGCGGGCTGAAGACGACGATGGCACGGCTGATCGAGGGGCCGCTGACGATTGAGTACCCCGAGGAGAAGACGCCGGTCTACCCGCGCTTCCGCGGCCGCCACAAACTGCACAAGTTCGAGGACACCGGGCTGGAGAAGTGCGTCGGCTGCTCGCTCTGCGCCGCCGCCTGCCCGGCCGACTGCATCCGCGTCGTCGCCGCCGAGAACATCCCGGGCGAGCGGGTCTCCGCCGGCGAGCGCTACGCCGCCGTCTACGAGATCAACCTCTCCCGCTGCATCTTCTGCGGCTACTGCGAGATCGCCTGTCCCTTCGACGCGATCACGATGGGCCACGACTACGAGATGGCCGACTACGACCGCGAGAACCTGATCTTCACCAAGGAGATGCTGCTCGCCGAGCCGATCGAGCGGACGCCGCTGAAAAGCGAGGGCGAGTGAGCGGCCGGCTACTCAGGATCTGGCCTGACCAGCACCGTGTCCGCAACTGGGATCACGTCGTCGACCGGCAGGTCCGCCCGCTTGGCGTGTTCCCGGATCGCCTCCGGGCTGGTGGCCTGGTAGACGCAGACGGTGCCGACCGCCCCCTCTCCCTCCTCGAGGACGTAGCTGCGAATCCAGCGAATGTCGTCCGACATCTCCTCGTCACCGACCTGGCGGGAACGCTCGGCGGCTTCTTCGAGCTCGCCGCCAGACCTCCAGCCGCTCCGTCGCAGAATCACATAGGTATCCATGGAACCTCCGTTTCCGACGCCTCGATCGCCTGTCAGTCCATCGAACCACGCCGGCCGAGCTGCGTCAACGCACGAGGGAAGGGCGAGTAGTGGAAGAGGTCCTCTTCTTCGCCGCCGCGATCGGCGCCCTCGGCGGCGCTATCGGGGTCGTCGCGATGCGCAACCCCTTCTACAGCGTGCTGGCGCTGATCGTCCACCTGTTCTCGCTGGCGGTTCTCTTCCTGCTGCTCAGCTCGGCCTTCCTCGCCGCCGCCCAGGTGGTCGTCTACGCGGGGGCGGTGATGGTCCTCTACGTCTTCGTAGTCGCCTACGTAGGCGGCGACCATGAGTCCGCCTGGGAGCCGATTCCCGGCCAGCGCTTCCTCGCCCCCCTGCTCGGCATCGCCCTCTTCGTCGAGCTGGCGATCGCCGTCCTCGGCTCCTCCCTCCTCGCGCTCGGCACCGACGGCCCCGACGTCGGCCCCGGCTTCGGCGACCCCGCCGCGATCGGCTATTTGCTCCTAGAACGATTCCTGGTTGCGTTCGAGGCCTCCTCGATTCTCCTGCTGCTTGCCGCTGTGGGGGCGGTAGTCCTCGCGAGCCGCCGCGCACCTGGAGGACCCGCATGAGCATCGAGTGGTACATAGTTCTCTCCTCGCTGCTATTCGCGACTGGCGCCATCGGAATCCTCATCAGACGCAGCCCGGTCGTGATCCTGCTCTGCCTGGAGCTGATGCTGAACGCCGGCAACCTGGCCCTGATCGCCTTCAGCCGCATGGTCGGCAACCAGGAGGGTCAGGTCTTCGCCCTGATCGTGATGGTCGTCGCCGCCTGTGAGGTCGTCGTCGGGCTCGGCCTGATCGTCGCCATCTTCCGCCGCAAGCTGCCGCTGGACGTCGACGAGCTGACGGAGCTGCGCGGGTGAGCGCCACCGCCTGGGCCTGGCTGGTCCTGCTCTTCCCACTGCTCGGCTCGATCACGATCGGGCTCGGCTTCCGCGTGCTGCCGGAGCGCGCCGCCGGGGCGATCGGCACCGCCGCGATCGCCCTCTCTTTCGCCTGCGGGATCGCCACCCTCCTCACCCTGCTCGGCGAAGACCCCGAGGCGCGCCACCACGCCTCCTCGCTCTGGGACTACGCCAGCGCGGCCGGGCTCGACATCAAGCTCGGCATCTTCGTCGACCCGCTCTCGGTCTTCATGGTGCTGGTCGTGACCGGGGTCTCGACCCTGATTCACCTCTACTCGTTCGGCTACATGGGGTCCGACCGGGGCTACCGGCGCTTCTTCAGCTACCTCAACTTCTTCGTCTTCTCGATGCTGCTGCTGGTCCTCGCCGGCAACTTCGTCCTGCTGACCGTCGGCTGGGCCTTCGTCGGCTTCGCCTCCTACGCGCTGATCAGCTTCTGGTACCGGCGCACGACCGCGACCGGCGCCGGGATGAAGGCCTTCGTGATCAACGTCGTCGGCGACATCGGCCTCGTCCTCGCCGCCTTCCTGATCTTCCGCGAACTGGGGACCTTCGACTACGAGGCGGTCTTCACCAAAGCGCCCGAGGTCTTCGCGGTCAACGAGTGGACGATCACGGCGATCTGCCTGCTGCTCCTCCTCGGCGCCTTCGCCAAGTCGGCGCAGCTGCCGCTCCACACCTGGCTGCCCGACGCGATGGAGGGCCCCACCCCGGTCTCCGCCCTGATCCACGCGGCGACGATGGTGACCGCGGGCGTCTACCTGATCGCCCGCACCCACGTCCTCTTCGACCTCGCCCCGACGGCCGCCGACGTCGCCGCCTTCATCGGGTTGGCGACGCTGCTGGTCGCGGGGACGATCGCGCTGGTGATGACCGACCTGAAGCGGGCGATCGCCTACTCGACGATGAGCCAGATCGGCTACATGGTCGTCGGCGTCTCGATCGGCGCCTTCAGCGCCGGCATGTTCCACCTGATGACGCACGCCTTCTTCAAGGCGCTGCTGTTCATGGCGGCCGGCTCGATCATCGCCGCGATGGCGAACCGCCAGGACATCGACGAGATGAGCGGCTTCGGCAGGGCGATGCGGTTCACCTCGGCGATGCTGCTGATCGGCGGCCTCGCCCTGGCCGCCTTCCCCGGCACCTCTGGCTTCTTCTCCAAGGACGAGATCCTCGCCTACGCCGAGGCCCGCGGCGGCATGTACGTGATCTTCACCGTGCTCGGCTATGTCGGCGCCCTGCTGACCGCGATCTACACCTTCCGCCTCGTCTTCCGGATCCTGCCAGGCGTGCCGTGCAAGGAGGCGCAGGAGCTGATCGAGACCGGACACGTGGTCCACGCCGAGCCCGAGAACCCGGCGACGGGCGAGGTCGAGGACACCGACGTCGGCTTCCCCGGCTCCGAGCACCACATCGCCGATCAGAACGGGCCGATGAAGGTGGCGATGGGCGTGCTCGGCTTCCTCGCCCTGGTCGGCGGGCTGGTCCAGATCCCTGGGGTCGACGACGCGATCGGCGCCTTCCTCGAGCCGGTCTTCCACGACTCGCCGCTGGCCGAGGTGCACCCGACCGTCGGCGCCGAGTGGGCGGGTCTCGGGATCGGCGGCGCGATCTCGATCCTCGGCATCTTCATCGCCTACTTCTTCTACGTCGCCCAGCCGGCGACCCCGGCGATCCTGATCCAGCGCCTGCGGCCCATCTACACGCTCTTCGTCAACAAGTGGTATTTCGACGAGCTGATCGACTTCCTGGTGGTGCGGCCAGCGCTGGCGATCGGCCGCTTCGCCAACCGGACCTTCGAGCGCTTCGTCGTCGACGGCCTGGTCAACGGCACCGCCGAGACCGTGCGCGGCGCAGGCGGCATCGTCCGCCTCGTCCAGAGCGGCTTCGTGCGCAGCTACGCCCTGCTCCTGATCGCCGGCTTCGCCGGGCTCGCCCTCTACTTCCTCCTCGCCAGCTCATGACCAACTCCCTGCTCTGGACCCCGCTCGCCTTCGGCCTCATCGGCCTGCTGCTGCCGGCGCGGCTGACCGGCTGGTGGGCGACGCTGGGGACGGCGGTGACCGTGGTCCTGGCGGTCGTCCTTCTCGCCGGCTTCGACTCCGGGGCCGCCGGCCTGCAGGACACCGTCGAGGCCGAGTGGATCCCGGGTCTCGGCGTCGATTACAGCCTCGGCGTCGACGGCCTCAACGTCTTCCTGCTGCTGCTGACCGCGGTGCTGTGGCTGGGCGGGACCGCGTTCGCGGCCTTCCGCGAGCAGGAGCGCCCGCACCTCTTCTTCCTGATGATGCTGCTCGGCGAGACCGCGACCCTCGGCGCCTTCCTGGCCCAGGACCTGCTGCTCTTCGTCCTCTTCTTCGACCTGATGCTGGTCCCGTTCTACTTCCTCTTCGGCGCCTGGGGAACGGACCGGCCAGACGGCCCGACGGCCTCGGCGGCGACGCTGAAGATGATCGTCTACACCCTGGTCGGCTCGCTGCTGATGCTGGTCGCGGCGATCGCGACCGCGATCATCGCCGCCGACGGCGGCACGATCACCTTCTCGATCGCCGAGCTGGCCCAGGACCCGATCGGCGAGGGCAGCCAGCGCTGGATCTTCTGGTTCTTCGCCGCTGCCTTCCTGGTCAAGATGCCGGCCTTCCTCCTGCACGGCTGGATGCCCGACGCCTACCGCGCCGCGCCGCTGCCGGTGCTGGCGATCTTCTCGGGGGTGCTGGCCAAGGTCGGCGCCTACGGCTTCCTGCGCGTCGTGCTGCCGGTCTTCCCCGACGCCACGGTCGAGTTCCAGGAGGTGGTGCTGGTGATCGCCCTGGCCTCGATCCTCTACGGCTCGGTGATGGCCTTCACCCAGACCAACGTGAGGCTGATCGCCGGCTACTCCTCGATCGCGCAGCTCGGCTTCATCACCGCCGGGATCTTCGCCCTGCGGGCCGACGGCGCCGACGGGGCGATCCTGCAGATGGTCAACCACGGCCTCGTCGTCGCGCCGCTGCTGATCATCGTCGCCGTCCTCGCCGAGCGCAGCGGCAGCGAGGACCTGCGCGAGATGGGCGGGATGGCGACGCGCGCCCCGGTGTTGGCGGCGCTCTTCCTGATCGTCACCCTGGCGACCCTGGCGATGCCGGGGTCGGCCAACTTCATCGGCGAGTTCTACATCCTCAACGGCCTCTTCCAGGCGAAGATCGTCTTCGCCTTCGTCGCGATCGTCGGCGTCGCGATGTCCGCTTACTACGCGCTCCGCCTCTACCAGCGCACGATGCACAACCGCCCAGCACCACAACAGAACAAGGGGATCGTGTCGCGCGAGCTGGGCTGGCGCGACGGCATCGTCCTCGTCCCGCTGGTCGCCTGCATCCTCGGCCTGGCGCTGTATCCGCAGTTGGTCCTGAAGCGGACCGACCGCTCGGTGCAGGAGCGGATCGAGGCGGTCCACGGCCCGCCGCCCGGGGACCTGGTGAAGCGATGAACTTCGTCGCGCCGGACATCGACTACGCCGGGCTCTCGCCCGTGATTGCGCTCACCGCGAGCGTCTGCATCGTGCTGATGAGCGCGGTGATCGGGCCGCTGCGGCGGACCGCGCCGGGGCTGACGCTGGTCGCGCTGGCGACGACCGCGGGGCTGTTGATCTGGCAGTGGGGCGAGCCGACCGACCTCGTCTCGGGCGCCTTGCGGATCGACGACCTGGCGATCGCGATCTCGCTGGTCGTCCTCCTGATGGCCGGCGCCTGCGTCTCGCTCTCGATCCGCGAGCCGGCCGCCGAGCAGGTCGGCTCGGGCGAGTACCACGCGCTGCTGCTCGGCTCGGTGCTGGGGATGGTCCTGCTCGCCCAGGCGCAGAACCTGGTCAGCTTCTTCGTCGCGATCGAGACGCTCTCGATCCCCCTCTACATCCTCTGCGCCGGCAACCTGCGCCGCGAGAAGTCGCTCGAGTCGGGGCTGAAGTACCTGATCGTCGGCTCGCTCGGCTCGGCAACCCTGCTCTACGGGATGTCCTTCCTCTACGGCGGCTCCGGCTCGACCGACTTCGCCGGGATCGCGACCGGGATCGGCAAAGAGGGCCTGGTCGGCGATCCGCTGGTGCTGATCGGGATCGCCCTGGTCGCGGTCGGGCTCGCCTTCAAGACCTCGATCGCCCCCTTCCACCAGTGGACGCCGGACGTCTACGAGGGCGCCCCCACCCCGGTCACCGCCTTCATGGCGGTCGCGACCAAGGCCGCCGCCTTCGCCGTCTTCGTCCGCTTCTTCGAGGTCGCCCTGCTGCCCCAGGTCGACGAGTGGCAGCCCGCCCTGGCGGTCCTCGCCGCGGCGTCGATCGTGATCGGCAACGTCGGCGCGCTCGGCCAGGACTCGCTGAAGCGGATGCTCGGCTACTCCGGCGTCGCCCAGGCCGGCTACATCCTCGGCGGCCTCGTCGTCGCCAGCGAGGCCGGCGTCAGCGCCCTCGTCTTCTACCTCGCCGGCTACGCCACCATGAACCTGGCCGCCTTCGCCGTGGTCGTCGCGCGTGAGCGGGAGACCCCGTTCGGCGACGACATCCGCGCCGTGCGCGGGCTGGGGCAGGAGCGACCGCTGCTGGCCTGGCCGCTGACGATCTCGATGCTGGCCCTCGCCGGCCTGCCGGCGACGGTCGGCTTCATCGGCAAGCTCTACCTGATCGAGGCGCTGGTCGCCGGCGACTACACCTGGCTCGCCGTCTTCATCGCGGTCGGGACGATGATCTCGCTCGCCTACTACCTGCGGGTCGTCGCGGCGATGTGGATGCGGCCCGGCGGCGAGGCGGCTCCGGCAGCTCCGGCGATTGCCGGGGCTTCGCCCGAGGCTGACCCCGTCGATCCCGACGCCGGGCGACGCCCCTATCTGGCGATTCCGGCGTTGCTTGCGGCTGCTGCCACCGTCTTCTTCGGGATCCTGCCCCAGCCGCTGGTCGAGTTCGCCGAAAAAGCCGGCGCGGCCCTGTTCTGAGCTGGCGCGAGCGTTTCCGGCGCGACCGGATAGGGTCAGCGAATGGACGGAGGGGTTCGAGCGCTTTCGGCGGGGACGCTGTGCGAGGCGTTTCAGATGACTGCTGCCGAAAAAGCCGATGTGCTGGCGTTGCGGCTGAAGGACAGTGACTTCGAGGCCAGCTTCGGTGAGTACGCGGGGACGGTGCGCAAGCGTGCTGCCGGGCTCGCAGCGCTTGGCGTAGAGCACGGCGACACGGTTGGCTTCATGCTCACCAACAGGCCGGGCTTCTTCCTCACCGACGCCGCCGCGATGCACCTCGGGGCGACGTGTTTCTCGGTCTACAACACCTCTTCGTCGGAGCAGATCGAGTACGTGGTGGCGGACGCTGCCAACCGGGTGATCGTGACCGAGCAGGAGTTCCTTGACGGCGTGCTGGAGGTTCGTGAGCGGGTCGAGACTCTCGAGCACGTGGTGGTGATCGACGGCGATGCTCCCGAGGGGACGATCTCGGTTGAGGAGTTGGAGGAGATGGGCAGCCCGGACTTCGACTTCGAGGCCGCTTGGCGTGCCGTCGAGCCCGACGACGTGCTCTGCCTGATCTACACGTCGGGCACGACCGGGCCGCCGAAGGGAGTGCAGCTCACCCACGACAACATGATCAGCGGCTGGCGGGCCGGCGACCAGGTCTTCTCGCCCAGCCCCGGGACCCGCACCATCTCCTACCTCCCGAGCGCCCACGTCGCCGACCGCTACAGCTGCCTCTACCCGCAGATGCTGTACGGCGCCAGCGTCTACTGCTGCCCGGACGTGCGCCAGATGATCGCCTACGCGATCGAGGTGAGGCCGACCATCTTCGCCGGCGTCCCGCGCGTCTTCGAGAAACTGAAGGCGGCGCTGGAAGTCGGGATGGCGGCCGAGGCCGACGAGGGGAAACGCCAGGCAACCGAGTCGGCGATGGAGGTCGGCAGGCGCCGGGTCGAGGCCTACAAAGGCGGCGAGGTCCCGGCCGAGCTCCAGGCGGAGTGGGAGCAGGCCGACGAGCAGGTCTTCTCGAAAATCCGCGCCATGCTCGGCCTCGACGAGGTCGAGTGGTTCGGCGTCAGCGCCGCCCCCACCCCGCCCGAGGTGATCGAGTTCTTCCTCGCGATCGGGATCGAGATCTGCGAGCTGTGGGGGATGTCGGAGGCCAGCGCGACCGTGACCGTGAACCCGCCCGGTCGCGTACGGGTCGGCACCGTCGGGCCGCCGCTGCCGGGGATCGAGGTGAAGCTGGCCGACGACGGCGAGGTGATGGTGCGCGGCCCGATCGTGATGAAGGGCTACCGCAACATGCCCGAGAAGACCGCAGAAGCGCTGACCGAGGACGGTTGGCTGCTGACCGGCGACGTCGGCGAGTTCGACGAGGACGGCTACCTGAAGATCGTCGACCGCAAGAAGGAGCTGATCATCAACGCGGCCGGCAAAAACATGTCGCCGGCCAACATCGAGGCGAAGCTGAAGACCGCCTCGCCGCTGATCGCCCAGGCGGTGGCGATCGGCGACCTCCGCCCCTACAACGTGGCGCTGATCGTGCTCGACCCCGAGACCCTGGCGGCACGCGCCGCCGCCGCCGCCGACCCGGAGGTGGCGGCGGAGATCGAGCGCGCGGTGCAGAGCGCCAACGAACGCCTCGCCCGGGTCGAGCAGATCAAGCGCTACCGGGTGCTGGAGGAGGAATGGGAGCCGGGGGGCGAGGAGCTGACCCCGACCCTGAAGCTGAAACGCCGCCCGATCGCGGCGAAGTACGCCGAGCAGATCGAGGAACTCTACGCCTGAAAGGGTGCCCGGATGGGCGTCCTCCTCATAGTCCTCGCAATCGTGGCCTCGATCGCGGTCGGGGTGACGGCTGAGCGTCGCCGGCCCGAAGCTGCGGCACTGGCTGCCCGCCGTGCACTGACGCTGATGCTCTACGGGCTGGTGCCGCCGGTGATCTTCTTCAACCTGGCCGCCACCGAGGTCGACGTCGAACACGGCGTCGGCCTCGCACTCGGCCTGGTCGCCATGGTGCTCGCGGGGACCCTGGTCTGGTGGGTCGCCAGCAGGGTGCTGCGGCTGGCGCGCCACCAGGTCGGCGCGGTCGTCTCGGCGGTGCTCTGCGTCAACAGCGGCTACCTCGGCTACCCGCTGATCGTCGCCCTGCTGGGCCGCGACGAGCTCTCGACCGCGGTCCTCTACGACATCGCGGTCAGCGGCCCTTCGCTGCTGCTCGGCGCCTTCGCCGTCGGCGCCGCCTTTGGCACCAAGGCCGGGGAAGGGCCGCGCGACCGGGTGCGTGCCTTCTTCACCCGCAACCCGCCGCTGTACGCGGCGATCGCCGGCCTGCTCGCCCCCGACGCACTTGCCCCCGCCGTGCTCGTCGATGCCTCCCAGGTGCTGCTGGTCGCGATCCTGCCGATCGGGTTCTTCGCCGTCGGCGCCACCCTGGCCGAGAACGCCGAACACGGCGAGCTGCCGATGCCGCCGCCGCTGACCCGGCCGGTGGCGCTGGTCATCGCCGGGCGCCTGGTCCTGGTGCCGGCACTGTTGCTGGCGCTCGCCGCGCCGCTGATCGACCTGCCGACTCCCTACCTGCTGCAGGCGGCGATGCCCTCCGGCCTCAACTCGATGGTCGTCGCCCACGCCTACGGGCTCGACATGGAGATCACCGCCGAGGCGGTCACCTGGACGACCGGGATCGTCGTCATCGCGGCCCTCACCTCACTGCTGCTCTGAATTCTCGCCCCCGTGCCGCCCGGACCGGTTGCATATCCTGATCCAATGCTCCACCACGTCTCGATCGAGGTCCACCCCGATCAGGTCGACGCCTGCGTAGCCTGCTGGGAGCTGCTCGGCTTCAAGCGCGTCGAGGTGCCCGAGGCGCTCGGTCCCTACTTCGTCTGGCTGGAGCACGAAGGCACCCAGATCCACCTGATCATCACCGAGGCGGCGACCGTGCCGCTGCTCGGCCACCCGGCGGTTGCCGTCGACGACTTCGAGGCGACCTTCGCCGAGCTCGAGCATGCCGGCTTCGAGCCGGAGCGCCACCGCGAGCTGTGGGGCCAGCCGCGCGCCTTCGTCACGATGCCCGGCGGCCACCGGGTCGAGATGATGGCCGCACCGCCCACGCCGACCGTCTGAGCTCGCCATAGGGCATGTCGGAGAGCACGGCTACGATGCGCCGGTGCGCTACCCGGTCGAACAGTTCACCTCCGAGGAGCAGGCTGTCCTCACCCCCCATTTCACCAACCTCGACCGGCCCGTGTTCGCGCTCGTCAACCTGCCGGAGACCGTCAAGGGAGCGCTTTTTGCCCGCTATTCGCGCTATTCCGGGACGGTTCGCCGTCTCTTCCTGGAGGAGTTCGCGGCGGACATGCCAAGCGGGGAGCGGCCCTTCGACGGGGCCGAGGGAAAGCGCGCCGCCGAACTCTACGAGCGGATCTTCGTCGGCTACGGGGACGACTCGATCGCCCAGGTCGGCGGCGCCCACATCGCCTGCGAGTGGGTCTCCAACGTGCTCACCAAGGTCCTGCAGCGCGGCCGCCTCGCCGCCTACCTGGAGCAGTCGACCCGCTACATCCCCTACGACCAGCCGCTGCCCGACGGCGGCTACCGTTACTACGGCAACGAGGAGCTCGGGCCGGAGTTCGGCGCCGCGATGGACGAGCTGTTCGAGATCTACTCCCACTCTCTGGGGCAGGTCGAGGAGTGGGCGGCCGAGCGCTGGCCGCGGGGGGACAACGAGCCGGAGGGAGCCTGGCGGCGCTCGATCAAAGCCAAGGCGCTCGACCTGCTGCGCGGCCTGCTGCCCGCCTCGACCCTGAGCCACGTCGGCATCTACGCCAGCGGCCAGGCCTACGAGCAGCTGCTGCTGCGGCTGATGGCCTCGCCGCTGCCGGAGGCGCGCGAGTACGGCGGGATGATCCTGCGCGAGTTGCAGCAGACGATGCCCAGCTTCGTCTCGCGGGTCGACCGGCCCGACCGCGGTGGCGAGTGGGCCTCCTACCTGCAGCAGCGGCGCGAGGCGACGGAGGGCTGGGTGGCCCGGCTCGGCCTCGACCGGCGCGGCGCCGGCGACGACACCCCGTCGGTCGAGCTGGTCCACGTCGACGGGACCGAAGAGGACCTGCTCGCCTCCTGCATGTTCGAGTCGGCGAGCACCCCGGAGACCGAGATCCGCGCCCGGCTCGACGTCCTCGACGGCGAGGAGCGAGCCGAGCTGCTGGCGGCGCTGGTCGGGGAGCGCGGCAACCGCCGGCACCGTCCCGGGCGCGGTTTCGAGGCACTCCGCTACCGCTTCGAGATCGTCTCCGACTACGGCGCCTTCCGCGACCTGCAGCGGCACCGGATGCTGACCTGCCAGTGGCAGCGCCTGGGACCCGACCTGGGGGCCGGCGTGCCGGACGAGGTCCGCGAGGCCGGCGCCGGGGAGGAGTTCGAACGCGCCCTGGAGATCTCGGCGACCGAGCACGAGCGCCTGCTCGGCGCCGGGCTCCGCGAGCAGGCCCCCTACGCCCTCTGCCTCGCCTACCGGATCCGCTACGTGCTCGACCTCAACGCGCGCGAGGCGATGCACCTGATCGAGCTGCGCTCAGGGCGTGAGGGGCATCCGGCCTACCGGGCGGTGGCGCAGGCTATGCACGAGCGGATCGCGGCGATCCACCCCGCCGTGGCGGGAGCGATGGACCACGTCGACACGTCGCAGGAGCCGAGGCTTGAGCGGATCCTCAGCGAGATCCGCACCCACCGCAAGCGGGCTGCGGCGCAGTCCTAGCTTTTCTGCTCCGGTTCCTCCGGTGGAGGAGGAAGGTCAGCCGCAGCTTTCTCCCCAGGAGTTGGCCATGGCTCGGCTTCGCCTGAAGCCCAGGCGGGTGGACGGCCGCCGGGGACCCAGCCGGCGAGGAGGAGGCCCAGGTAGATGAACCAGAGGATCGCGAACTGGAAGAAGATGAAGGAGACGGCGCCCAGAGCCATGCCCAGCGAGCCCCAGAAGCGGGTGAGGAGGCCGGAGCGCATGGCGTGGAGCGCGGTGTAGAACATCCCGACCACGAAGCCGATCTGGCCGCCGATGCCGAAGCCGGCGGCGAGGGGGCGGAGCGAGGCGTCGCCCAGCGCGTCGGAGGCGAGGTCGTCGGCGCGATCGCTGCCGAGGGCGACCCCTTTGGAGAGCAGCTGCGGGACCTGGTCGGAGACGAAGTCGCTGGCCGCCTGCACGGTCGAGATCCCGGTCAGGATCGACGCCGCGGCGAGGAAGAGCGGGCCGGCGACGACGATGCCGACGAGCTGCCCCCGCATGCCGTCGCTGCGCGCGTTCGCGGCCCTGAAGAGGAAGTAGAGCGGCACCGCCAGCAGACTGACGCCGATCGCCTGCAGGATGCCCGAGATCAGGCGGGCCGCCTCGTGGGCGTCGACGTTGCGCAGGAACTCCGAGTCGCCGTCGGAACCGCCGATCTGGGAGGCGACCACCAGCGAGGCGGCGACGAAGGCGACCGCGGCCAGCGCCGCCAGGCCGGCCGGGCGCGACCAGCGCTTCTCCCACTCCAGCTGCCGCGCCCTCTCGTCCATGCTCCTCAGCCTCGCTCGTGGAAGTAGAACTGGGGCAGTGCGCCCTCGATCACCTCGGCGGTCATCCTCTGCGCCACCTCGAGGTTGCCGGTCCGCACCGCGATGTCGTCGAGCGTGACGATGCCGGCGAGGCTATCGCCGTCGACCACGGGCAGGCGCCGCACCCGGTGCTGGACCATCAGCGCCGCCGCCTCGTCGAGGCTCGTCTCGGGCTCGCCGCAGATCAGCGGCCGGGAGGCGAACTCGCCGACCGGCGCCTGCGCGGAGGCTTCCTCGGCGAAGACCCGGACCGCGAGGTCGCGATCGGTGACCATCGCCACCGGCGAGCCGGCGGGGTCGACGATCACCACCGAGCCGACCCGGCTGTCGCGCATCTGGCGGGCGACCGAGATCGCACTCGCATCCGGCTCCGCGGTGACGACACCCGCGGTCATGATCTCCTTGAGAACCACGGGGCGTACGCTACCGGCATGAGCGTGGACCGAGCGCCGACGCGCCCCCATCCTGTCGTCCCCCTGGAGGCCGGCGCCGGGCCCGACAACCCCCCGTGCCCGGCCTGCGGCGAGCCGCTGTTCGGCTGGATCGACGCCCGACCCGGCCTGGCCGGACCGGTCCGCCGCTGCGAGAGCTGCGGCCTCGGCGTGGTCGGAGAGCCGCCGAGCGCAGCGGAGGCACTGCGCGAGCTGGACCGGCTGGGGACGGAAGGGGCGCTGAGGATCGCCAACCGGGGCGGCTTCTCGGCCTGGATCGGCGGCGCCGGCTGGGCCGGGCTGGAGCCGGGCGTGCACTGCCTGTTCACGGTCGAGGCGGTGCGCCGACTGGTCGCCAACCGCGACCAGGTCGTGCGCAGCGCCCGCTGGGCACCGGGGCGCGGGATCGCGACGATGTGGCAGACGATCCTCAACGGCTTCACCTTCGGGCGAAACGTCGCCCTCGGCGCCTTTGGGAGGAGCGGCCCCGTGCCCGCGGCAGAGCCCTGGCAGCGCCGCCTCGACGCGCTGATCGTCGTCGTCGTCGCGATCCCGGCACTGCTTGCGGCGGTGCCGCTGGAGCTGGCGGCAGCGGCGCTGCGCCGGGGGGGCGCCGTCTCGCTGCGGGTCGAGCTGCTCTAGCCGGCTCTAGGAGAGGCCTTCGCGGGCCTCGCGGACCAGCGTTACGGCCTCGGGGAAGAGGACGCGGATCGCGTCGCGGACCTGCATCGCCTGCTCGTCGCTGCTGCCGGAGAGATCGAGCCGTTCGACCGATGCCACGGTCAGCTCGACCGCAAGCTTGATCGCGTTGTCGGCCCAGGCGACGCGCTGTGAGGACTGCATCTGCTCGGCAAGCTCCTCCATCCGCTCACGGAATTCGTCTGGGTCGCCGAACAGGTTGAAGGCTCCGCCCTCCACGAGGGACATGTAAGCAGACGGCGCACATCTGGCGCAGAGCCTTTGCGATTGGCGCACCATCCGTGCGTCGCGGCCGCCTAGCGTCGCCGGAATGAGGAGGAGGGATGAGTGGCAACGGGGTGCCGCCTCGGTCGAGCAAGCCGGTCTGGTGGCGCTGGTCGCGTTGCTGCTCCTGCTGGCGATCGCCGCACTCGCGGCCGGCGGCGAGATCGAGGCCGGCCGTGACCTGGCCGGGACGATCTCGCGACGGCTCGCCTGCGCGCCGCGCTCGCCCGGGCCCTGCCGCCATCACCCACTCGTGCCCGCCTACGGCTGGCCACTGGCCCGCCTCGTCCGGGCCTTGGCACCGGCTCCGCTGGCGCGGCCGGGACCCTCCGGCCTCCCCCTGGTCCCGGTCGACTTCCGCCGCTGCCGTCGCGAGAGCTGCGCCGTGCCGTTACCCGGTGCGGCGGGCTCCCGCCTCACCTCCTCGGGCCGCCGCACCACGGCCTTCACCCAGGTCGACGACCGGCGCCGCTCGCTTGGCTGGGTCCAGCTGACCTACTGGCTCTACCGCCCCGGACTCGGCTGGGAGCACGTCGTCCGCCGCGCATACCAGGCCCAGGTCGATGCCGCGAGCGGCGTCCGCGTCCTGCTTGGCGACGATCCCGCCCTGGTTCCGCTCGAGACCCTGCCCGGCCGCGACCACTACGAGTTCCCGCCGGGCGAGAAACCGCCCTGGCAGTGGAACGTCGAAAGCAGGTATCCCGGTTGGTCGAGCTGATGGACGAGACTCAGACGTCGTCAGGCAAGGACGCAGGGAGCCCGAATAGCAGCGCTATTTGGGCGACTGAGGACGCAGCATGGCGGCGTCTGAGGCCGTCCGGTCTTCTTCGGCTTGGCGGATCAGGCCACGCCAGTCAGTGGTCCGGAAGACGAGCAGGATCGCAGCGAAGCCGAGGACGACCGACCAGGCCGCCATCGCGATCTGCGTCCCGACCGAGTAGGCGAGTACGAGCGAGCGGGACGGACCGTGCAGCGTCGCGACGAGGAGCGCCTGCTGGGCGCCGGCGCCGCCCGGGGTGAACGGGACGACGTTGGCGATCGCCTGCACGCTCATCACCAGCATCACGTTGCCGACCGAGCCGCCGATCCCGAACGCCTCGAGGAAGAACCAGAAGGCGGCGAAGCGGCAGAGCCAGCCGACGCCCTGCCAGGCGGCGACCTCGCGCAGGTAGCGGCGCGGCTGGGTGAGGATGGCCACTCCCTGCCTGACCCGCTCCCAGAAGCGACGCACCCGGTGGGCGAGGACGTAGACGGCGATCGCGAGGGCGAGCAGCAGCGCACCGACGACGATCGCGAACACCTGCGGGTTTTCGGCCCAGAAGGAGAGCTCGAAGGCGGGCAGGTTGGGTAGCCGGGGCGGCTCGGGCAGGAGGCCCTGGGTGATCGCGTAGAGGAGGACGAGCACGCCGACGGTGGTGTCGAAGACGCTCTGCACGAGGAAGGAGGAGGTGACGGCGGGATAGGAGGAACCCGGCACCTGCCGTTTGACCAGGAAGACCTTGGTGACGTCGCCGGCGCGGGCCGGCAGGATCGCGTTGACGCCGGCGCCGGCGAGGTAGGCGGCGGCGAGCCGCAGGAAGGAGATGCGGACGCCCGGGTAGGCGGCACGGAGGACGTTGCGCCAGGCCCAGGCACGGGCCAGCTGCATCGCGGCCAGGAAGAGGAGCGCGAAGGCAAACGCACTCCAATCGATCTGCGAAAGGTTGCCGAAGAACTCCGCGGTGGCGCGGCCGAAGGACTCGAAGCTGGAGGCGAGGTCGGCGAGTGGCATCGCAGCTACACTAGCCCGCTCGTGTCAGACCCCGAGACGACCACGACCGCCCCCGCGGCCCGTCCCGATCCCGCCGACGAGGCGATGTGTGCACGCGCTCGCGAGCGCTATACGGGCGACCGCCGCAACCGCTTCCGGCGTCGCCGCAAACGCCATGCGCAGCTGCCGAACCTGATCATCGTCGGCGGGCTGAAGTGCGGTACGACCAGCATCCACCACTACCTCGGCCTCCACCCGCAGATCCAGATGTCGAAGCCGAAGGGGCTCAACTTCTTCGTCGAGGAGTTGAACTGGGACCTCGGCCTCGACTGGTACGCGAGCCGCTTCGACAGCCGCTTCCAGGTGCGCGGCGAGTCCTCCCCGCACTACACCAACCTGCCCCGCTTCGAGGGCGTCCCCGAGCGGATCCGCGAGCACTGCCCCGACGCCCGCCTGCTTTACATGGTGCGCGACCCGATCAAGCGCATCCTCTCCCACTGGGTCCACGCGACCGGCGCCGGCTACGAGACCCGCGAGCTGGTCCCGACCCTCTCCGACCCCGGCACCTCCTACGTGCAGCGCTCGATGTTCTGGATGCAGCTGCAGCCCTACCTGGAGCTGTTCGACCGCGAGCAGATCGAGGTGATCACCCAGGAGGAGCTGCAGACCGAACGCGAGGAGACGATGCGCAAGGCTTTCCGCTTCGCCGGCGTCGACGAAAACTTCACCTCAGAGCAGTTCGACCGCGAGTGGGAGAAGTCGAGCGCCAAGCAGGGCGACAAATACCAGTTCATGGAGAAGTTGATCAAGCTGCCGGGCTTCCGCTCCTTCGACCGCAACTTCGACCGCCTGCCGGAGTCGATGCGCTGGATCGTCGAGAAGGTCGTCCACGACCCGGAGAAGCCGCCGGCGCCGAAGCCGAAGCTCCCCGACGACCTCTTCGAGACGATCCGCGGCCGCTTCGGCGAGGACGTCGCAGGGCTGCAGGGGTTCGCCGGCCGCAAGTTCGCCGGCTGGCACGACTACTCCTAGCCGACCCCCGGGTACGCTGCCGCTCAGTGCGGCGCCTCCTTCCCGACCCCGGTCCGACCACCGTCGAGGAGCAGCTCGACTCCTACCGGCCGTGGGAGCACGCGCGCGAGGAGCGGCCCTTCGTCGCGATGAACTTCGCCGCGACCGTCGACGGACGGGCGACGATCGGCGGGGTCTCGGGGCCAATCGGCTCGGCCACGGACACGGCCCTGCTGGTGGGGCTGCGGAGCCGCTTCGACGCGGTGATGATCGGCGCCGGGACGATGCGGGCGGAGCGCTACAGCGGCCTGAAGACGAGGCTTGTGGTGGTCGAGAGCGGCCCCGACGGCTGGGTCGACCTCGGCGAGCGCCTGCGCTCGCTTCGGCAGGAGGGCGTCAGGGCGCTGCTCTGCGAGGGCGGCCCGAGGCTGTATGGCTCGCTGCAGGCGCTGGGCCTGGTCGACGAGCTCTTCCTGACGATCGCACCGAAGCTGGCCGGCGGCGACGCGCCGCGGATCGTCGAGGGCGAGCTGCGGGGCGTCGCGGAGCTGCAGCTGGCCTGGTTGCTGGAGGAGGACGGCGAGCTCTACGCGCGCTACCGGCGGCGCTGAGTTAGCTTTCCCCACGATGGACTTCAAGCCCAGCCCCCAGGTCGAGGCCCTGCGCGAGCGCATCCTCGACTTCATGGACGAGCAGGTCTTCCCGCAGGAGCGGGAGATCATGGAGGCGCTTGACGCCGAGGTCGCGCCGGGCGTCCCCTATCCGAAGATCCTGGTCGAGGTCCGCGAACGGGCCCGCTCGGAGGGACTGTGGAACCTCTTCATGCCCGACGAGCGCTTCGGCCCCGGGTTGAGCAACTGGGAGTACGGGCTGCTCTGCGAGGAGATGGGGCGCAGCCCGGCTGCAGCGCCGATGGCCTTCAACTGCTCGGCGCCGGACACCGGCAACATGGAGATCCTCGCCGAGCACGGTACGGAGGAGCAGCGCGAGCGCTGGCTGGAGCCACTGCTGGAGGGACGGATCCGCTCCTGCTTCTCGATGACCGAGCCCGATGTTTCCGGCTCCGATCCCACCCTGCTGCAGGCGCGAGCGGTGCGCGACGGAGACGAGTGGGTGGTCGACGGCCACAAGTGGTTCACCTCGGGCGCGGTCGGCGCCGACCTGGCGATCGCGATGGTCGTCACCGACCCCGAGGCTCACCCCTACGCGCGCGCCTCGATGATCTGCGTGCCGACCGACACGCCCGGCTTCAACCTGGTCCGCCCGATCTCGGTGATGGGCCACGCCGCGGGCCCCGGCCACTGCGAGATCCGCTACGAAGAATGCCGCGTCCCGGTCGCCAACCTGCTCGGCGAGGAGGGCAAGGGCTTCGCGATCGCCCAGGACCGGCTCGGCCCCGGCCGCATCCACCACTGCATGCGGGCGATCGGCACCGCCGAGCGCGCCCACGAGATGATGTGCCGCCGCGCCAACGAGCGCCAGGCCTTCGGCGGCCCGCTCGGCGAGAAGCAGTTCGTCCAGGAGGCGATCGCCACCTCGCGGATGGAGATCGACCAGGCCCGGCTGCTGACCATGTACGCGGCCTGGAAGATGGACACCGAGGGCAAGCGCGCCGCCCGCCAGTCGATCTCGGCGATCAAGATCGTCGCCGCCAACATGGTGATGGACGTGCTCGACCGGGCGATCCAGATCCACGGCTCGCTGGGGATGACCGACGACACCCCGCTGGCGTCCCTCTGGCGCTTCAGCCGCATGCTGCGCCTGGCCGACGGCCCCGACGAGGTCCACAAAATGGTCCTCGCCCGCCGCGAGCTGAACCGCTGGTCGAAGCGCGCCGAGGCCGAAGCGGAAGGAACCCTCGAGCCCCGGCACGCCCCGCGTCCGATCTGAACGGCTGCTCACAGACCAAGATGCCCAGCCCCAGGAACTCAGGCACATTTGTCGCCATGGCCTTGACGCTAGCCGCGATCGGCTGCGGAGGAGAGGACAGCGAGAAGGAACCGCCCACCGGCAGCGGACAACGGGAGCCCGCCGTCCAGCGGGCGGCCCCTGACCCGCAACAGGATGCGCAAGGCGCGAACGCCCCTGGCGAGCAGGCGGAGTCGAGGGTCACGAAAGAGAGTCGCGGCAACGCGGCATCCCACGCGGGGGAACATCAAGGCAATGGGGAACCCCGAGCGAAAGAGCGTCAGGGCCACGGGGAGTCGCCAGTCCAGGGCGATTCGGCAAAACCCCCCAGGGTGAAGTCGAAGCCCGAGCCCAAGACCCAACCCAAGCCCGCCCCGGCGCAGGACGACGCAGCGGGTGGCGAATCCGCCCCGAGCCCCTCGGGGACCGGTCCCCGCGACGACGGACCCACTCCACCGGCATCTCCTTCCAACCCCCCTGAACCAAGCAAAGGGGACGACCTGGAAGGGTCATAAAAAAGGAGAGCCGGCCCGAGGCCGGCTCTCCTAATCCAAGCGTTTGGCGACTGGTCGCCGTTGCTAGTTGTCGAACTGAACCCAGACGGCCTCGTTCTGGAGTTCCCCCGCTCCGGCGTCGACGAACCTCACCTCAGCCTCGGCGGACGGCGGACACACCTGGAAGGGCGCCCCAAGCTGGAAGGAGACGATCCCGTCTTCTATGTTTTCCGATACTCCGCTGCCGGCGGCGGTTTTCGGAGCGAAAGCGAGGTCGACGCAGTAGACGCCCAAGCTCGGGTTCGTCACCGCCTCGTTGGTGATGCCGCGCGAGGGCTCGCCCCCGTTGATACCGCCACCTTCGCCTTTGATCTGTGCGTAGGCAGCCGGTGCGCCGGTCTGCGCGGTGACGGCGTTGGTCGCGTTGGGCACCGTGCCGAGCGTCGACTCGTTGACCTTCTCACCGGTCACCGCCTCGTTGGCGATCTTTTCGGTGGTGACGGAGCCGTTGGCGATCTTCGGCGCGGTGACGGCGTTTTTGGCGAGCTTGCCGGCTTTCACCGCTTCTTTGGCGATCTTGCCGGTCTTCACCGAACCGGCCTTGAGCTGGCCGGTGCCGACCTTGGCCGCCATCGCAGTGGCGCCGCCGAGGATCATGAAGACGGCGATTGAGGACATCACGTTGGCGTAGGTGAAATGCCTGCGCAATTGCTTCACAAAGTCTCCTTTTCGGGGAATGAGAGCGAGGTGCCCTAGGAAGATCTCCGAGGACTAGTTCCTTTTTGACCCTTTCAGGTTCGCTCGGACAATGTCAAGCGCCCTGGACGGCTTCAGCCGCGCCGCTCGGCCTCATCCGCCGCCTCGGCGAGGCGTTCGACGAGGCGGGCGAAGTGCTGGATGCCCTCGTCGACCTTGCCGTACTGGCCTGCGGCGTAGCGGGCGTAGACGCCCTCGAGGATGATCGCCAGCTTCCAGTAGCCGAGGGCGACGAAGAAGTCGAGTTCCGAGAGGTCGCGGCCCGAGCGCTCGGCGTAGCGGACACGGAGCTCCTCGCGGGTGGGGAAGCCGGGCGCCAGGTTCGCCGGCTGGCCGAGGGCGATCGTCTCCTCGCCTCGCTCGGGCCAGTAGACCATCAGCAGGCCGACGTCGGCGAGCGGATCGCCGAGCGTGCACAGCTCCCAGTCGACCACCGCGGCGACCTCGCCGCCCGGCGTCAGGATCATGTTGTCGAGCCGGTAGTCGCCGTGGACGATCGTCGCCGGTCCCTGCTCGGGAATCCGCGCGGCCAGCCGTTCGTGCACCGCGTCTATCGCCGGCAGCTCGCGCGTCTTCGACTTCTCCCACTGGCCCTGCCAGCGGTGAAGCTGGCGCGCGACGTAGTCCTCCTTGCGGCCGAGATCGCCGAGCCCGACTGCATCGGGCTCGACCGCGTGGATCTCAACCAGGGTGTCGGCCACCCGCTCCCCGATCGCCCGCCGGTCCCCCTCGTCGGGAAAGGTGTCGGCCTCGGCCAGTCCACGCAGGATCGGTCCCTCGACGAACTCCATCACGTAGAAGGGGGCGTCGTTCACCGCGTCGTCCTGGCAGAGGCCGACGACCGGCGCCACCGGCACCTCGGTCGGGCCGAGGGCGGAGACGACCTTGTGCTCGCGGGCCATGTCATGAGCGGAGCCGAGCCGCTTGCCGAGCGGCGGCCGCCGCAGCGCCCAGCGCCGGCCGGCAGCGTCCCCGACCCCGTAGGTGAGGTTCGAGTGTCCGCCCGAGATCCGTTCGAAGGAAAGCGGCAGTTCAGCCTCCCCCACGTGCTCGGCGAACCACGCCTCGACCCCCGCCCGGTCGATGCCCTGCGGCGCCTCGGCGGTACCGTCCGCCGTGCCTGTAGCCTCGTCGCCCATCGGCTCGCAAGCATATTCCCGACGACGCTTCAGGCTGAGCCCGTCGCTCGCCAACCGGCTGACGATCGGCTTCGCGATCGCCTTTGCCGTGCTGACCGGGCTGGCGATGATCGGCGTCGCCCGCTTCCTCCAGCAGCGCCAGGACTTCGAGGACGCGACCGCCCGCTCCTACCGCTTGGAGATCCAGGCACGTGACCGCCTCTCCCGCGGCCAAGAGCCCGCCGAGGCGCGTCAGCAGATCCTCAACCAGCAGCGGGAACGGCAGGAACTGCGCGACGAGATCTCCGACAAGACCCGCGACACCGCGCTCCTGGTCGGCGCCGGGCTGATCGCCGGTCTGACCGGCGCGGCACTGCTGTTCAGCGGCCTGATCGCGTCGATGCGCCGGCCTCTCGAGGACCTGGTCGAAGCGTCCGAACGATTAGCGGGCGGCGACCTCGAAGCGCGGGTCAAGATCGGCGGCCTCTCCGAGACCGCCCAGCTCGGGTCCGCCTTCAACGAGATGGCCGAGGAGCTGCAGCGCCGGGCGGGCGAACGCGACCAGCTCGACCGGATGAAAGACGAGTTCGTGCTGACTGCCTCCCACGAGCTGCGCAGCCCGCTGACCTCGGTGCAGGGCTTCGCCGAGCTGCTGATGCTGGAGCGCGAAAAGCTCACCGCCAAGCAGGCCGAGACCGTCGAGATCATCCTCGACAACACCCGCCACGTCGTGCGCCTGCTCAACGACCTGCTCGACCTCGCCCGCAGCGACGCCGGGCGGCTGACGATAGCCCCGGTCCCGACCGACGTCGCCAGCTTGGTCGAAGAGGCGACGCGGACGATGCGCAGCCAGACCGCGGCTCGCAACCAGGCGCTGAACGAGGAGATCGAGCCCGGGCTGCCCCAGGTCAACGCCGACCGCGACAGGATCCGGCAGGTGCTGGTGAACCTGCTCACGAACGCGAACGAGTACTGCCAGGACGGCGCGACGATCCGGGTGAGCGCCGTGTCCGTCGGGGCCGAGGTGGAGATCGCGGTCAGCGACGACGGGCCGGGCATTCCACCCGAGCAGCTCGAACACATCTTCGAGCGATTCACCCGCGGCGAAGCGGGGCTGACGCAGCGGGTCGGCGGGACCGGGCTCGGCCTGGCGATCTCCAAATCGCTGGTCGACCTGCACGGCGGCATGATCGCCGCCGAGTCGAGGCTGGGCAGCGGCTCCAGCTTCCGCTTCCGCCTGCCGACGGTGCGGATCGCCGAACGAACCGCTGCCGACCCGGCGGAGGCGCGCTGATGGCACGGGTTCTCGTCGCCGACGACTCCGAGACGATCCTGTTGCTGCTCCGGACCCGGCTCGAGATGGAGGGCCACGAGGTGGAGACGGCGACAGACGGCCAGGAGGTTGTCGACGCCGTCCGCCGTGACCCCGGGCGAGCACCCGACCTGCTGCTGCTCGACGCGATGATGCCGCGCAAGTCCGGCATCGACGCGCTCCGCGAGCTGCGCGCCGAGGGGATCGAGACTCCGGCCCTGATCGTCAGCGCCCACAAGCAGGGAGCCGACGCCGACGGCGACACGGAGCTGGGGATCGGCGGCTACGTCAACAAGCCGATCGACTTCGAGCTGCTCTTCACCCGGATCGCCGAGGTGACCTGACCCGCAGCTCAGCTCTTGGCGATCTCGAGCCGGATCTCCTTGCCTTTCAGCTTCGTCCCGTCGAGAAACTCGACGGTGCGGTCGGCGTGGTCCGGGGCGACCTCGACGAAGGAGAAGCGGTGAAGGACGCGGACGTCGTGAACCGCCTCGTCGGGAAGGACGGCACCCTCACGTAGCGCCCAGCGCAGGTCCTCCTCGGTGATGCCGCTGCGCTCGCCGCGGTTGACGAAGAGCTTCGTCCCCTTGCCGTTGCCACCCCCGTCGCCCTCCTGCTCGGCGACGGTCTCGGTCTTCTCGATCGCCTCGGTCTTCTCAGTCGCCTCGGCCTTCTCGGCGCTGTCGTCGCGCGCCTTGACGCGCTCGCGGCGGCGCGGGCGCGGGGCGTGCTCGAGCCGCTCCTCGGGGCTCTCCCACTCGCCGATCGAGGTTTTCACGTCGCGCTCGATCCGGCCGATCTCGTCACGCTCGGTGGGCGTGACGAAGGTGATGGCTCGTCCCGTCCGCCCGACCCGACCCGTCCGCCCGATCCGGTGCACGTAGACCTCCGAGGAAGCGGGGACGTCGTAGTTGATGACGTGCGTGACGTGCTCGACGTCGAGACCGCGGGCGGCGATGTCGGTGGCGACGAGCAGCTTCAGGCGATGGTCCTTGAAGGCGATCATCACCCCGTCGCGCGAGCCCTGGCTCATGTCGCCGTGCAGTGCTTTGACGTCGAGGCCTTTGTCCTTGAGCGTCTTCTCCAATCGTGAGGCACCGATCTTGGTGCGACAGAAGATGATCGCCTGCTCGGGCTCCTCGAGCTTCAGCAGCTCGACCAGCCGCGACGCTTTCTCCTTCGCCGGCACCTCGACGTAGGCCTGCTCGATCGCGTCTACGGTCAGTTTCTTCGGCGTTATCCGGATCGTCGTCGGGTCGTACATGTAGCTCTCGGCGAGCTTTTTGATCGGCGGCGGCATCGTCGCCGAGAAGAGCGCCGTCTGACGGCCGCTCGGGCACATCCGCAGGATCTTCTCGACGTCCTCGATGAAGCCGAGGTCGAGCATCTCGTCGGCCTCGTCGAGGACGACGTAGCGGGCCGCGGTGAGGACCAGCGAGCGGCGCGACATCAGGTCCATCATCCGGCCCACGGTGGCGACGACGACGTGGGCGCCGGCACGGAGCTGGGACTGCTGCGAGCGGATCGGGGCGCCGCCGAAGACGGCGACGATCTCCACGTCGAGGTGCTCGGCGTAGGCGCGCAGCGCCTGGGTCACCTGGATGCAGAGCTCGCGAGTCGGGGTGAGGACGATCCCCTGCACCTCGTCGTTGGCAGGGTCGAGGTGCTGGAGCAGCGGCAACCCGAAGGCGGCCGTCTTGCCGGTCCCGGTCTGCGCCTGGCCGATCACGTCGTGGCCGCCCAGCAGCTCCGGGATCGCCTGCTCCTGGATCGGGGTCGGCTCCTGGTAGCCCAGCTCGTCGAGGGCCTGCTGGATCTCCGCGGCGAGGCCGAGGTCCTTGAAGGCGGTCACTTCGACGGGTCCAGAAGGAGCTTGCCGGTGGTGCGGCGAGCGACCAGGTCTTCGTGGGCCCGAGCCGCTTCCGACAACGGGTAGACCTCGCCGACGCCGACCTCCAGCTCACGGCGCGCGGTCATCGCGAACAGCTCGCCGATCATCGGTGCGACCTCGTCACGCCGCATCAGCAGGTGGACGAGCCAGAAGCCGATCACCGCCTTGGAGCCGCGCAGCAGGCGGGCGGTGGAGACCTCGCGCTGCTCGCGCGAGGCGATCCCGAAGACGACCATCCGGCCCAGTGGCGCCAGCGCTGAGAACTCGGCGTCGAAGGCGTCGCCGCCGCTCATGTGGAGGACCGCGTCGACCCGCTCACCGTCGTTGGCGGCGAGGATCGCCTCCTTCAGGTCCTCGGCCCGGGAGTCGACCGTCGCGTCGGCGCCGAGCCCTTCGACCAGCGCCCGCTTCTCCTCGCTGGAGGCGAGGCCGATCACCTTCGCCCCGGCCCGCTTCGCCAGCTGGACCGAGAGCGAGCCGGTCCCGCCGGCCGCGGCCTCGACGACGACGGTCTCGCCTGCCTCGACCCGCGCGCAGCGGCGCACCAGCGCCATTGCGGTGATTCCCTGCAGCAGCAGCGCAGCGGCGCGATCGTCGTCGACCTCGTCGGGGACGGGGATCAAGAAGGCTTCCGGCGCGGCGAGCTTCTCGGCGTACCCACCCGAGCCGAGGATCGCGGCAACGCGCCGCCCATCCGGCGTCCGCCCACTGACCTCCGCCCCGGGGATCAGCGGCAGAGCCTGCTCGGCCAGATAGTCGTTCCGAGTCGCGTGCGTATCGGCAAAGTTGATGCCGCTGCGGGCGACATCGACCAAGACCTCACCCTCGCCCGGTTGGGGGTCCGGCAGATCGACCATTTCGAGCTTCTCCGGCCCACCGAACTCCTGAATCTGAATCGCCTTCACGACGGCCAACCATATTCGGCTGAGGATGCAGGGGTCGGAGGACCCCTTATACCCTCCCCGCATGTCCCTGACCGTAGTCGGCTCGATCGCCTTCGATTCCGTCAAAACCCCCTTCGGGGAGCGCGACCGCATGGTCGGCGGCACCGCAGTCCATTTCTCGCTGGCCGCCAGCTTCTTCACCGAGGTGCGTCCGGTCGGGCCCGTCGGCGACGACTTCGGGCCCGCCGAGTTCGAGCTGCTCGAGAGCCGCGGCATCCACACCGGCGACATCGAGCGGGTGCAGGGCGGGAAGTCCTTCTTCTGGCGCGGCCGCTACGACTACGACCTCAACGTCGCCCACACCGAAGACACCCAGCTCGGTGTCTTCGGCGAGTTCGAGCCGAAGCTCTCGGCCGAGTCGAAGGCCGCCGACGTCCTCTTCCTCGCCAACATCCAGCCGGACCTGCAGCGCCAGGTCCGCGCCCAGTGCGGAGAGACCCGCTTTTGCGCGCTGGACTCGATGAACCTCTGGATCGACACCGCGAAGGACTCGCTGCTGGCGGCGATCGCCGAGGTCGACTGCGTGATCGTCAACGACGCCGAGATCCGCCAGCTGACCGGCGAGTCGAACCTCGCCCGCGCCGCCCGCGCCGTGATGGAGCGCGGCCCGCGGGCGATCGTCGCCAAGCAGGGCGAGTACGGGGCGGCGCTGTTCGCCGAGGACGGCTTCTTCGCCCTGCCGGGCTTCCCGCTCGAGGACGTGCGCGACCCGACCGGCGCCGGCGACAGCTTCGCCGGCGGCTTCCTCGGCTACCTCGACAGCCAGGAGGGCGAGTTCGACGCCGCCACCCTGCGCCGGGCGATGGGCTACGGCACCGTGCTCGCCTCCTTCAACGTCGAGGAGTTCGGCACCGAGCGGGTCGCGCGGCTGAGCCGCGAAGAGATCGACGAGCGCCTTGGCGACCTCGTCGCGATGACCCGGTTCGAGCCGCTTCCGGCGGCTGCCGAGTAGCGCCCGCAGGGACGCTCTCACCTTCTCCGGAGGGTCACAGGCCGGGCGATCCGAGCTGCGATACTGGCCTCCTAGTCGTAGACGCCCGAACTCGAAGGAGGGGTGATGGCCACCGAGCAGCAGACCAGAGACGCAGCCGCCGACGGGGGGACCGCCACCGGCTCGGAGAGCCTCACCGTCACCGACAACCGCACCGGCAGGACCTACGAGCTGCCGATCGACGACGGCACGGTGCGGGCGATGGACCTGCGCCAGATCAAAGCCGACGAGGGCGAATTCGGGATGATGGCCTACGACCCCGCCTTCACCAACACGGCCTCGTGCCGCTCGACGATCACCTACATCGACGGCGAGGCGGGCGTCCTCGAACACCGCGGTTACTCGATCGAGCAGCTCTGCGAGCGCTCCACCTTCCTCGAGGTCGCCTACCTGCTGATCTTCGGCGAGCTGCCGACTCAGCCCCAGCTCGACCGCTGGGTGTACGACATCACCCACCACACCTTCGCCCACGAGGACGTGAAGCAGTTCTTCGAGGGCTTCCGCTACGACGCGCACCCGATGGGGATGCTGCTCGCGGGGGTCGGCGCGCTTTCCACCTTCTATCCCGACGCCAAGGACATCGACGACCCCGAAGAGCGCTACATGGCGGCGGTGCGGACGATCGCCAAGGTGCCCACCCTCGCCGCCTTCTCCTACCGCCACAACATGGGGCTGCCCTACGTCTACCCCGACAACGACCTCAGCTTCCCCGAGAACTTCCTCTCGATGATGTTCAAGAAGACCGAGGTCAAGTACGAGCCCGACCCGCGCCTGGCGCGGGCGCTGGACGTGCTCTTCATCCTCCACGCCGATCACGAACAGAACTGCTCGACCAACGCGGTGCGCGGGGTCGGCTCCTCCGGCGTCGACCCCTACTCGGCAGTGGCCGCCGGGGTGGCGGCGCTCTACGGCCCGTTGCACGGCGGCGCCAACGAGGCGGTGCTGCGCATGTTGCGCGCCATTGGGTCGGTCGACAACATCCCCGACTTCCTCGAGCGGGTGAAGAACCGCGAGGAGAAACTGATGGGCTTCGGCCACCGCGTCTACAAGAACTACGACCCGCGGGCGCGGATCATCCAGCAGCACATGGAGGAGGTCTTCGAGGCCACCGAGTACAACCCGCTGGTCGAGATCGCCCGCGAGCTGGAGAAACACGCGCTCGACGACGAGTTCTTCACGTCGCGCAAGCTCTACCCGAACGTCGACTTCTACTCGGGGATCATCTACGAGGCACTGGAGATCCCGACCGAGATGTTCACGGTGATCTTCGCGATCCCGCGCACCGCCGGCTGGATCGCACAGTGGATGGAGATGAGCGACGACCCGGAGCAGAAAATCGCCCGACCGCGACAGATCTACACCGGCGAGCGCGAGCGCGAGTACGCCGCGATCGACGAGCGTCAGGGGCCGGAGAAAATCGTCGGGCCGCCGGCGCGGCGGCCGAAACGGCAGCGCCGCGGCGCCTAGTGCCGCGCTGGAAGCTGACGATCCGGCACGGGTCCGACGTGGCCCACGAGTCGTTCGACGACCTGGCGGAGGCGGTGGCCGAGATGCGGCGGCGAGCGTTGACGATCCGTGCCGGGGGACCGGCAGGGCCCGTATCGGCGCTGCGCGACTTCAGCCCCGCCGACCAGGTCCAGGCGAGGCTGCAGCTGTCCGGCAGGGGGCTGCTGCGCAAGCCGGTTGCGGGGATCGACGTGCGCGGAGACGGCACCTTCGTGCCCTACCGCGGCGGGCTGCGCCGCGAGGAGATGGACCCGAGCAACCACGACACCCCGTTCGACCTGGTGCGCAAGACTCTGGGCGACGAGGCTGGGGCACGATGACCGAGGCTGACACCGAGATCCCGAAGGGCAGCTACGCGGCAGGGCGGCGGCTGAAGCTGCCCGCCGGCGCCGAAGCGCCGTACGCGGTCTTCGTCAACGGCATCGAGCAGCGCGAGGGAGTCGACTACGACCTGCGAGCGGGCGAGATCGTCTTCACCCGCGAGATCGTCAAGGAGAAGGTCGGCACCGGTCGCTGGCTGGCGATGTACCTGGGGCTTTTCGGCACCTACCGCAAGAACGAGACGATCGACCTCCAGTTCAATCGCGACGGCAAGGTCGAACTGGTCTCCGACGTCGGAGTCGAACCGTGAAGATCGGCTTCCTCCTGCTCACCGACCACAGCGAGGCCGTCAACGGCAAGCTCTACATGACGGGGGGTGGCTGGAACGTCCTCCGCCTGCCCGAGCTCCCCCACGAATGGGGCTTCCACATCGCGCTCGGCATCGACGTCGGCTGGGACGAGACCAACCGCCTCCACAGCCTGCGCCTGAATATCCAGGACCCCGACGGGGGCGAACTGGGCGAGGGCTTCTCGGCCGAGTTCGAGACCGGCCGCCCGCCGGGCATGCCCGCCGGCCAGGAACAGCGCCTGGTGATGTCGATCGGGACGAGGACCACCTTCTCCGCCGCCGGCCCCCACGCAGCCGTCGTCCACGTCAACGACGAGGAGCTCGGCCGCGCCCGCTTCTACCTGATGGAGGGCCAGCCGCAGGGCCCGGAGATGGAAGTCGGCTAGTTGAAGACGTAGAGCAGGAGGAAGGCGACGGCGGCGAAGCTGAGGACGCCGGCGATCAGGGGCCTGTCCTCGGCGACGATGGCAGCGGTGGAGCGATCGTCGGCGCGGTCGTAGATCAGGTAGAGGTAGCGGAAGATGCAGTAGACGGCCGAGGGGATCGTCCACATCATTGCGTTGCCGACCAGGGGCGAGTCGACGGCGTAGATCGAGTAGCTGATCACGGTACCGGTGGTGACCAAGGCGACCATCTGGTCGAGGAAGGGCAGCGAGTAGTGCTCGAGCACCGGGCGGCTGCTGGTCCCCTGGTGCAGCTCGGAGACCGCCTCCTGGCGGCGCTTGGTGACGCCGAGGAAGAGGGCGAGCATGCCGGTGCAGAGGATCAGCCATTCGGAGGCGTGGGCGTCGACGGCGCTGGCGCCGGCCGCGACTCGGAGGATGAAGAGGCCGGCGAGGACCATCACGTCGACGATCACGATCTGCTTGAGGCCGAGGCTGTAGGCCACCTGGGCGATCCCGTAGCCGACCACCATCAGCCCGACCTCCCAGTTGACGGTGGCGAAGGCGAGGCCGATGCCCGCCGCGGCGAGCAGCGGCGCGATCGTCATCGCGGCGCGCTCGGAGAGCTCGCCCGCCGCCAACGGCCGGAAGCGCTTCTTCGGGTGCTTGCGGTCGAGCTCGACGTCGACCAGGTCGTTGACGAAGTAGCCGGCGCTGGAGATCGCGCAGAAGGAGATGAAAGCGAGGACCGCCTCCAACACGGCGCTGGAATCGCTGAACTGCCCCGAGAAGAGCAGGCCGGCGAAGACGAAGACGTTCTTGATCCACTCCTGCGGCCGCCCGGTCTTGATCGCCGCCCGCAGCGGCGAACGCCGCGGCACGACCTGGCCCCCCGCCTCGGCCGGGATCGTCGGATGCTCTGACGTGATCGTGTCCATCGTGTGTCGCGGGAGGGTAGCGCCGCCGGGCGGTCGCCTCCCCGCTACGGGTCGATGAGAACGCCGGGATTGAGGATGCCAGATGGATCGAGCTCGGCCTTCGCAGCGCGCAGGGCTGCTGCGAAAGGGGCGGGGCGCTGGCGGTCGTACCAGGGGCGGTGGTCGCGGCCGACCGCGTGGTGGTGGGTGATCGTGCCGCCGCCCTCGATCACCGCCTCTGAGGCCGCGGCCTTGATCTCGTCCCACTGCTCGACCTCTCCCCCGCGAACTGCCGGCGCCATCACGGTGAAGTAGGGAGCCGGGCCGTCGGGGTAGACGTGGGTGAAGCGGCAGCTGACCCGCGGCGCGCCCGGTCCCTCGGCCGGGGCGTTGCAGACCTCGGCCACCTTGGCACGGACCGCGTCCATCGCGGAGGCGTGGAAGTCCTCGAAGCGGTCCCAGGTGATCGCCGTCTCGAAGGTGTCGGACAGGACGCCGCAGGCGACGAACGTGTCGCGCAGGTAGGGGGCGAAGAGGAAGGCGTTGCGCCAGGTCTCGACCGCGCTGGCGTCTGCGTCGCCTCCGGTTGGCTTATTCCCCCGCACCTCGCCGGGGACGCCGCCGTGCTCGCGGGCGATCGCCAGGGCCGTCTCCATCGGCGCGTCGACCGGGTGGTGGGGCGACTCGAAGCCGAGCACCAGCAGGCTCTTCTCGCCGCTCCCCGCCCCGGTGGTGCCGGCCTCCAGGGCGTCGAGCAGGCGGCAGTTGGCCGGGTGCAGGCCCGACTGGGAGATCTCCCGCACCGCACCCGCGGCGGCGAGGAAGTCGTCGAACTCGACCCCGCAGGAGACCTTGAACTCAGGCCGCGGCCGCACTCGGACCCAGGCCTCGGCAATCGTGCCGAGGATGCCCTCGGAGCCGATCAGCGCCCGGTCGGGCGAGGGGCCGGCGCCCGAGCCGGGCAGCCGCCTGCTCTCCCAGGTCCCGCGCGGGGTGATCGCCCGCACCGACTCGACCAAGTCGTCGATGTGGGTGTAGAGGGTGGCGAAGTGCCCGCCGGCCCGGGTCGCGATCCAGCCACCGAGGGTCGCGTACTCGAAGGACTGCGGGAAGTGGCGCAGGGTGAGGCCGTGCTCGCGCAACTGGTCGTCCAGCCCGGGCCCGGTCGCGCCCGCCTGGATCCGCGCCGCGAGCGAGCTGGCATCGACCTCAAGCACCCGATCCAGGCGCCGCAGGTCGAGTGAGACGAAGGGCCGCTCGCCCAGCCTCCCCTCCACGCCGCCGACGACGCTGGTGCCGCCGCCGAATGGGATAACCGCAGCGCCCTCGGCCTCACACCAGGCGAGCACCGTCTCGATCTCGGACTCGTCCTTGGGCAAGGCAATGAGGTCCGGTGGGTTCTCGAACTCCCCCCGGAACCCCCGCACAACGTCCCGGTACGCCTTCCCCAGCGCCCGCGACACCCGCTCGTACTTATCGTCCGTGAAGAGGTCCCCCAGGCTGCCTGGCGCCTTCAGCCGCGACGCCCGGATCTCAACCGCGTCGAGCGGCACCGCCTCCTCGATCTCGCCCCCGAATCCCAGCCGCTCCCGAATCCCGGCAGCAGCCTGCCGAAGCTCCTCCTTCGAAGGCGCCTGATCCTCGTACCCCCATCCCCAGTGCTTGAGCCTTCGCGCGTTCACGACGTCGTGAACGCTACTCGCAGGCACTCAGCAGAAGATTCGCTTGTGGTTCAGCCTCACCTCGTAGAGGTCGCGGGGAGCACGTGCGATCGTCACCCAAGCGCAGCTTCCCCCTTCGCGCGTGAACAGCGTCGAAACGCAGTCGATCCGGTGCTCGGATTTGCGCTCACACGGAGAGACCCGCCAGTTCCTGCACCCTTCGGTTTCCGCGCAGATATCCGCCGTAAGCCGTTTGATCTCGGTCTTGGCAATGCCAAACGGCAGCTGATGAGCCTGAGCGACGCCTCCGAGCATCAGCAGCCCGAGAACCACCGCGATGACCACCTTGATTCTCATGCTTCCTCCTTGAACGTGGCGAGCGAGTCCGGCAGAGAGGCATCCTGCCTCCCTACCAGTGGACGCCTTTCATCAGGTGGGCGAAGGCGACAGCCTCGGTGGTCGGGGGTTTGTCGGGCGCCTCCTCGCCCTTCCCCTTCGCCGCCTGCGACTCGGGGAAAAGTTTGTAGGCGGTGTTGAGGATCCGGTCGCTGACGCTCGGCGCGACCGCGTAGAGCAGCTCGCCGAAGGTGCCGAGCCGGGTCGCCACCTTCTTCGGCCGGCCGACCATCGCCTTCGCGATCATCTCCGCCGCCTCCTCCGGGGTGATCGCCGGGAACATGTCGTACATCCGGGTCGGCGCGATCATCGGCGTCCGCACCAGCGGCATGTGAATCGTCGTGATGTGGACGCCGTCGTCGAAGACCTCGGAGGCGATCACCCGCCCGAAGGCGTCGAGCGCCGCCTTCGAGGCGACGTAGGCGGAGAAGCGGGGCGGGTTGGTCTGCGTCCCGATCGAGCTGATGTTGATGATGTGGCCCGACTTCCGTTCCCGCATCGAGGGCAGCAGCGCCAGGATCAGCCGCACCGCGCCCAGGTAGTTGAGCTGGATCGTCCGCTCGTAGTCGTGGAAGCGGTCGTAGGCGAGCCCGACCGAGCGCCGGATCGAGCGCCCGGCGTTGTTGACGAGGATGTCGACCTGGCCGTGGTAGGCGAGCACCTCCTCGGCCATCCGCTCGACGTCCTCGATCTCGGAGAGGTCGCAGCGGTGGATGTGGGCGACGCCGCCCGCTGTCTCGATTTCGGCCTTGGTCTCTTCCAGCTTCTCCGCCGAGCGGGCGACGAGCAGGACCGTCGCTCCGGCGTCGGCGACCTTGATCGCGGTCGCTTTTCCGATTCCGGAGGAGGCACCGGTGATCAGGACGACCTTGCCCCGCACCGCCGCCGAAAGCGAGTGGTTCTTGAACAGGTCGGGGTCGAGGTTGCGCTCCCAGTAGTCCCAGATGCGCGGCGCGTAGGACTCCAGCGGCGGCACCTCGATCCCGGAGCCCGCCAGAACCGCCTGCGTCTCGGTCGAGTCGAAGTGGGTCGGGTAGTTGACGTAGTTGAGCACCCCCGGCGGGATTCCCAACTCGTTCAGGCCCATCTTCATCGCACGCTTTGCCGGCGGGAAGAACCTCAGCCCGGTCCGGACCAGGCTCGTCGCCGGGTCGGTGACGTCGGAGTCGAGCCGCAGCGCCGCCTGCGGCGCGTCGGCGGCCTTGGCGAAGAGGTTGAGCAGCTCGCCGGCGGTCTTCGGATTCGGGTCGGTGAGGTGGAAGGCGCGCCCGTCGAGGTCCGGCTGATGGGCGAGGTGG
>DATMEP010000050.1:0-2802 GCA_035556755.1 Solirubrobacterales bacterium
AAAAGGACCTCCGCGTGACAGGGGCAGCGTGAACTCTGGCCAACTGGGCGACTCCTCAGATGGTCGAAAAGGGACGAACCCGCGCGAGATTCGGGCGAAAAACAGGTCAACGGCGCGCGACCGATAAATATAGCGCATCGGTTACGCACGAATCAAGCCTGGGCCAAAGATCGGCCCAGACCTGGCTGCGGTTACTTCAGCTCGACCGTGGCGCCGGCCTCTTCGAGCTCGGACTTCAGCTTGTCGCCCTCGTCGCGCTCGATGCCCTCCTTGACCGGGCTCGGGGCGTCGTCGACCAGCGCCTTGGCCTCCTTGAGGCCGAGGCCGGTGGCCGCGCGCACGGCCTTGATCACGGGGACCTTCTTGTCGCCGGCGGCGGTCAGGACCACGTCGACGGTCGAGCTCTCCTCGGCCGCTCCGTCGCCGTCGCCGTCGCCGCCGGCAGCGGGGGGCGCAGCCGCGACCGCCGTCGCCGAGACGCCGAATTCCTCCTCGAGCGCCTTGATGCGCTCGGAAAGCTCGAGCACAGAGATGCCCTTGAGCTCTTCAATCCAATCCTGGGTGCTGGTGGCCACTAGCTATTCCTCCTCTGCCGAATCCTCGGCAGCGTCATCGTCAGTTTCAGTTTCAGTCTCTTCCGCCTCGCCCTCCGGCTCGGGGGTGGGCTCCTCGGCGGGCGGCTCCTCCACGGGCGCCTCATCCGGGGCCGGCTCTTCGGCGGGGGTCGGTTCCTCCACCGGGGCCTCGGGCTCCGGCGCCTCGCCGGTGACGAGTCCCTGCTCGGCGATCTGCGCGAGCTGGCGGCCGAGGCCGGAGATCAGGTTGCTCATGCCGGCGACCAGGCCGGTGAGCGGGCTTGCGGCGAGGCCGACGAGCTGACCGTGCAGCACGTCGAGGCCAGGCAGCTTGGCGATCGCCTGGAAGCTGTCGACGTCCAGAGCGGCGCCGTCCATCATGCCGCCCTTGTACTCGAGCACGTCATGCTCGCGGGTGAACGTGGTGATCGTCTTCGCGACGACGACCGGGTCGCCGTTGATCAGGGTCAGCGCGATCGGCCCGGTCAGGAGCTCGTCGATCTCGGCGCCGGCCTTCTCGGCCGCCAGCTTAGCCAGCCGGTTCTTCACGACCTTGAACGACGCGTCGGACTCGCGCAGCTTGGTGCGCAGCTCGGCCGCCTGCGGCACGCTGATGCCGCGGTAGTCCACGGCGAAGATCGCCTGCGCGCCCGAGAGGTCCTCGGCGAGGCGGTCGACTACTGCTGTTTTTTCGTCTCGGTTCATCTCAAGCAATCGGCCAAAGGAAAACCCGCACGCAGGCGGGCTCGAAAGAGGTCTCTTCCGGCGCCACCTGCACTGGAGTTATGGGAGATCCCGGCCAGTGGTCTTCGGCAGGCGAAGTTGTGCGCGCGGAGTGTAGCGGGGGTGCCTAGTTCTTCAGGGCATCTGCCCGGTAGTCCCGGACATCGCGGCGCTCCACCCCATCGACTGAAGCATTCAGCCGCGCATAGCGGCTCAACTCTTCTGTCGATGATGTTCCAGGGCTCGCCGCAGGCGATCGAGCACGCCGTCGAGGTCGTCCCGAACCCGCCGGCCGCTCACCGGCATCACCGTGAGCCCGTTGGCCTCGAGATTGGCGATCTTCAGGCGATCGCGCTCGAAGGCAACTCGACCGCTGTGCCCGTCCCAGCCGTCGAGCTCGAGCACGAAATCGAGGTCGCGCCACAGGAAGTCGACCTCGTACCCGTGGATCTTGCTGTTCATCTCGTAGCCCTCGACCTCGTGCTGGCGCAGTGCGCGCAGCAGACGGCGTTCGCCTCGCGATCGAGTGCGCCGCGGTCCGCCCGGGATGTCGAGTACGCGCGCCAGCCGCCGGACGCCCCGCTTACCCGGGTTGCATTCGACTTGACTGCGCAGCTCGGGGTCGCTTGCCAGCCGCCGGTAGTTGGCTTCGGCTACGACGAACTCGAGCAGTTCCTGATCAAGATGCGCGGCGAGTTCCAACACCGTGCGGGGCGGGCTCGAGACTCGGATTCCATCCCGCACCCGTACGTCCGCTTTCGCGATTAGGGCGCGATGGATGTGGATCCGGTGTCGCGCGACGCTCTTGGCCGGCGGCACAGTGACGTGCACCGGCGCGGTCGCGGGGTATCGATAGAGGTCCCAGAAGTCCGCGGAGTTGCGATGGCTGAGAACCGCGTCCGGGCCGCAGGCGAGCAGTGCTGCCATCTCATGGGCGTGCTCCGACGACACGGCGCCAACCCGGTACTCGCCTCGATGGAGCTCCACCAGATGGCCGCGTCGCATCCGTAGCGAAATCTGGTGCCTGCTCACCCCCGCGGCGATCAGCTGGCGATGTGCGACCACGCCGTGTTGCCGCGAGGCGATCTCGGAGATAATGCGGTCGGCGAATCGAGTGAAGGATTCAGCCGCGATAAGCGGTTCAACCCTTCAGCCGATTTCGATGCCCCCCGAGGGCGCGGGTGGGTTGGTTAGTCGGAGTCGGCGGAAGCCGGCTCGGCCTCGGGTTCCTCGGCGGGAGCCTCTTCCTCGGCGGGAGCCGCTTCTTCGGCGGGAGCCTCTTCGTCGGCAGCCGGCTGCTCAACCGCAGGCTCCTCAGCCGCCGGGGCGGCGCCGTTGCCGCTCGCCTCGTCGACCTCGACGTCCAGGATCTCCGCTTCGCGCTGGACGCCGGTGTCGACCTTGATGCCGGGGCCCATGCTCGTCGTGAGCGTGATCGAGATCAGGTAGCGGCCCTTGGCGGACGCGGGCTTGGCGCGGACGATCTCGTCGATCACCGCGGCGT
>DATMEP010000051.1:0-6302 GCA_035556755.1 Solirubrobacterales bacterium
AGCAGCCGCTCGCAGCGCTCGATCTCGTCGAAGGAGTCGAGGATCAGGTGGCCGACGCCGGCCCGCGCCGCGAAGAGGATCTCCTCGTCGCTCTTGTTGTTGCCGTGCATGTGGATCCGGGCCGGGTCGAACCCGGCCCGCAGGGCAATGTGCAGCTCGCCGCCCGAGGCGACGTCAACCGAGAGGCCCTCCTCGGCGAACAGCCGGTAGGCGGCGGTGCAGGGAAAGGCCTTGCTGGCGTAGAGGACCTCGAAGTTGCCGGTGCGCCGCTCGAACGCCTCGCGGTAGGCGCGGGAGCGGGAGCGCATCTCGTCCTCGGCGTAAACGTAGGCGGGGGTGCCGAACTCGGCGGCGAGCTCGACCGTGTCGCAGCCGGCGATCTCGAGGTGGCCGCGCTCGTTCACACGGCTACCCGCCGGGTAGACCAGCGAGTTGGAAATCGGGTCGGCGATCGCGCCTGCCTGTCCACGCTCGGACATGGCGGCATTGTGACGGGAAGGAGCCGCGCCCGGCTAGCGACCGCCGCCGAGCAAGCCGCCAACCGTTTCTTTCACTTTTTCGACCGTTTTGTCGACGGTTTCCCCAACGACGGATTCGGGCCCGGCGACTCCGTTGACCACGCCTTCGGTGACTTTGGTGACACCGGTCTCACCCAGCGCGCCGCCGGTGACGCCGTCGACGCCGGAAACGGTGTCGTTGACGGTGCCGGTGATCGTCTGCGAGGGAGACGAAGCGGCACTGCCGCCACCCCCGCCGTCACTGCTGCTGCCGCCACCACCACCAGTGCCGCCCGGTTTCGATCCACCCCCCGCGCCGCCCGAGGACGGATTCGCAACAGAGTCCGGCGAGGAGTTGCCGCCCCCGGCGTCGTCTCCGCCACCGCCGGTCCCAGGCGTGGGAGCGGTCGAGGCCGGCGTCTCGGTCACGGGCGAGGCCTGGGTCCCCGGCGCGCCGCCGGCCAGGGCAGCACCCCTCTGCGGCGAGGCACCGGCGGATCCGTCATTCGCTTGGCCCTCGTCTTTCGAGGGGGCGCCAGCACCACCCGCCGTGACCGCCGGCACATCGGCGGGGGTCGATCCTCCCGCCGCCGGTCGTGCCGGCGCCACCGAAGCGGAGTCGCCGCCGCCGAGGCCGAGGGGCAGGTCCCAGCCCCTGAGCGCCTGGGCTGACACGAGCAGGACGAAGGCGACCACGGCCACGCCGATCAATGCCGTGCCTGAGACAGCGCCTGCGAGATAGGTATGGGCCTGACGGATCAAGCTCTCGCCTCCGGATAGCTCTACCGTTGCGTCCACTACCCAGGGTCGCAGGACTTTCCCCGGCGGGCCTACCAAATAATTGGATTTCCTACCAGTAGTCGGTAGTGCCGACTAGAGGTAACCGAGTGGATCGGTCGGCGCGCCGCCGATTCGCACCTCGAAGTGGAGGTGGTCCCCGTAGCAGTGGCCGGTGCAGCCGACGTAGCCGATCACGTCTCCCTGGGAGACGCTTCCGGAGGTCACGGCGAAGGAGGACTGGTGGGCGTAACAGGTCTGCAGGCCGCCGCCGTGGTCGAGGCAGGTGAAGTTGCCGTAGCCGCCGCTTTCGGCTTCGGACTGGACCAGCACGACGCTGCCCGCGTCGGCGGCGCGGATCGCCGTCCCCGCGGGAACCGCGATGTCGATCCCCTCGTGCATCGAGCCCCAGCGCGGCCCGAACCCGGAGACGACCGGCCCGTCGACCGGCCAGATCAGCTGCCCTGAGCCATAACGGATCGGCCCGGCAGGCAGCGGTGACGACGAAGTCGACTGGAGCTGGGCGGCGATTTCCGCCGAGATCTCGGCGAGGTCGGCCTCGAGATGGTTCTCGTGGGTGCTGATCTTGCTCAGCGCCGCCTCGCGGGCCCGCCTTGCGCCGACCAAGTCCGCTTGGCGACTTTGGACCGCGGCTCGGGCGCTGGCCAGTGCCCGCTCTTCTGAAGCGATCGCGTCGCGGGCGGCTTCGATCCGGTTCTTGGCCGAGCGCAGCCGGGCGACCGTGTTCTTCACTTCGTCACGCAGGTCCCGTACCCGCAATACGACCGCTTCGTCGAGGCCGTTGATCCTGCTCAGGTACTCGCTGCGGTTGAGCAGTTCGTCGTAGCCTTCGGAACCGACGATCACGCTGAGCATGTCCGGCGTCCCGGTTTGGTAGATCGCCACAAGGCGCTCGCGCAGCGCGACCAGCGCCCGTTTGAGCCGGGCTTTGACCACAGCCAGGTGGCGCTTTGCGGCGTCCAGCTCGACGACGGCGCTGTCGAGTTCGGCCTGCTTGGCGTCGAGACGGGCCTGAACCTCCGCCTCTCGGCCGCGAAGGACCGCGACCTCTTTGGTCAGCACTTCGATCCGCGTCCGGTATCGCGAGATCGTCGTGGTCAGGACGCCCTTGCGCTCCCGAACCTCGGAGAGCGTCGCTTCCTTCTCGTCCTGCTTCTCGTATATGTCCTGGGCCGGCGCGGCGCTGCCGAAGACGAGCAGCACGAGCAGCGCCGCCACGGCGGCACCAACAGCCGCCGGGGCACGGCGAGTCTTAAGCATGGCCGCTGAGGCTAGCTAACCGAACATCCGGCCACGCTCAACCGCAAGCGGGATGCAATCCCGCTTGCGGACCCGCTTTACGCGGGGACCGGCTCCTTCTCGGGGTCGCTCTTCGCCGCCATCGCCTCCGCGGCGACGTCCGCGGCATAGCCGAGGCGCTCGCCGTATTCGCGCGCCTGCATCCGCGAGATCACCATCCGCTGGATCTCGGCCGTGCCCTCGAACAGCTGGTAGATCTTCGCGTCGCGGAAGAACTTCTCCAGCGGGCACTCGGTGCTCCAGGCGTAGGGACCGACCAGGTCCATCAGCGTCGTCGTCGCCCACATCGTCACGTCGCCGGCCTTGAGCTTCGACATCGAGCCCTGGCCGCCTCGCATCGGGACCCCGTTGCGGCCCATCCAGGCGGCGCGCTGGACCAGCAGGCGCGCGGCTTCGATCTCGGTCGCGACGTCGGCGAGCGTCTGCTGGATGCGCTGCGTCTGCAGCAGCGGCGTGCCGCCCTCGGACTGTCCGTCGAGGTACTCGAGGGTCCACTCGTAGGCGGCCTGGGCGATTCCGAGCGCCGAGGCACCGACCAGCGGCCGGGTGATCTCGAAGGTGGCGAGGGCGTCGGCTCCGGAGCGCGTCTTCTGACCGGAGCGGCCGCGCTCGAGCTTGCGCTCCAGCTTCTCGTCGCCGCCGAGGAGGCAGTCGCCGGGGATGCGGCAATCCTCGAGCACGACCTCGGAGGTGTGGGAGGCGCGAATCCCGAGCTTCGACTCCTTTTTGCCCTGACTGAGGCCGGGGGTGCCCTTGGGGACGACGAAGGAGGCCTGACCGCGGGTGCCGAGGGTGGGGTCCACCGTGGCGACGACGACGTGGACGTCGGCGATGCCGCCGTTGGTGATGAAGACCTTGGTCCCGTTGAGCACCCACTCGTCGCCGTCGCGCCTGGCGGTCGTCTTGAGGCTCTTCACGTCAGAGCCGGCCTGCGGCTCGGTGACCGCGTAGGCGCCGAGCTTCACCTCGTCGCCGGTGCCGAAGCAATCCGGGACCCAGCGGGCTATCTGCTCGGGGGTGCCCGAGGAGGCGATGCCGGCGGCGGCCAGGCCGGAGCCGGAGATCGCCAGCGCGATGCCGGCGCAGCCCCAGTGGAACTCTTCGGCCGTGATCACCTGCATCTGGCCGTCGGGGTCGGAGGCCGACCGTTGCATGGCCTCGAGGCCCTGCAGGCCCTGCGCGCGTGCCTCCTTGATCACCTCCCACGGGATGCTCTCCTCTTCGTCGTGCACCCGCGCCGCCGGGCGAATCACGTCGCGGGCAAAGGCCCGGCAACGCTTCTTGAACTCCAGCTGCTCCTCGTTCAACTCGAAATTCATGCGATCCCTTCGTCTTTTGCGGCGCTCGCGGCAGGTTTGCAGTCATTGATTGACTGGTCAGTCAATCGCTCCCGAAAGTTTAGCTGACCGACCAGCCAGGTCCTCGCGTGTAGCTTTCCCGACCGTGGCTCGGACGCAGCCGATCAACGCCGATGTCCCACCGGCAAAGCCACCGACGGGGTCGTCGGAGCCTCGGCGTCCGTCCCCCGGGCCCAAGCCCACGACGCCGAGGCGGCGGCGGAAGGCGATCCCGGCGGCGCTAAAGGGAATCGCCGGGCTGGTCGTCCTCGCGATCGTCTTCCTCGTCGCGGCGATCGTCGGCGGCGGCTCCAGCGACGAGCCGGCCCCCGATACGCCTGCACCGGTCAGCGGCCCCTCGACCTCGCCGGCCGACGCGCCCGCGTCAGAGGCTCCGGCCGAGCTCGGGTACCCGGCCTTCGCGACCAGCAACACGACCCGGGTGGGCGGGCCCGACGCCGCTTCCAACGCGGCCGGGGTCGCGCTCGCCGTTTACCCGTCGACCGACGAGGCGCAGCGCCCGGCCGCCGTCACCTTGGTCGATGCCGACGACTGGCAGGGGGCTATTGCCGCCTCGGCGCTGATGGCCGCTCCGCTCGGGGCCCCGCAGCTCGTCTCCGAAGAAGACGAGCTGCCCGAGCCCACCTCCCAGGCCCTCGATGCGCTCGACCCGCAGGGCAGCCCCGACAGCGGCGGCGCCGCGGCGTTCGCGATCGGCGCCGCGGCCTCCCCCGACGGGCTGGAGACGAGAAGGGTCGAGGCCGGCAGCGCCGCCGCCACCGCAGCGGCGATTGCCCGCCTGCGAGACAGGCTCGACGGCCGCGCGCCACGACACGTCGTCGTCACCTCGGTCGACCAGCCCGCCTTCGCGATGCCGGCCGCGGCCTGGGCGGCACGCTCGGGCGACCCGGTCCTCTTCGCCGGCCGCGACCAGCTGCCGGCCGCAACCGCGGCAGCCCTGCGCCGCCACCCGAAGACGCCCGTGTACGTGCTCGGGCCCTCCTCGGCGATCTCCTCCTCGGTGGTGCGCCAGATAGCCGAAATCGGCGGCCGGGTGCGGAGGGTCTCGGGTGAGGACCCGGTCGAGAACGCAATCGCCCTCGCCCGCTACGACGACGGCGACTTCGGCTGGAACGTCAACGACCCCGGTCACGGCTTCGTCGTCTCCCGCTCCGATTCGCCGCTGGACGCGGCCGTGGCGGCGCCCCTCTCGGCCTCGGGGACCTGGGGCCCGTTACTGCTCACCGACAACGCCGATACCCTTCCGGCGGCGCTGCGCGGGTACCTGCTCGACGTCAAGCCGGGCTACACCACCGACCCGACGCGCGCGTTCTACAACCACGTGTGGGTGATCGGAGACGAAGGAGCGATCGACGTGAGTCAGCAGGCCGAAATCGACGAGCTGGCCGAGCTGGCCAAGATCGGTGGCGCGCCGTGAGCGAGGCGGAGAACCCCGAGCTGCTCGGCTCTGCGCACCAGGTCACCCCGGAGGACATCCGCGCCCTGGCCGGTGCCTCCACCCCCCACTTCGCCCTCCAGGTCCGCAACCGCATCAGCCGCCTGATCGCGCCGCTGCCGCCGGACCACCCCGCCCGGACCGAAGGCGAACGCAAGATCGCCGAGCTGGAGGACCTTGCCGCGCACAGCGGCGACCCGCGCGGCACGCTCGGGATCGGCCACGAGTGAAGAACCTCGCGCCGGGCGTCTGGCGGCTGAAGCAGTTCCCCGCTCCCAGTGTCAACGTCTACCTGGCCGAGGACGTGTTGATCGACGCCGGCACCCGCTGGGACCGCCGCCGGATCTTCGCCGAGATCGAGGGCCGCGAGCTCTCGATGCTGGCGCTGACCCACGTCCACCCCGACCACCAGGGCGTCGCCAAGGACGTCTGCGAGGCGCGCAACATCCCGCTTGCCTGCCACGCCGACGACGTCGACGCGATGGAAGGACGGCGGCCGGTTCAGGAGGCGGCACCCGGCAATCCCTTCAACCGCATCATCAAGCGGATCTGGCAGGGCCCGCCGTACAGGGTCGAGCGCGTGCTGAACGAAGGCGACGAGGTCGCCGGCTTCCGCGTCGTCCACGCTCCGGGCCACGCCCGCGGCGAGGTGATCTTCTTCCGCGACGCCGACCGGGTGGCGATCTGCGGCGACGTGATCCGCAACATGAGCTACGCGACCGGCCGACCGATGCTCGCCGAGCCGCCCGAGATCTTCACCGCGGACCCGGCCGAGAACCGGCGCTCGATCCGCAAGCTCGCCGACCTCAACCCCTCGCTGATCCTGCCCGGTCACGGCCCGGAGCTGACCGACATCGCTCGATTCGAGCGATTTGCAGCATCTCTCCCGCGCTGAGCCGCACCTTGCATCCGTCC
>DATMEP010000052.1:0-9182 GCA_035556755.1 Solirubrobacterales bacterium
AGAGCGGTGATCCCGTCCGCGGTACCGGCGACCTTGAAGTCCATGTCGCCGAGGTGGTCCTCGACGCCGGCGATGTCGGTGAGGACGATGTAGTCGTCGCCCTCCTTGATCAGGCCCATCGCGACGCCGGCAACCGGTGCGGTGACCGGGACGCCCGCCGCCTGCAGCGCCATCGAGGAGGCGCAGACCGAGCCCATCGAGGAGGAGCCGTTGGACTCCAGCGTCTCCGAGACGACCCGGATCACGTAGGGGAATGCCTCTTCGTCGGGGATCGTCGCCACCAGTGCCCGCTCGGCGAGCGCACCGTGGCCGATGTCACGCCGCTTCGGACCGCGCATGAAGCCCGCCTCCCCGACCGAGAAGGGCGGGAAGTTGTAGTGGTGCCAGAATTTCTTCGACGTCTCCAAGCCCAGGGTGTCGATCCGCATGTCCATCCGGGTCGTCCCCAGGGCGGCGTTGGAGAGGATCTGCGTCTCACCGCGGGTGAAGAGCGCCGAGCCGTGCACGCGCGGGGAGATGTCGACCTCGCACTCGATCGGCCGGATCTCGTCCTGAGCGCGACCGTCGGGGCGCTTCTTGTCGACGGCGATCGCCTTGCGGATCGTGTCCTTCTCGATCGAGCCAAAGGCGGCCTTGACCTCGGCCACGCGCTTCTCGTCGGTCTCTCCGTCGCCGGGCTCGGGCGCGTACTTGGCGACGACCTCGTCCTTGACCTTGTCGATCGCCTCGTAGCGCTCGAGCTTGCCCTCGGTGGCGATCGCGTCGATCAGGGCCTGGCCGTGGGAGGAGCGGATATCGCTGATCAGGCCCTCGTCGATCGAAGGAGCCTCGACCTCGATCTTCTCCTTGCCGGCCTTCTGCTGCAGCTCCTCCATCGCGGCGACGAGCTTCTTGATCTCGGCGTGGGCGATGTCGAGCGCATCGAGGATCTCCTGCTCGGTGACGCCGTTGGCGCCGGCCTCGACCATCAGGATCGCCTCGTCGGTGCCGGCCACGATCAGGTCGAGGTCGAGCTCCGCCAGATCCTCCTCGTCGGGGTTGACGACGAAGTCGCCGTCGAGCTTGCCGATCCGGACCGCGCCGACGTGGGCGGCGACGGGGACGGGCGAGATCGCCAGCGCCGCCGAGGCGCCGTTCATCGCGAGGATGTCGTAGGGGTGGACCTGGTCCACCGACATCGGGATCGCGACGAGCTGGGTCTCGTAGTGCCAGCCCTTGGGGAACAGCGGCCGGATCGGCCGGTCGATCATGCGGGCGGTCAGGGTCGCCTTCTCGCCCGAGCGCCCCTCACGACGGAAGAACGAGCCCGGGATCTTGCCCGCGGCGTACATCCGCTCCTCGACGTCGACGGTGAGCGGCAGAAAGTCCACGTCGCGAAGGTTGCCGACGGTTGCGGTGCAGAGCACCATCGTGTCGCCGGCCTGGACTACGACCGCGCCACCCGCCTGCTTCGCGAGTTTTCCGGTCTCGAAGGAGATCTGGCCATCGCCGACATCCGCCGAGACGCGGGTAACGTCAAACATGCTCATTTAGTTTTCCTACCTCCGGCCGCCCGGATGGCGGCCATCTGCATTCAGAACTCTCGTTCTCTTTCGCGAAAGAGAGTACATGAGGGGCGCTCAGCGGAAGATCGCGGGAGTCGCGGTGACCCCGGCCCGGATCCCCGACTCGAAATCGCGCCGCACCCGCGCCGCAACGGCAGCCGAGCGGCGGTCCGCCTCGAAGCGTTCGAGGCCGAGGCCGAGGCCCTCGGCCCGCTGCCAGAGGTGCGGATCGTCGACCCGGCCGCGATCGGCGTAGAGCGAGTCGACCATCTCGAAGAAGCGCCCCTGCGCGCCCGCTGCCTCAGCCGCGGCGTGAAGCGCCGGCGAGCGCGGGTGCTTGCTGGCGACGGGGAAGTGCCTGAAGACGATCCGCGCCGGGCGCTGGGCGATCTCGTTCCAGGCGACCGCGCAGTGCGGGCAGCCGAGGTCGGTGTAGACGACCAACAGCTCCCCCTCGCCCCGGACGTGGTCATCGGGCCCTGGAGGCGGGACCGGCGCGCTGGTCAGCTCAGCGGTCAGAGCCGAGCGCGTCGAAGATCAGGTTGGCGCCGGGGATCTCGAGCGGAGTCGGCGACTCGTGGACCCACTCGACGACGCCCTCCTCGTCGACCAGGACCAGCGAGCGGTTGGCGTGGCCGCACTCCTCGATGTAGGCGCCGTAGGCCCGCGCGACCTCACCCTTGGGCTCGAAGTCGCAGAGCAGCCGCGTGTCGATGCCGAGCTTCTCCCGAAAGGCCTTGTGGGCGAAGCCGTGGTCGACGCTGACGCCCACCATCCGCACGCCCCCGGCCTCGATCTCCGGCTTCACCTCCTGGTAGATCGAGAGCTGGTCGGCGCAGACCGGGCTGAAGTCCTGCGGGTAGAAGACCAGCAGCAGCTTGGCGCCGCGGAAGTCGGCGAGCGAGACCTTCTCGCCGTCCTGGTCGGGCAGGGTGAAGTCGGGGGCCGGCTCACCGGCCGCGATCATCTACGCAGGCCGAGCTCGGCGACCAGGGCGCGGTAGCGCTCGAGGTCGGTGCGCTCCAGGTAGCGCAGCATGCGGCGGCGCTTGCCGACCAGCATCAGCAGGCCACGGCGCGAGTGATGGTCTTTGGCGTGAGTGCGCAGGTGCTCGGTCAGCTCGTTGATCCGCTCGGTGAGCAGCGCAACCTGGACCTCGGCGGAGCCGGTGTCGCCGTCGGCGCGACGGTACTTGCCGATCAGCTCGTTCTTCTTATCTTTGGTCAGGCCCATGGCAAAAAAGTACCGTGCACCCGGGGGTCACGGCCGTTGGAAGCTACCACAGACGCGCCTGGCCTCCTCGACGTCGATGCGCATCTGGGCGATCAGCTCCTCGACGCTCGCGAAGCGCTTCTCACCGCGCAGGCGCTCGACGAAGGCGACCCTCAGCGTCCTCCCGTAGAGGTCTTCGGTGCGATCGATCAGGTAGGTCTCGATCAGGACGCCGCGGCCGGTATCGAAAGTCGGCCTCACACCGACGTTGACGGCCGCGGGAACGCCGTCGGCGAAGGCCGCGTAGACGCCGTGGCCGGGGATCGCGAGCCGGTCGTCGGGGACGATGTTGGCGGTCGGGAAGCCCAGCTCGCGGCCGCGCTGGTCGCCCTCGACCACCGTCCCCTCGACCATGAACGGAGCACCGAGGCAGTGCCGGGCGCCCTCCATGTCCCCGGCAGCGACCAGCGCCCTGACCCGGGTCGAGGAGATCGTCTCGCCGTCGACCTCGACCAGCGGCACGACCCGCGTCTGGAACTCCGGGCGGGCGGTGAGCATCGCCGGGTCTCCCTTGGCCTTGGCGCCGAAGCGGAAGTTCTCGCCGACGGAGACCCGCTTGGCGCCGAGCCGCTCGACCAGCACGTGGTCGATGAAGTCCTCCGCCGAGCGTGCCGCGAACTCGCGGTTGAACGGGATCACCACCAGCTCCTCGACTCCGAGCCCCTCGATCACGTCGCGCTTCACCTCGAAGGGCATGATCAGCTTCGGCAGCGCGGCCGGGTGCAGGACCTCCAGCGGGTGGGGCTCGAAGGTGAGCACGGTGTCGGCCGAGTCGATCACCGCCTGGTGACCGCGGTGGACGCCGTCGAAGGTCCCGATCGCGACGTGGCGCGGGCGCGACTCGGCGTCGGGCAGAGACGTCACCTCGATGTTCATCCCGCCCTCCCCTTCCGGTGCGCTTTATGCCGGGATAACAAGCAAAAGGCGCACCGGAAGCTCATCGGAGAGCCTCCGCTGCTGCCGGGATCAGCTGACCGACCCGCTCCAGCCCCACTTCCTCGCCGGCGTCCCGCACCCCGAAGGGGCCGATCGCGGTGCGCCGCAGCTTCGCGCAGTAGGCGTCGCCCAGTGCCTCGATCAGGGTTCGGACGTAGGTCCCGGTCGAGCACTCGATCTCGTACTCGCAGCTCTCGCCATCGTGGGCGAGCAGCTCGGCGCGGTAGATCTCGACGTCGCGCTGCGGCGTCTCGACCTCCTCGCCGCGGTGCGCCTTGCGGTAGAGCCGCTCGCCACCGACCCGCACCGCCGAGGTCATCGGCACCCGCTGGCGCACCGTGCCGGTGGGCAGTTGCAGCGACTCGGGGATCTCGCCGGTCTCGGTCAGCTCCCCGTCGGGATCGCCGGTGCTGGAGCGCCAGCCGAGCCGGGCCGTGGCCCGGTAGGTCTTCGGCAGGCCGGTGAGGACCCGCTGCAGCCGGGTCGCCCGGCCGAGCAGGACCAGCAGCAGCCCGGTCGCGAAGGGATCGAGGGTCCCCGCATGCCCCACCTTGCCGCCGCGCTCGCGTCGCACCCGTAGGACCATGTCGTGCGAGGTTATCCCCGCCGGCTTGTCACAGAGCAGCACGGCCGCCCCCGCCTCGGCGGACACGCTCAGCAGGAGCCGAGCTGGGCGGCGACCTCGCCGCAAAGGAAAGGGACCAGCTGGTCGAGCTCGAGGTCGGTGGAGAAGCCGGCGGCGCGCTTGTGCCCCCCTCCCCCGTGCACTCGGGCGATCGCCGAGACGTCGACGTCCCCCTCGCTGGAGCGCAGGCTGACCTTGCGGGCGGAGCGGCCGCGATCGCCGAGGTCGCGGATCAGCGCCGCTGCCTTGGCCCCCTCGACCGAGCGCAGGTGATCGATGATCCCCTCGGTCATCTCCTCGCCCGAGCCGCTCGCCTCGTAGTCGGCGGAGGTGATGTAGGCGAGCACGAGCACGCCGTCGCAGTGGCGTTGGATGCCGTCGAGGGCGCGCGAGAGCAGCCGCAGCTTCTCGATCGGCACGTGCTCGTAGAGACGGCGGTAGGTCTCGTCGACCGAGACGCCGGCTTCGATCAGCTCCGCCGCGATCCGGTGCGTGCGGGCGTTGGCGTTCTCGTACATGAACTTGCCGGTGTCGGTGACCAGGCCGACGTAAAGCGCGGAGGCGATCTCGGGAGTGATTTCGGCCCCCAGCAGGACCGCCAGCTCGTAGACGATCTCCGCCGTGCAGGAGGCATCGACCTCGACCAGGTTGAGGTCGCCGAACATCGTGTTGTCGTGGTGGTGGTCGATGTTGAGGATCAGGTTGCCGTCCTCGGCGAGGAAGTCGACCGGCATCCGGTCGATGTTGCCGCAGTCGAGGAAGACGACGGTGCGGTCGGACATGTCGGCCGGCGGCTCGTGGAAGACCTCCTCCAGCGGCAGGAAGCGGTACTCGATCGGCAGCGGGAACTCCTTCGCCGCCATGAACATCACCGAGTCCTTGCCGAGCTGGGTGAGCAGGTGGTGCGTACCGAGCAGCGAGCCGAGGGCATCGCCGTCGGGCCCCTCGTGGGCGGTGAGCAGGAAGCGGTCGCGGGCGCGGATCTCCGCCGCGACCCTCTCGATCGCCGTCGTGCCGATACCGGTCATCTCCCTCACCGGTCTTCCTCAAGCAGGCGGGAGATCCGCATCCCCTGCTCAACGGTCGGGTCGTAGTGAAAGGAGAGCGTCGGAGTCCGCTTCATCCTCGTCTCGGCGGCGATCTTCGACTGGATCACTCCATGCGAGGAGCGCAGGCCGGCCAGCGCCGCCTCCCGCGCCTCCTCGTCGCCGAGGACGCTTACGTGCACCTTGGCGGCGCGGAGGTCTGGGCTGGTTTCAACCGAGGTCACGGTGACGAAGCCGATCCGGGGGTCGCTCAGATCGGTGGTAATCGCGGCGCCGACCACCTCGCGAAGCACCTCGTTGATGCGGCGCATACGAGGCGTGGTCATCCTACTCCAGCGTCTGCTCGACCTGCTTGGTTTTGAAGAACTCGAGCACGTCTTCCTCCTTGACGTCCGCGTAGCCCTCGAGGACGATGCCGCACTCCTGGCCCTCCTCGACTTCCTGCACGTTGTCTTTGAAGCGTCGCAGCGAGCCGAGTTTGCCGTCCCAGATCACGGTGCCCTCGCGGATCAGGCGGACGCTGGCGTCGCGGGCGACCTTGCCCTCGGTGACGATGCAGCCAGCGATCCGGCCGACCTTCGAGGCCTTGAAGGTCTGTTTGATCTCAGCCTCGCCGAGTATCTCCTCGACCTCGACCGCCTCCAGCAGACCCTCCATCGCGTTGCGGAGGTCCTCGGTGATTTTGTAGATGACCGAGTAGGTGCGGACGTCGACACCCTCGCGCTCGGCGGCGCGGCGGGCGTCGGCCAGGGGACGGACGTTGAAGCCGATCACGATCGCTTCGGATGCCGACGCGAGCATCACGTCGGACTCGTTGATGCCGCCGGTCTGCGAGTGGATGATGTTGATCCCGACCTGCTCCTGCGGGACTTTGGCGATCTCGTCCTGGAGCGCCTCCAGCGAGCCGGCGACATCGGCCTTGAGGACGATGTTGAGCTCCTTGATGTCGCCTGCCTGGGCGCGCGAGAAGACCTCCTCGAGACTGACCTTGCGGGCCTGGCGACGCGCCAGGGCCTCGGTCTTGAGCCGGTTGGCGCGCTCCTGGGCGAGCTGGCGGGCACGGCGGTCGTTCTCGACCGCGCGGACGTGCTCGCCGGCCTCGCAGACTCCCTCGAAGCCGAGCACCTCGACCGGCATCCCCGGCCCGGCCTCCTCGACCCGCTCGCCGGTGAAGTCCTGCATCGCCCGCACCCGGCCCCACTGCGGGCCGGCGACCAGCGCGTCGCCGACCTTCAGGGTGCCGCGCTGGACGAGGATGCTGACGACCGGGCCGCGACCGGGGTCGAGCTGGGACTCGATCACCGTGCCCGACGCCGGGGCGTCGGGGTTGGCCCCCAGCTCCTCCAGCTCAGAGACCAGGATGATCATGTCGAGCAGGTTGTCGAGGCCTTCGCGTGTCTTGGCCGAGACGTCGCAGTAGACGGTCTCGCCGCCCCAGTCCTCGGGGGTCAGGCCATCGGCGGAAAGCTCGTTTCGGACCCGGTCCGGCTGCGCGCCCTCCTTGTCGATCTTGTTGACAGCGATCAGGATCGGCACGTCGGCGGCACGGGCGTGGTCGATCGCCTCTTTGGTCTGCGGCATGACGCCGTCGTCGGCGGCCACGACCACGACCGCGACGTCGGTGACGCTGGCGCCGCGCGCGCGCATCGCCGTGAACGCCGCGTGGCCGGGCGTGTCGAGGAAGGTGATCGTCTTCTCGTCATGGTGCACCTGGTAGGCGCCGATGTGCTGGGTGATCCCGCCGGCCTCGCCGGCCGCCACCTCGGTCTCGCGAATCGCGTCCAGCAGCGACGTCTTGCCGTGATCGACGTGACCCATCACCGTGATCACCGGTGGACGCGGCGCCAGGCTCTCCTCCGGATCCTCGAACTCCGGTGCCTCCGGCTCCTCCTCGGCGGCGGTGACGATCTCGATCTTGCGGTCGTACTCGTCGGCGATCGCCCTCACCGAGTCGTCGGTGAGGGTCTGCGTCAGGGTGGCCATCTCGCCCATCGTCATCAGCTTCTTGATCACCTCGGCGCTGCCGAGGCCGAGCAGCTCTGCGACCTCTCGCACGGTCGCCCCCGACTGGACCTTGGTCGCCTCCGGCTCGGCCGGTGCCTCCGTTTTGAGGGGTGGCTCCTCGAGCAGCGGGCGGCGGCGGCGGCCGCCGCGACGCCTGGGTGGCCGCTGCGGGGGCGGCCCACCCATCTGATCGCGCCGTGCGGCCTGCGAGTCGATGACGACGCGGCGTTTCTTGGTCGAGTTGGGCGTTTTTTTGGCCGCGGGCTGCGGCGACGGTTTGGCGGCTGGCGCGCCGTCCGGAGCTGCCGCCGGCGTGGCGGCCTTGGGCTCGGGTGGGGCAGCGGGCTTGGCCTCCGCCTTCGGTTTCGTCGCCGTCGCGGTGCCCCCGTCTCCCTGGGCGGCGGATAGCGCCTTCAGCGCCTCGCCCTCCTCGACGCTGGAAGCAGCGGCTTTCGCCTCGACCCCCGCGGCCTTGAGCGCAGCCAGCAGCTCCTTGCTGCTCACGCCTTTGGCCTTGGCGATCTCGTGAACCCGCTTCTTTGCCACTAGGCCTGCTCAGCCTCCTCGGGCACCGGCTCAGGCTCGGTCTCTTCCTGCTGCTCGTTGGACTCTGCTCCGTCGGCGGAATCGGCATCTGCGTCGGCCTCGGGGGCGGCCTCCTCTGACGCCTCTTCCGCGGGTGGCGTGGGGTTGGGCTCCTCGCCCGCAGCCTGCGAGGACGAGGAGTCCTCCCCCGCGACAGGACCCGCGGGCACGGCCTCTGAACCCTCAGCCCCTGGCTCCTCGGCATCCACTTCGGCGACCGTCTCCTCCTCCGCTTCGGCCGGAGCCTCCTCGAACTGCGCTTCGGCCCGCTCGACGATCTCGCTGACCTGCCCCGCGTCGGCATCCGGATCGGCGAGGATCGCGATCTCGGCCTCCTCGACGGGCGCCAGCACGGCGATCTGGTTGGTCTCGAAGCGGCCCAGCGCCTGGTGGGTCGGCAGACCGCAGTAGGAGGAATCGCCGATCGCCGCGTTGGGGCAACGGCGGCCGTTGGAGAGCACAGCCAGGCAGTGGCCGTCGGACTGCTCTTCGCCGGCGTACTCGATCTCCTCATCCTCGGAGGCGAACTCGGTCTCCGACTTGATGTCGACCCGCCACCCGGTCAGCCGCGCCGCGAGGCGGGCGTTCTGACCGTCGCGGCCGATCGCCAGCGAGAGCTGGTCGTCGGGGACGATCACGGTCGCCTGGCGCTCCTCATCGTCGACGATCACCTCGCGCACCCTGGCCGGGGAAAGCGCCTTGGCGACGAAACGGGCGGGCTCGTCGTTGTGGGGGATGATGTCGATCTTCTCGCCGCGCAGCTCGGAGACGACCATCCGCACGCGGGAGCCGCGCGGGCCGACGCAGGCGCCGACCGGGTCGACCCCTTCGGCATGCGAGACGACCGCGATCTTCGAGCGGTAGCCCGGCTCGCGGGCAACGCCGACGATCTCGACCAGCTTGTCGGCGATCTCGGGGACCTCCATCTCGAACAGGCTCTTGATCAGCTCGGGGCTGCGCCGCGAGACGACGATCGCCGGCCCCTTGGTCGAGTCGGAGACGTCGGTGATGACCGCCTTGACCCTCATGCCGTGGTCGTAGCGCTCGTTGTAGACCTGCTCGGACTTGGGCAGCAGCGCCTCGACCCGCTCGCGCAGCTGGACCAGCGTGTAGCGCTTGTCGGACTGCTGGATGATCCCGGTGATCAGCTCGCCGACCCGGTCCTGGTAC
>DATMEP010000053.1:0-23956 GCA_035556755.1 Solirubrobacterales bacterium
TCCCGCCAGGGCTTTCCGATCGTCGAGCGCGAAGGGGAGCAGCAAGTTCCCGCCGCGCGCAGGGCCGAGTACTTCCCGATCACCTACTCGACCCTGAAACTTCAGGGGAGGCCGGCCTTCGGCTACGACCTCAGCACCGACCCCAACCGCGCCCCGATCCTGCGCCGCGCCCGCGACAGCGGCGAGGCGGCGGCCACTCCGATCGTCCCGTTGCTGGTCAGCAGCGGCAGGGGCCTGGTCGTCTACCAGCCGGTCTACCGCGACGGCGCGCCAACCGCAACCGTCGCCCAGCGGCGGACCGCGCTGATCGGCTTCGCCAGCGGCGGTTTCCGCGTGCCAGACCTCGCCGGCGCCGCGTCCTCGGCGGTGGAGGAGGACGTCGAAGTGCAGCTGATCGAGAACGGCGATCCCGTGACGATGGGTGACCGGCGACTCGACGACGGGGCCTCAGCGCCGATCGGGGTCGCCGACCGCACCTGGGTACTGGTCATCCGCGACCCCGACCGCCCAGGGGCAGGGCCACCGGTGCTGATCGCCGGAGTCGGCATCTCGCTGGCGGCACTGCTGGGCGCTCTGGTGCTGTTCTGGAGCCGCAACGAGCGCATGGAGGAGCTGCGCCGACAGGCCAGCCAGGACTCGTTGACCGGGTTGAAGAACCGGCGCCGCTTCGAGGAAGACCTGCGAATCGAGCTGGCGCGCAGTCGTCGCGAGGGAGCCGAAGGGGCGCTGCTGATGCTCGACCTCGACAACTTCAAGCAGGTCAACGACTCGCTCGGGCACCCGATCGGCGACCGCCTGATCGAGGAGATGGCCGGCGTGCTGCGCGGACGGATGCGGGAAACCGACGTGCTGGCTCGACTCGGCGGCGACGAGTTCGCAATCGTCCTGCCGCGCTGCGACGTTGCCGAGGCACAGGGTGTCGCCGAGGCGATCCTGGAGGCGATCCGCGAGCACGTGCCCCAGACCGACGGCGTTCCGCCGATCACCGCCAGCGTCGGCATCGCGATGTTCGGTAGGAGCCACGATGCCGACTTCGAGTCCGTGCAGAGCAGGGCCGACACGGCGATGTACGAGGCGAAGGACGCGGGACGGGACGCGGTGCGGGTCTCGGATCGGCACGTCCGAACCGACGCCTAGCCTGCGCTCGGATGTCGTCCCTGATTTCCTTCGACGAGGCCCTGGCGCTCGGCGCCAAAACCGGCCATGAGGAGATCGGCGACATCGTCGAGCGCGCCTGGAAGGTGCGCCAGGAGAACTTCGGCGAGTCGACCGACATGTGCTCGCTGGTCAACGCCAAGTCCGGTGGCTGCGCCGAGGACTGCGGCTTCTGCGCCCAGTCGCGCTACGCCGAGGCCGACACGCCGATGCACGCGATGATGGAGCCGGAGCAGATCCTCGAACACGCCAAGGCGGCGGAGGCAGCCGGCGCCCACCGCTTCTGCATGGTCACCCAGGGCCAGGGCCTCTCCAAACGCGACTTCGCAAGGATCCTCGAGGGGGCGGAACTGGTCGCCGAGCAGACCAACTTGAAGCGCTGCGCCTCGATCGGCCACATGTCGGCGGAGCGGGCCAAGCAGCTGAAGGACGCCGGGATCCAGCGCGTCCACCACAACGTCGAGTCGTCTCGCTCCTACTATCCCGAGGTCTCGACCACGGTCCGCTACGAGAGCCGGCTGCGGACTATCGACGCGGTCAAGGAGGCCGGCCTGGAGACCTGCGTCGGCGGCATCCTCAACCTCGGCGAGTCGCCGCGGCAGCGGGTGGAGATGGCCTTCGAGCTGTCCGAGCTGAACCCGACCTCGGTGCCGATCAACCTGCTCAACCCGCGCGACGGGACGAAGTTCGGCGACCGCCCGCTGATGGACCCGTGGGAGGTCGTCAAGTGGGTGGCGATCTTCCGGCTGATCATCCCCGGCGCCCTGTTCCGGCTCTGCGGCGGCCGGGTCGAGAACCTCGGCGACCTGCAGCCGCTGGCCGTCAAGGCCGGCCTCAACGGGGTGATGATGGGGAACTTCCTGACCACGCTCGGGGCCGAGCCCGAGGACGACCGGGCGATGTTCGAGGAGCTGGGGCTGAACGTCGCGCGCCAGCCCGACAACGGCGCCAACCCGCGCCCCGACAACCGCTCCGGCTGGCTCGCGGGAGAGACGCCGGCGACGCCGATCGAAGAGCTGATCGACCGCCAGGACGAAGCCGACTTCTGGGACCCCTCGACCCAGCTGCGTGTGATCAAGAAGGCGAAGAAGCCTCCCCCCTACCCCAAGGTCCCCTCGCAGGCGGCATGACCGAGGTCGCCGAGCGGCTGGAGGAGCTCCGCGACCGGGGGCTCTACCGCCGGCTGCGGCTGGTCGAGGGCCCGCAGGGCCCGCGGGTTCTGCTCGACGGGCGGCCCGTGCTGCTGCTCTGCTCGAACGACTACCTCGGCCTGGCGGCGCATCCGGCGGTGCGCGAGGCGGCGGCCGAGGCTGCGATGCGATGGGGCGCCGGGGCCGGGGCTTCGCGCCTGATCTCCGGCAACATGGAGCCCCACCGCCGGCTCGAGCGGCGGCTGGCCGGGTTCAAGGGCTACGAGGCGGCGCTGCTGTTCGGCTCCGGCTACCTGGCCAACACCGGCACGATTGCGGCACTCGCCGGGCGCGGCGAGGTCGTCTTCTCCGACGAGCTGAACCACGCCAGCATCGTCGACGGCTGCCGGCTCGCCCGGGCCGAGACCTTCGTCTACCGCCACGCCGACGTCGAGCACCTCGCCTGGGGGTTGCAGCAGGCAGAGGGCCGCGGCTCGCTGATCGTCACCGACGGCCTCTTCTCGATGGACGGGGACGTGGCGCCGCTGGAGGCGCTGGCGCAACTGGCGCGCGAACACGGCTGCCGGTTGATGGTCGACGAGGCGCATGCCACCGGCGCCCTCGGGCCCGGTGGCCGGGGCACGGTCGCCGCCGCGGGATTGAGCGATGAGGTCGACCTGGTCGTCGGCACGCTCGGCAAGGCGCTCGGCTCCTACGGCGCCTACGTCTGCACCGACCATGACCTGGTCGAGTACCTGGTCAACACGGCCCGTCCTTTCATCTTCTCGACCGCACCGCCGCCGCCGGTCCTCGCCGCCGCCGAGTCGGCGCTGGGGCTGCTCGAAGGCGAACCGCAGCGGGTCGAGCGGCTGGGCGCCAATGCCGCGACCCTGCGTGCCGCGCTTGCCGGAGAGGGCTTCGCCGTTCCCGACTCCGAGACCCAGATCGTCCCGGTCGGCGTCGGTGCGGCGGCGCCGACCATGGCGCTGAGCGAACGGCTGCTGGAGCGCGGCGTCTTCGCCCAGGGGATCCGCCCGCCGACCGTCCCCGAGGGCTCCTCGCGGCTGCGCTTTACGGTGATGGCGACGCACGACGCCGAGGAGCTGCGGGAGGCGGCAAAGGCAGCCGGCGAGGCGGCCCGCGAGCTGGGGATCGCCGCTCGGCCGGCGAGCTCGGCCGCACCGGCGCTCGCCGCCTGAGGGGCGCGCGTGAAGACCCCCCTCGGCACAGGCGTTTTCGTCACCGGCACGGGGACCGAGGTCGGCAAGACCGTCGTCGCCGCGGTCATCGCCCGCACCCTGGCTGCCGAAGGGAAGCGGGTCGCGGTCTTCAAGCCGGCAGTCACCGGGCTGGACCAAGATGGCGAGCCGGACCACGCGTTGCTCCGCCGCGCCGCCGGGTCCGAACAGAGCGACGAGGAGATCGCGCCCTACCGCTACGGGTCGCCGATGTCGCCCCACCTCGCGGCGGAGCTGGCCGGCGAGCGGATCGAGCCGGAGCGGCTGCTCGTCGCCGCCGGCGCGGCCGCCGCCACGGCCGACGCGCTCGTCTGCGAGGGCGTCGGCGGGTTGACGGTCCCCCTCTCGCCCACCTACCTCGTCCGCGACCTGGCGTCGGACCTAGGACTGCCGCTGATAGTCGCGGCAGCGCCCGGTCTCGGCACGATCAACCACACGCTGCTGACGCTCGAGGCGGCTCGCGCGGCCGGCCTCGACGTCGCAGCGGTCGTCCTCACTCCCTGGCCGGATGAAACGGGGAGGATCGAAGAGTCCAACCGCGAGACGATCGCCGCCCTGGGCGAGGTCAGGATCGAGACGCTGCCGGCTCTCGATCTCCGAGATCCGGAGTCGTGGCCAGCGCTGCCGCTGCCTCCGCCTCCGCCGGGCTGACCGGCTTCCGCTTCGCCCGGATCGCGGCAGCCCCGATCACCGCGCCCGCGAGCGCGACCACGGCCGAGACGGTCATCGCGTGGCCGAGGGCGTCGACGAATTCGAGTGGACTGGCGGTCTCGGGGTTGCCGACCGCACCCTGGAAGATCGCCCCGGTGACGGCGACGCCGAGGCTGCCACCCACCATGCGGAACATCGAGAGGACGCCCGAGGCGACACCCGCCTTCTCGACCGCGACCGCGTTCATCGCGGCGCTGGTCATCGGCGACATCGTCAGCGCGATCCCGATGCCGAGCAGCATGAAGCCGGGCAGCAGCTCGCCGTAGCTGGAGTCGACCGCGATGCCGCTGAAGCTGTAGAGCGAGGCGGCGACGATCACGAGGCCGCCGGCGATCAGCCAGCGCGGGCCGATGCGGTCCGCGAGCCGCCCCGCGACGGGGGCGACGACGACGATCATCACGGTCGAGGGCAGGAACCTGATCCCCGCCTCCAGAGCCGAGTAGTGGAGGATGTTCTGCATGTAGAGGGCGAGGAAGAAGAAGACGCCGAGCATCGCGAAGGAGACGATCAGCGCCACCACGACCGCGCCGAGGAAGTTGCGGTCGGAGAAGAAGTGGAATTCGACCATCGGCACCTTCACCCGCAGCTCGATCGCGACGAAGGCCGCCAGCCCCAGCCCGGCGCCGAGGAGCAGGGCGACGATCTCGGGCGACCCCCAGCCCCAGGCGTTGCCCTCGACCAGCGCCAGGACCAGCGCCGTCAGTGCCGCGGTCAGGGTCACGACGCCGAGGTAGTCGACCTCGCGGCCGACCGTGTCGTCGCGCGACTCGCGGACCGCGAACAGCGCCGCCGCCACGGCGCCGATCGCGACCGGGATGTTGAGGTAGAAGATCGCCCGCCAGCTGACGTGCTCGGTGAGGAAGCCGCCGAGGACCGGGCCGACGGCCAGCGCCAGCGCCGAGACCCCGGCCCAGGTCCCCATCGCCTTGCCCCGCTCGTGGGGCGGGAAGGCGTCGGTGACGATCGAGAGCGTCGCCGGCATCATCAGCGCCGCGCCGACGCCCTGCACCACGCGGCTGAAGACGAGCGACGTGGTGTCGACGGCGAGCCCGGCGGTCGCCGAGGACAGCGCGAAGATGACGACGCCGAAGAGGAACATGCGGCGGCGGCCGAAGATGTCGCCCAGCCGCCCGCCGGTCGCCAGCAGCACCGCGAAGGAGAGGGTGTACCCGTTGACCGTCCACTCCAGCGCCGAGAGCGAGGCGCCGAGGTCGCGCTGGATCGAGGGCAGCGCCACGTTCACGACCGTGTTGTCGAGCATGATCATGAACAGCGCGAAGCACATCGCGCCGAGCGTCCACCACTTGCGGTTGTCGTCGGTGATCAGGTGGCGGTAGCGGGTCAGGACGAGACCCCCTTCAGCAGCTCGTAGGCGGCGGCTATGTCCTCGCGGTCCATCAGCGCGTCGATCGCGGCGTCGAGCTTGCGCCGCTGCGCGGCGTTCAGGCTCGACGCGAACTCCTCCATGCCCGCCTGGCGGACGACGAGGATCGTGTCGACCAGCTTCTTGCCCTTGGCGGTGATCGCGACGCGGCGCACCCGCCGGTCCTCGGCGTCCTCGACCCGGGTCGCAAGCCGCCGCTTGACCAGCGCGTCGACCGCCCGGCTCATCGAGGGAACGGAGACGCCGAAGGCCTCCGCCAGGTCGCCCACCTGCCGCGGCTCGGTCGCCTCGCCGAGGCCGCCCAGCTCCAGCAGCGCCTTGCACTGGGTCGTCGAGAGACCGCTCTCCTCGATCACCCGCAGCAGGTTGCCGCGGTCGTAGAGGAAGAGGTGGCGCAGCAGCGCGCTCAGCCGCGCTGCCGTCTCCTGCGTCTCGGCGCTCACCTCAGGAGTGGAGATCTCCTTGGCGATCGTCGCGATGTCGCTGGCGGGCATCTACCAATGCTTGCACTTCTGCAACTATTTCTCAACCGCAACAGTTGCTCATGTGACCCCTATCACAGAGCCTCGTGATCCTCCCCGCGGTAGGGCCCGGGCTTCGGGCGCGCGGCGCCCCCGGGGAAGGCCAGGCGCAGGATCGTCCGCTGCACCATCCCCAGCTGCTGCCCGAAGGGGCCGCTGTTGTAGGGGAGGCCGTAGCGCTCGCAGATCTGCTTGACCTGCGGCGCGATCTCCGCGTAGCGGGTACTCGGCAGGTCGGGGAAGAGATGGTGCTCGACCTGGTAGCCGAGGTTGCCGCTGGCGACGTGGAAGAGGGGGCTGCCCTCGATGTTGGCGGCGCCGGCGAGCTGGCGCACGTACCAACCGCCGCGGCTCTCGTCCTCGACCTCCTCCGGGCTGAAGGTGTAGGTCTGGTCCGGGAAGTGACCGCAGAAGATGATCGCGTAGGCCCAGACGTTGCGGACGACGTTGGCGGTGGCGTTCGCCGAGGCGGTCGAGCGGTACGAGGCCCCACCCCCCGCGATGGCGCTGCGCAGCGCGCCCGCCAGGCCGCCGCGCCGGCGCCGGCCCTTGCGCACCTCGAAGGCGGCGTCGACGGCGGCCATCGCCAGACCGCTCAGCAGGGGCCAGGCGACGTAGTCCTTGACCACCTGGCTCTTGGCCTTCTCGACGATCCCGGCCAGCTCGCGCTTCACCTGCGCCTTCGACTTGTGGCCCTTGCGGATCGCCTCGAAGTCGAGGTCGTGAAAGGCCACCCCCCACTCGAAGAGGGCCATCAGCAACAGGTTGTAGGCGGGCTGGAAAAGGTAGACCGGGTGCCACTTCTGGCGCGGGTCGATCCGCATGATCTCGTAGCCCAGGTCCTTGTCCTTGCCGAGGATGTTGGTGAAGGTGTGGTGGACGTAGTTGTGTGAGTGCTTCCAGGCCTCCGCGGTCGACGCGGTGTCCCAGTCCCAGGTCGAGGAGTTGATCTGGGGATCGTTCATCCAGTCCCACTGGCCGTGCAGGACGTTGTGGCCGATCTCCATGTTCTCGAGGATCTTCGCCGCCGAGAGCGCCGCCGTCCCGGCGACCTTGGCGGGCCGGTAGCGCGAAGCGAGCAGCAGCACCCGGCTCATCACGGCGAGGCGCCGCTGCATGGCGATCATGCTCTCGATGTAGCGACGGTCGCGATCGCCGAGATCGGCATGGACCCGATCCCGGATCGCGTCGAACTCACGGCCGAGCTCGTCCAGCTGCTCGGGCGATAGGTGGGCCAGCGGATTCTGCGGCTCGGCGATCGCCGAGCTCGTCGTTGCGTTCATCGTCTCCCTCTCGGTCTTTTCACAGTGCAATCTCGATCGGTCCTTCGGGTGCGTTGACGCAGGTGCGGATCGTCTCTCCCTCGCTGCCGTGGATCTGGCCGGTGCGGAGGTCCCGCACCTTCCCCTTGCAGAGCATTCCGACGCAGGTGTGGCAGATGCCCATCCGGCAGCCGAAGGGCAGCACGGCGCCAGCCTCCTCGCCCCCGACCAGGATCGGAGTGCCGCTGTCGCACTCGGCCTCGATCCGGCTCTTGACGAAGCGCACCGTTCCGCCCTCGCCCTCGCCGGGCTCGCCGCCGATCACCGGCTGGAAGCGCTCCGTCTCGAGCAGCCCGCCATCGCCCTCGCGCTCCCAGTGGGCGCTCATCGCGTCGAGCATCTCGGCAGGGCCCGAGAGGAACGCGCGGCGCTCGCGCCAGTCGGGGCAGAGCCGGTCGAGGTCGCCGGGCGCGACGCGGCCTTCCCGGCCGGTGATCTGCAGATGGAGACGGTATCCGGGCTGGGCGCTCTCGACCTCGCGCAATGGGCCGGCGAAGATCACCCCGTCCTCCGTGCGGGCGGAGTGGACGTGGACCACGTCGCCGACCTCGCCGTTGCGATGGAGGCTGCGCAGCATGCTCACGATCGGGGTGATCCCGCTGCCGGCGCTGAGAAAGAGCACCTTCTCGGGCGGCGGGTCCGGAAGGACGAAGGTGCCTTCGACTCCGCCGAGGCGGACGACGTCTCCCGGCCTGGCCCGGCGAACCAGGTAGGGCGAGACCACGCCGGTGTCGACCAGCTTCGGGGTGATGCCGATGCAGCCATCGGGACGCTCGGGCTCCGAGGTGAGCGAGTAGGCGCGCCAGTGATGCACCCCGTCGACGACGACGCCGATCCGCAGGTACTGACCCGGCCGGTGGCCCGGCCACTCGAAGCCCGGCCGGATCAACACCGTGACGGCGTCGGGAGTCTCCGGGTCGATCCGCTCGATCCGACCGCGCAGCTCGCGCGTCGACCAGAGCGGGTTGATCAGCTCCAGATAGTCGTCTGGGAGCAGCGGGGCGAAGAGGGAGCGGACCGCACGAAGTGCTTTGCGCCGCAGCGCCGGGACCTGGGGGGTTGCACCGCGTTCAGCCATCGTGTCGATGATTGCATCTTTCGATGTCAAGGTCTGTGTGAAGGCGCACGCTCGCCGCCGGCGGGTTGCCGCCGCCCGCGGGGCTAAGGTCGGCGCTGGATGCCGTCCTACCCCGCTCAGCTCGACCACGAACATCTCTGGCATCCCTTCACCCAGCAGCAGGCGTGGGTCGAGGAAGAACCGCTGACGATCGAGCGTGCCGAGGGAACCGACCTGATCGACGACCAGGGCCGGCGCTATATCGACGGCGTCTCTTCGCTCTGGTGCAACGTCCACGGCCATCGCCACGCCGGGATCGACGCGGCGCTGCAGGAGCAGCTGGGCAAGGTCGCCCACTCGACCATGCTCGGCCTCGCCCATCCCGGCGCCGCCGAGCTGGCGGCGCGCCTGGTTGAGATCGCCCCGCCCGGTCTCTCACGCGTCTTCTACTCGGAGTCCGGCTCGACCGCGACCGAGATCGCCCTGAAGATGGCCTTCCAGTACCAGCAGCAGCGCGGCGGGCAGCACGCGCGTCGCACCTCCTTCGTCCACCTGCGCGAGGCCTACCACGGCGACACGATCGGCTCGGTCTCGGTCGGCGGCATCGACCTCTTCCACGCCACCTACCGGCCGCTGCTGTTCCAGACCCACGCCGCCGAGCCGGGAGACGCCGCCGACCTCGAGCGGGTCCTCGCCGCGCACGAGGAAGAGGTCGCGGCGGTGATCGTCGAGCCGCTGGTCCAGGGCGCGGCCGGGATGCTCGTCCACCCGCCCGGCTACCTGCGCGCGGTGCGGGAGCTGTGCGACCGCTTCGGCGTGCTCTTGATCTGCGACGAGGTGGCGACCGGCTTCGGCCGCACCGGGACGATGTTCGCCTGCGAGCAGGAGGGGGTCGCGCCTGACCTGCTCTGCCTCGCCAAGGGCCTCACCGGCGGCTACCTGCCGCTGGCCGCGACGCTCAGCACCGAGCGGATCTACGAGGGCTTCCTCGGCGTGCCAAAGGCGGGACGAACCTTCTTCCACGGTCACACCTACACCGGCAACCCCCTTGCCTGCGCCGCTGCGCTCGCCAATCTCGACGCCTTCGCCGAGGAGCGGACCCTGCTCAGCCTGCAGCCGAAGATCCACCTGCTCGAGCGACTGCTGGCCGGCGTCGCCGCGATGCCGGAGGTGACAGAGGTCCGCAGCCGCGGCTTCATGGTCGGGATCGACCTCGGCGAGCACGACCCGGCCCTACGCATCGGCCACAAGGTGACGCTGGAGGCCCGTAAGCGCGGCGCGATCGTCCGCCCCTTGGGCGACGTCATCGTCCTGATGCCTCCACTGGCGATCGCGGAAACCGAGCTGCGGCGCCTGGTCCAGATCACGGCCGAATCGATCGAGGAGGCCTGCGCCACCGCCTACCCACTGACTCTCCAGGCCCGGGCCGCGTAGCGCGGGTACGCTGGCTCGCGTGAGCGAGGAGAGGAGACGCGGGCCGGCGGAGGCGCCGAATCTGGGCGAGCCGGCGGTGCCCCGGCCATCGGCCTCGGTTGTGCTGCTGAGGCGCGGGGGGCAGCACGCCGACCGGGCGCTGGAGGTGCTGCTGCTGAAGCGGGCTGAGAGCGCCAAGTTCATGCCGGGGGTGTGGGTCTTCCCCGGCGGCGGCGTTGACACCGAGGACGGCGAAGGTGAGGCGGGGTACCGGACCTGCGCAGTCAGGGAGCTGCACGAGGAGGCCGGGATCGAGCTGCCCGCCGACGAGGAGCTGGTCCTGTTCTCGCGCTGGATCACGCCAGAGGTGATCTCACGTCGTTTCGACGCCTGGTTCTTCCTGGCGCTGGCGCCCGCCCACTCGCCGCCACAGCCCGACGGGGTCGAGACCACCGAGGCACGCTGGTTCGAGCCGGCGAAGGCGCTCGAGGCGCAGGCGGCTGGTGAGCTCGTCCTGGCCTTCCCGACGATCGCCCAGCTCCAGTCGCTGCAACCGTTTCGCACCGCCGCCGAGGCGATCGAGGGGCACCGCGACCGCGAGGTCGAGCCGATCCTGCCGAAGGTGATCGGGACCCGCGAGGACCACCGCGTCGTCCTCCCCGGCGAACCCGACTACCCGGACTGAACGAGCTCAGACGGAAGCGGTCAGTGCTGCCGTGCCGGCACACCGCGGACGGTGACGCCGGCCGGAACGTCCGCCGTCACCACCGAGCCGGCGCCGACCACCGAGCCGGCTCCGATCTCGACTCCCGGCAGGATCTGGACTCCGGCGCCGATCTGGCAGCCGCGTCGAAGCACCGGCGGCTCGGCCCGGGGCGGGTCACCCATCCTGCGACCGATGAGGATCTGAACCCCGGGGGCGAGGAAGGCGTCTTCCTCGATGACGACACCGGTCCCGACCACGCAGTGCGATTGCGTGCGAACGCGGTCGCCGAGCTGCACCTTGCTGCCGATCATCGCGCCGAAGCCGACCGAGGCGTCGGTCCCCAGCATGGCGCCCTGCCTGACGGTGGCGTGGTCGCCGAGGAAGGCGTGCGGGCCGATGCGAGCACCCGCCTCGACCAGCGCGTACGGGCAGACGATCGCGCCGGTCTCGACCAGGGTCGGTGCGGCGAGGGGGGCAGGCCGGTTCGAACGACGCCCCAGCTGCACCACCCTGCCCAGCACCGCTCCGTGGTCTATACGGGCGCCGGTCTCAACCGTGACGTCGTCGTAGAGGATCACGTTGGCGCCGATCTCGACGCGCTCGGCGATCGCGACCGCGTCGCCGAGGAGAAGGTTGTGGGCTAGGTCCGACGGGTTCAGCGAGGACAAGGTTGCGATTATCCCAACGCATGGGCCGCCGTCGTGAGCTGGGAGTGGACTCGGTCTGCTGCCTGCTCCACAACCTGATCCCCGGCGGCTCGGGGTGGCAGTGGGTCCACCTGCTCGGGCGGCACGTCGAACGCGGCGGCCGGGCGACGATCTGCGCCCCGCCGGGCCCTCTCGCCGAGCCGGCGCGGGCGGCCGGCATCGAGGTCGTCCCCACTTCATGGGCAGAGGAGGGGGAGGCGGCCCGCGCTGGCGCCTGGGACGCGATCGAGCGCCACGACGTGGCGATCGTCCACTGGGACCACATGGTGATGGAGGCCTTCGTCCCGGCCCTGAAGCTGTGCGGTCGTGCGGCGCTGGTGGCGCACCAGGCCCCGCACGGGCTGGCCCGCTGGTTCGGGCCGGAGATCCTGCCGAGCGTCCGGGTCCCGATCGAGGCCGCAGCGGCGGAGAGCAACGCCGTGGTGCTGGTTCGCGGCGAGGCGCACCGGCGGCGGATAGCGGACGCATTCGAGGTCCCGCCCGACCGGCTGCGCATCCTGCCGGCATCGATCCCCCTGGCGGGCGTGGCGTTCCGACCCGCCGCCGCCGAGCCGGTCGAGGTCCTGGCGATGGTGCGGCTCTCCCCCGAGAAGGAACCCGTTCCCCGGCTTGCGATCGAGCTGGTGCGGGCGCAGCTGGACGCGGGACGGCCCTGCCGCCTGACGGTCGCCGGCGACGGCCCGTTGCGCGACGAGATGATGATGCTCTGCGAACAGCGCCTCCCCGCCGGCCCCTGGCGGGTCGAGAGAGCGCCCCGCGACCCGATCGCCCGCCTCGCCGCCGCGGATCTCGTCGTCGCCCAGGGCCTGACCACGCTCGAGGCGGCGGCACTCGGCCGCCGGGTCGTAGTCGCCAAGGCGGTGGACGACGGACGCGCCGGGGGCATCGTCCTCACTCCGGACGGCTACGACGAGGCGGCGCGCGACCCGTTCGGCCAGCCACCGCTGAGCACCGACACCGAGCGCCTCTGGGCGGAGGCTCTCGCGCTCGGCGACCGGGACCTCCGCGCCCTGCGCCAGCTGGTCGAGAAGCGCAACAGCCTCAAGGTCGCCTCGCGCGCGCTCGGCAGGGCGCTGAAGGCGACTGCCTGACGCTTAGGCCGTCGGGAACGGCTCCAGCCCCGCGTGCCAGGGACCCGGCGGGTAGGTGTGGACGCCGCTCTCGTCCATCTCCTCCTGCAGCCGTCGGAACAGCTGGCCGACGTTCCCCAGTGCCTCCTTCAGCTCCGCCTCGCTGCGCTCGTGCAGCCGCCAGAGGAACCAGAGCTGGCGGTCGTTGACGCCGAAGTCGATCTCCCCGGTCATCGTCGTCGTCCAGGCGAGGAAGCCGGGACTGAACAGCTCGCGCAAGGCCAACGGGTCGTACTCGCGCGGCACCGTCGCCTGGAAGCGCCGGTTGAACTCGATCGACTCGAACTCGACCTTGCGGGCGAAGCGCTGCGTGAGCACCTCGTGGCCCTCGATCGACTCGACGTTGAAGGCGGGAACGACACTCGCCAGGTCTGGCATATGCGCCTTGGCCAGCAGTGCCCCCGGCAGCACCGCCTTGCCGAAGAGGCCGCCGGCCTCCCTTTCGTCGGCGTCGCAGGAGGACCCCCAGAACCCCTCCGCCAGATGGCCGGTGAGGCGGTTGACCCCTCCCACGCAGAGCGCCACCGGCCCGTCTTTCGGGTTGATCCCGCCGACCGGCTCGTAGGTGAGTTCGTTGCGCTCGCCGTAGCGCCGCACGATCTCGGCCCATTCCTGGGCTTCGCCCTTCGCGCTCATGCGGCGATCCTATGGGGGTAGGATGGGCGCAATGACCATCGCCATCATCGTGATCGTCGCGATCGTCCTCATCGCGGTCCTTTACTACATCGGCAAGCGCAACTCGCTGATCGGGGCGCGCAACCGGGTCGACGAGTCGTGGAGCGGGATCGACATCCAGCTCAAGCGCCGCCACGACCTGGTCCCCAACCTGGTCGAGACGGTGAAGGGCTACGCGGCGCACGAGAGCGAGGTCTTCGAGAAAGCGACGAAAGCCCGGGCCGAGGCGATGTCGGCGCACAGCGTCGGCGACACCGCCAAAGCCGAGCAGCAACTGACCGGGGCGCTGACCGACCTGCGCGCCGTCGCCGAGAACTACCCCACCCTGCGCGCCACGGAGAACTTCCAGCAGCTCAGCCGCAGCCTCTCCCAGCTCGAGGACGAAATCCAGGCTTCGCGGCGGATCTACAACTCCAACGTGCAGGCCTACAACACCGACATCCAGCAGTTCCCGGCCTCGATCATCGCCAACCAGGGCGGCTTCGAGGAGCGCGAGTTCTTCGAGATCGAGGACGCCTCGGAGCGCGAGCCCGTCGCGGTCGACTTCGGCGATAAATAGGCCTACGGGTCCCCTAAGCTTCAGATGATGACGGCGACCACCGAGCAAACGCTCTGGATCTGCGAGAGCTGCGGGTTCATCTACGACCCGGCGATCGGCGACCCCGACGGCGGCATCCCGCCCGGGACCAAGTTCGAGGACATCCCCAAGGACTGGTTCTGTCCGGTCTGCGGAGCGCGGACCACCGACTTCCGCCCCCTCGAGCCGGGCGAGGCCTAGGCCGAAAAGGAGCCCAGCCGTGGCGTACGACTACGACTGGGTGGTGGTCGGCTCGGGGTTCGGGGGCTCGGTCTCCGCGCTGCGCCTGGCCGAAAAGGGCTACGACGTCGCCGTGCTGGAGTGCGGCAAGCGGTTCAAGGACGAGGACTTCCCCAAGTCCACCTGGGACAGCCGCCGTTACTTCTGGGCGCCGCGCCTGGGAATGAAGGGCATCTTCCGGCTCAGCCTCTTCAAGGACATCGCCGTGGTCAGCGGCTCCGGCGTCGGCGGCGGCAGCCTTGGCTACGCCAACACGCTCTACGTACCGCCCTCCCCCTTCTTCCGGGACCCGCAGTGGGCCGACCTCGAGGACTGGGAGCGAACGCTCACCCCCCACTACGAGACCGCGCAGCGGATGCTCGGCGTCGTCGTCCACGAGAACGACGACCCGGCCGACCAGCTGCTGCGCGAGCTGGGCGAGGAGCTGGGCGTCGCCGACACCTACCGCAAGACGCCGATCGGCGTCTACCTCGACAACCCCGGCCAGACCGTCGCCGACCCGTTCTTCGAAGGCGCGGGCCCGGAGCGGACCGGGTGCATGCAGTGCGGACGCTGCATGGTCGGCTGTCCCCACGGAGCCAAGAACACCCTGGTCAAGAACTACCTCTGGCTTGCCGAGGATCGCGGCGTCGAGGTCCAGGCCGAGCGCACCGTCACCGACATCCGCCCGCTCGGCGCCGCCGACGGCAGCGACGGCTACGCGGTGACCAGCGAGCGCTCCGGGCTCCTGCGCGGACGCCGGAAGCGCACGATCACCGCCCGTGGCGTCATCGTCGCCGCCGGGCCGCTCGGCACCAACAAGCTGCTGCAGCGCTGCCGCCTCGGCGGCTCGCTGCCGAAGATCTCGAACCGGCTCGGCGAGCTGGTCCGCACCAACAGCGAGAGCATCCTCGCGGTCCGGGTGCCGGAGGACTATCCCGAAGACCTGACCCGGCGGGTCGCGATCACCTCCAGCATCTACCCCGACCCCCACACCCACATCGAGACCGTCACCTACGGTGAGGCCGGCGACTCGATGAGCCTGCTCAACACGCTGCTGGTCGGCGACGGCACCCGGGTGACCCGGCCGCTGAAGCTGCTCGGGCAGATCCTCCGCCACCCGCGGAACTTCGCCAAGGTGCTGTGGCCGCGGGGGACCTCGCGCCGCACGATCATCCTGCTCGTCATGCAGACGCTCGACAACGCGATCGCGCTGCGGCCGAAGCTGAAACGCAACGGCGAGGTGCGACTGCAGACCGAACAGGACCCCGAGCGGCCCAACCCGACCTTCATCCCGGTCGCCAACCAGGCGGCGGAATGGCTGGCGGAGCGAACCGGCGGCATCGCCCAGAGCTCGATCATGGAGGCGACGCTGAACGTGCCGACCACCGCCCACATCCTCGGCGGCGCGGCGATCGGCCACGGGCCCGAGGACGGCGTCGTCGACGCGCGCCAACGCGTCTTCGGCTACGAGAACCTGCTGGTCTGCGACGGCGCCGCGATCCCCGCCAACGTCGGCGTCAACCCGAGCCTCACCATCACCGCCCTGGCCGAGCACGCGATGGCCGCGGTCCCGGCCAAGGAGGGCGCCGAGCCGCGCGACCTGCCGCAGGCCGCGCGACCGGCTGCGGTCTCCTAGCTACTCGGCGAAGCGCTCCGCGACGTGGTCCCAATTGACGACGTTCCAGAACGCGTCGATGTATTCGGGGCGCTTGTTCTGGTACTTGAGGTAGTAGGCGTGCTCCCAAACGTCGCAGCCGAGCAGCGGCACGCTGCTGTCGGCGATCGGCGAGTCCTGGTTGGGAGTTGAGACCACGGCCAGCCCGGAGCTGTCCTTGACCAGCCAGGCCCAGCCGGAGCCGAAGCGGGCGATGCCGGCGTTTTTGAACTCGTCCTTGAAGGAGTCGAAGGAGCCGAAGGTCTCGTCGATTGCCGCCGCCAGGTCGCCGCTCGGGGCGCCGCCGCCGTCGGGGCTGAGCATCTGCCAGAACAGCGAGTGGTTGTAGTGGCCACCGCCGTTGTTGCGGACCGGCCCCTGCTTGTCGCCCGGAAGGCTGGAGAGATTGCGCAGCACGTCCTCGACGTCGCGATCGGCCCAATCGGTCCCCTCCAGGGCCGCGTTCGCTTTGTCGACGTAGGCCTGGTGGTGCTTGTCGTGGTGGACCCGCATCGTTTCCTCGTCGATGTGAGGCTCGAGCGCGTCGTACGCGTAGGGAAGGTCGGGAACCGAGAAAGCCATTTGAAGTCTCCTCTTCGAATCGATTTGGAAAGTCGCACGGAGCCTAGTCGGCGCCGGGTTTTTGCCGCTGCCTCGCCGGGTACCCGCTGCGCATCTGGTAGAACGGGTTACAGAGCGCCGCACGGCCCGTTTGGGGCTCCAGGGCGGGTTTCGGATCTGAGTACCGTCGTCCCAAGCGTGTTAGTCAACGCCATGGCAGCAAAGCGGCCAAAAGAGGAGAGTGAGACGGCTCCGAGCCCGGGGGCAGGTGAGCACCTGGCCGGGGAAAACGAGCTGTGGCGGAAATTTACCCACTCTCGCGACCCGGCGATTCGCGAGGAGCTGGTGCGCCGCAACCTGCCGTTCGCGAAGCGGCTGGCGCTGCGCTACCGCGGCGCCAGCGAGTCGTTCGACGACCTTCTCCAGGTCGCCAACCTGGGCTTGCTGAACGCGGTCGACCGCTTCGATCCCGAGCGCGGCATTCCCTTCACTGCCTTCGCCTCGCCGACGATCCTCGGCGAGCTGAAACGCCACTTCCGCGACCGGGTCTGGACCGTGCGCGTGCCGCGCGGCCTCCACGACCTGATGGCCGAAGTCGACAAAGCGATCACCGAGCTGACCAAGGAGCTGCAGCGCTCGCCCTCGGTCGCCGAGATCGCCACCCGCCTCGAGGTCGAGCAGACCGACGTGCTCGAGGTGCTGGAGGCCAACCACAACCGCCGTCCGCTCTCACTCGACCGGCCGGTCGGCGGCGACGACGCCGACGAGGCGACGCCGGCCGAGTGGGTTGGCAGCGAGGACGAAGGCTTCGAGCTGGTCGAGGGGCGGATCGCGCTCGACGCCGCTCTCCCCTACCTGGACGAGCGCGAGCGCCTCGTCCTGCGGCTGCGCTTCGCCGACGACATGACGCAGTCGCAGATCGCCGAGCGGATCGGCCACTCGCAGATGCACGTCTCGCGAATCCTGCGTCGTGCCCTGGCTCGGATCCGCGAGCAGATCAGGGAGCAGCAGCAAAGCGGATGACGAGGTACTCGCCGTCGTCGGACTCCTCGACGGTGAGCTCATCGGCCAGCGCCTCCAGCGAGCCGCCGACGTCCGGCACTTCCAGTTCCTTGCGAATGTCCTTCGCCGCGCCGGCGTCCATAGGGCCCATCCGCAGCTCGATCCCGCCCTCGCGGTCGTCCAGTCCCAGGCGCACCCGGCCGTCGGCGAAGCGGGAGGGCGCCGCGTCCGCGATCGCGTCGGTGATGAGAACCGCGTCGGAGACGCGATCGACCGAGAGGTCGCGCCGCGCCGCGAGCGCGCCGACGACACGTGCCAGGACCGGGGCGAGAAGCTCGGGGCGATCGGTCGTCACCTCGGTGGTGGTGTCGGACACGGTCGGCTCGATCGAGACCGGGTCTCCGGTCCCGTTGGAGCCGCCCCCGTGCAGCGGCACCCGCATCGTCACCTCGGTGCCGCGGTCGAGCCCGCCTGAGATCGCGAAGCTGCTGGAGAGGGCGGCGATCAGCGAGAGCCCGAGCCGCAGGCTGTGCTGATCGAGGTCCGCCTGCGGCCTGATCCCGCCGCCTTCGTCGCGGACGATCACGGTCAGACCGTCCCCGTCGGGGTTGGCTTCTACGCTGAGCGGCCCCGGCTGGCCGTCGTAGGCGTGGGCGACCACGTTCATACAGGCCTCGGTGACGACGGTCTTCAAGTCGGCGAGACCCGGTTCGTCCATCCCGATCTGCTCGGCGAGGCCGGCCAAGGCGTGTCTGATGACAGCGACATTCTCGGCTTTGGCGGGAAGCATCATCTGAAGCCCCCTAGGCTTTTGGCTAGTCATCGAGCTATTGGCCATGAAGCGCAATCCCTGCGGAGGGAAGCGTGTTCCTGAGGCGCCGAGCATAGCCGCCCGGCTTCACGCAATCGCTACCCCTCGACCGCCCACGCGAAACCAGAGCCTCGCCATGGCCCTACGCTAGGATCGCAGCGTGAGTCCGGCGCCCTTTGAGGTACAGAGTGAGGAGCTGGAAGGCGGGATTCGCGCCTTCACCGTGCGCGGCGAGCTGGATATGAACACCGCTCCCGAGTTGGAGCGGGCACTTGAGGCGGCACTTGACGACGAGAACGCCTCGATCATGCTCGACCTCTCCGCCTGCGAGTTCATCGACTCGACCGGGATCGCCCTGATCGTGCGGGCGTGGCAGCGACTGGATCGCGAGGGGGGCGGCGAGGGCAACGGCCACCTCGTTCTCTGCTGCATCAACCACCAGGTGCGGCGGCTGCTCAAGATCACCGGCGTCGAGTCGTCGATCTCGCTGCACGAACAGCGCGAGGCGGCGCTGGCCGAGCTGCGCGGCTGAGCGGGGCGAGCCTCAGACCGAGGCAGCGGAGAAGCGCTCCACCGCGTGCTCGGGGTCCGGGAAGACCTCGCCCCGGACGACGCGCCCGTCCCGTACCTCCCAGATCCACGCCACCGGCATGTCCCTGATCCCTAGCTCGCGACTGCGCGCGTAGACGCGGCCGCGAACGAGTAGGCGGTCACCGCGCTGCTCGGTGTGACTGGGGGTGATCAGCAGCTCTTCCCAGACCCGCGCCGCATCGGCGAGGTAGTCGTGCAGGCCGTCCGGGCCGACGTAGGGCGCTTCGCGGCCGACCGCTTCGGCGGTGACCACCGGGAAGAACTCCATCGCTTCGTCGCAGACGGCCGCGATCCCCTCCGGGTCGCGCCGGTTGAAGGCTTCGTAGAGGCGTTCGATCAGGACAGCGTGCTGCTCAGACATCGCTGTTGTCCAGACTCGGCGCCGCCACCGCCGGCTCCCGTGAGGCGGTGAGCGGGGAATCGGCGTGACCTTCGCCCGACGTCCGGGCCAGGGCCAGGATCGCCACGTCGTCGTCGTGCCTGCCCTCGGTGAAGGAATTGACGGCGGCTTCGAGCCTCCTCATCACCAGGGCCGGATCGCCGGCGCCGCGCAGCTCGGCGTGCAGGCGCTCCTCCCCGAAGCGGCCGTCCCGCCCCTGTGCCTCGGTGATCCCGTCGGTGACGATCACCAGCTGCAAACCTGGCGCGATCGAGCTCTGCTCGATCTCCCAGCGCCCGTCGGCAAAGGCACCGAGCACCGGGCCCGCTCCGGCCGCCTCGGTCACCGAGTCGCCGTCGATCAGGAGCGGCGGAGGGTGGCCGGCGACGGCCAGCCGCACCGGCTGGCCGGGGTCCTCGCTGAGGGCGAGGGCGACGAGGCTGCAGAGGGCGGCGTCGCCGCGCGCGAGCAGCGCCCGGTTGAGCGTTGCCAGCGCCAGCAGCGGGTCGCCCGTGAGCGCCGCCGCGGTCCGCAGCGTGTAACGAACGACGGCGGTGAGCGAAGCGGCCTGGGCACCGCGGCCGGTCACGTCGCCGATCGCGAGCATCCAGCCGCCCGGGACGCGGAAGGCGTCGTAGAAGTCGCCCCCCACCTCGTTCTCGGCACCTGCCGGCTGGTACATCGCCGCGATCGACCAGCCCGGGATGTGGGGCAGCGGCGGCGGCAGCAGGCCGCGCTGCAACGTCTCGGCGATCTCGGCCCGCGCCTGCTCGGCCTGCTCCAGATCGGCGAAGAGGCCGCAGTTGTCGAGAGCCAGCGCCACCCGGCCGGAGAGGATCCAGGCGAAGTGGGCGTCATCGCGGCGGTAGCGACGGCCCGACCAGGCGACTCCGAGGGTCAGGGCGCCGGTCACGCGGCCGCGAGCGTTGAGCACCACGGTGATCGCCGAACGCGCCCCGAGCCGGCGCAGGAACTCGAGGTCGCCGGGATCGTGGGCCAGCTCTTCGAGGTCCGCCTCGGACATACGCTCGTAAAAGCGCGGCGCCAGCGAAGAGCTGCCGTTGTCCTCGAACATCCGCTGCGGCAGGGACGGTTGGCGGTCTTCCAGGCCCTGCTTGACCTCGGCGGCCCCGCCGGGGCCGACTCGCACCGCCGCTCGGCGGGCGCCACCGTCGGCGATCAGGTCGACCATGCAGAAGTCGGCGAACTCCGGAACGAGGATCTGGCAGATCGCGTCGACGGTGTCCTCGAGCGAGCCGCCCGCGTCGGAGACCGCCGCCACTTCCCCGAGGATCCGGAAGCGCTGCTGTGCCCGCCTCTCACGGGAGACGAGAACGATCAGGGCGGCCGTCGCCACCGCCGTCCCGAGCACCGCCACCGATATCGCAATCCAGGCCATTCCCCCCATTTCCACTGGTACTGAAAAGACAGTAGCTCGTGGCGGCAGTCAAGTCCACACTGCACCCACTCACACAAAATGAGTCGCAGAGGAGAGTGTCAGGGCGAACGCTCCGACGAGCAGTCAGGAAACCGCAGCGACGACCGGCTGCGGCCGGTCGCTCTCGTAGCCGCACTCCGCCAGCGCGGGGCCGAGCACCTCGTGCATGGCCTCCTGCTCGCCACGAGTGAGGTTCTCGCGCCACGAGCCGGGCCTGGCGGTACGCACCGCGTGGCGTGACCCCCGAACCTCAGGCGGCACACACTCGAAGCGGTGGCGGTCGGCAACCTCCTGGACCTGTCCCTGCTCCAGACCGAGGGTTCCGCACACCCCGGCGAGGGTCTCCGCGGTTCGCTCGCGCAGAACCTCGTAGCGGACGAGGAGACGGCCGGAAGGCGGCCGGGTTTCAAACGCCTTACGCACCGCCCGGCTGCGATAGACCCAGACGGCCGAAAGCCAGCGGATCAGCGGCAGGCGCCCCTCGCTGGAGACCGGAAATGCTCCTCCGGGGATCGCCCAGGAGCCGTGGCGGTAACCGTCGAGCCAGGAGTCGACCACGTCGCGACCGTCCCGCAGCAGGAAGATCAGCTTCGATTCCGGGAACAGCTCGGCCAGCAGCGGCGCCGCGTGGGACCCGGGCTCCTTGACTACATAGGACGTCGTCGCCTGCGGCCGGCGGGCGGGCACGTCCTCCGCCTGCGCTTCGAACCGCGACCGGATCAGGGCGCGGAGCGGCTCCCACCAACTCTCGCGGTAGCGCTCGGCGAAGAAGTAACCCGGCTCTGCCGCCTTCAGCTCGAGCAGGGTGTTGAGCTCCTCGGGTGGCTGCTCGGCGGCGGCCCATGCGAGCGGGATCGGGCGCCAGACGCCGAGGTGATGGCCGAGGTGCGGATCGTCGATCGGTACCACGCAGTCGAAGTCGGAGAGCATTCGCAACAGCCAGGTGCTGCCGCTGCGCGAGGATCCGAAGATCCAGCTCAACCGCTCCCCGTTCTCGCCCAGCCCCCTCATCGCCGCTTCGCTACCCCGCGAGAACAGGGAAAAAACCGATTCTCTAGTCGTCGAGCTTGTCGCGCTTCGGACCCTCCCAGCGGTCGCCGGCCTCCGGGTCCTTCGAAGGATGGGGTTCGCTGGTGCTCGTACTGCCTGAGTGCGGATGCGGCTCTTCGCCGAAGGGCTTGCCGTCGGGATCGGGTGGGTCCCTCGGGTCGTCGCGCTTGTCGTAGGGATCGGGCCACTCGGTCGGATCTGGATCGCGAACCGGGTTGCTCAGCGACGCGTGCGGCGAGCGCTCTCCGGAGATGTCGCCGGGATCTTTCCCGGGTGGCTCGGGGAACCCGGTCGCACCTTCGTCCCTCGCCTTCGTGCGCTCCGAGCCCTTGCCCTTGCCTGGTCGGTTCGCGGCCATGTCTCGCCACTACCCAGGCGCCGCGCGGTTCATGCCTCGGACGAGCGGGTGGTCACGGACCAGGATCGAGCGGGGCCTATCCCAAGTCCTTCGACGAGCGTGAAGAACGCCGCAGCGAAGGGGCTCGAAGACGTGCGCTGGCGGAGGGCGAGCCAGTCGACCTGCTCGCGGAGCGCCCTGCAGACCAGGAGCAGGTGAGCATAGTCAGCGTTGTGTTCGTCGAGCGCCAATAGCTTGGTGACGAGGATGTCCCAGGCCTTGTACAGCCACTGTTCCGGCGGCCTCACCGGACGCATGCCTGCCGACTCCAGCGCTGCCAGCGCCCACTCGGCGTCCTCGCGCTTGACCATCAGGTCTATGTCGTTACTGGACGGCGGTCCGCCCCGCGCCCAACAGCCAAGGCCGCCGCCGAGAAGAAAGGGAACGCGCTCCGATTCGAGCGCGGCAGCGGCTCGCTTCAGCGTCTGAAGGAGCCGTTCGAGCTCCGCCTCGCCGCTCAACCTTCCCTTCTCGTACCGTCGGTGTCGTCCTCGGTCTCCGTCGAATCGACCTCGTCGGCTTCGCCGTAGACCGCCGGGTCCTCGTCAGCCTCGGCCTCGGGCGCGTTGGCGAGTGGGTCGACTGCGCGATCGCCGTGGGTTGCCTGCCCTTCGAGCAGCTCCTCGGCTTCCTCGAAGCCCTCCGCCTCGCCACCGCCATGCTCAGCCGATGCCCGCTCCGCCTCGTCCATGTCCTCCATCCCGCTGCGCCCGCCGATCCGGCGGGCTTCCGCGGCAGCGGCCTCTTCCTCTTCGCGAATCCTGTTGCGATCGTCTTTCATGCCCCCCGAATGCCCATGGCGACGCTTGCTAAACACTCGGCCGCGTATTGGGCGTCTGCTTTCGCGATCCGGGTAGGGAAGCGACATGTCGCTGAGCGCACCGGACGGGGGGCTGCGAAAGCTGCGCGTCGCCGCCGCCGGGGACATCCATTGCCGCAAGGCGAACCGCGACCGGGTCGTCGATGCCTTCGCCCGCCTCGACGGCGAGGCCGACCTGGTGCTGCTCGCCGGCGACCTGACCAGCCACGGGATGGTGGAGGAGGCGGAGGTCGTCTGCGCGGCAGCGGCGAGCGTGGCGGCCCCGGTCTTCGTCGTACTCGGAAACCACGACTGGCACGGCGGCGAAGCCGACGAGATCATGCAGCGCCTCGAGGCGGGCGGCATCGGGGTACTCGACCGCAGCGCGGTCACGATCGAAGTCGACGGGCTGGAGGTCGGCCTTGTCGGCGGCAAGGGGTTCGTGGGGGGCTTCGCTCCCCGACATCTGCCCGACTTCGGAGAGCCCTCGTTGCGCGCGGTCTACGCCGAGACCACGGCCGAGGTCGAGGCGCTCGACAGGGGCCTGCACGAGGTGGCGACCTGCCCCGTCCGGATCGTCCTCCTCCATTACTCCCCGGTACAGGCGACGCTCGAGGGTGAGCCGCGGGAGATCTTCGCCTTCCTCGGCAGCGACCGGCTCGCCGTGCCGATCCTCGAGCACGGCCCAGACCTCGTCCTGCACGGCCACGCACACGAGGGCTCACCCGAGGGCCGGATCGGCGAGGTCCCGGTCTTCAACGTCTCCCTCCCGGTCACCGGACGCGACTTCTGGATGGCTGAGCTCGACGCGGACAGCGGCCGCAGCCCGATCCCATGAAAGAGGTGCGGATCGGCTGCTCCGACGCAGCGCTCGGGCCTCTTCTGAGCAGTTCGGTCGCGTCGCGGACGCCGTTTTGAGTGCAAGATGCGCGGGTAAGCAGGGGCCGATGATCGATACGGAGACGGTTCCCAAACCCGGTGAGCGCTGGCTCAGCTCCCCGCCGTACCTGCTGATCGTCCACGTCGTCGCGGTCGACGAGCACGCGCCGACACCGCTCGTCACCTACGCGCTCCAAGACGAGGGGGGGTCGCTGCTGGAAACCGTCGAGCATGCCGTACTGGACCGGGGCTGGTGGAGGACCTTCCAGCCCATGGTCCGCCGGCACGGCTAGCGCATAGGAAGGTGCTAGACCCTATGGCCGGCCCACCTGAGCGCCGGCTCGATCCGAACCCGGCGTAAAGGTCGGCACCCGCGCATGAGATGCGCGGGTTTGTCGCCGAGGAATGGCCTCGGCGAGGACCGCAATCATGGGGGTGCCGACATGG
>DATMEP010000054.1:0-7569 GCA_035556755.1 Solirubrobacterales bacterium
CCCACCCTGGAGCGGGACCTCGTCTTCTTCCTGATCTTCTTCGCGGTCTCGCTGGCGCTTGCCTGGGGGGCGCCGGACGCGCTGCGGATCCCGGTCGGGATCATTGTCATCCTCGCCTACGTCGTCTACATCCGCCGCACCCTGCTCGGCGGCGGCGAGGTGCAGGATCACGGCAGCCTCAACCCGCTGATCTTCGAGCGCCGCGAGGAGAAACGTATGGATCCCTCGCTGCTGCTTTGCGTGACCCAGCTCTTGGTCGGCCTGGGGGCGATGGTCGGCGGGGCACACCTCTTTGTCGAGGAGCTGCTGCACATCGCCGACAGCCTCGGCGTCGAGGCTGTCGTCCTCGCCCTGATCCTCGCCCCGCTTGCCACCGAGTTACCGGAGAAGGTCAACAGCTTCTTCTGGGTGCGCGAAGGCAAGGATTCGCTGGCCCTCGGCAACATCACCGGGGCGATGGTCTTCCAGTCCACGATCCCGGTCGGGATCGGCCTCATCTTCACCAGCTGGGAGCTGAGCTTCAACGCCGCGCTCTCCGTCGTGCTCGGGCTGGTCGGGGGCTTCCTGGCCTACGAGGCCCTGCACCGCCGCGACCGCTTCGCGCTACCCGTCGTGCTCGCCTGGTTTGCGCTCTACATCTCGTACATCCTGGTTGTCGTCGTCACCGCCTGACGAGGCTCACGTTCGGCACCTCATAGGTGCTCAAGGTGAGCCTCGTGCCGATGGGGCCGCGTCAGGCCGCAGTTAGCTCGGCGAGCGCGGCTAGGACCACGTCGTCGTGCGTCTTCGGCGAGATCTTGGGGAAGACCTTGGCGATCTTGCCCTCGGCGTCGATCAGGAAGGTCGCCCGCTGCACGCCCATGTACTTCTTGCCGTACATCGACTTCTCGACCCAGGTCCCGTAGATCTCGGCGACGGCATGGTCTGCATCGGCCAGCAGGGTGAAGTCGAGATCGAATTTGTCGACGAACTTCTTCACCTTCTCGACCGGATCCGGTGAGACGCCGATCACACGTGCGCCGGCCTTCTCGTACTCGCCGCCGCGGTCGCGCGCCCCGCAGGCCTGGGTCGTGCAGCCGGGGGTGTCGGCGCGGGGGTAGAAGTAGAGGACGACGGTCTGGCCGCGCAGCATCGAGAGCGTCAGCTCCTCGCCGTCCTGATCGGGCAGGGTGAAGTCGGGGGCGGCCCGGCCGGCTTCCAGCATCAGGCCGGGAGGTCTTCTTGCCCGGCGCCGTTGTCCTCGCGGCCCGGGTCCTGACCGGTCTCGCCCTCGTCGAGCTCGTCGTCGCCCTGTTCGAGCGCGGTCTCGGAGACCGACCCGGTCGAACCGGGGTGGTAGTGGGTCTGGAAGCGCTCCAGGGCCTCGTCGCGGCGGCTCTCGTCGACCGGGACTTCGTCGGAGATCCTCACCCAGTCGGACCCCTCGTAGTCCTCCATGTTGAAGACCTCTTGATCGAGCGAGGTCGAGTCGTCGACGACGACGAGCACCTCGGTCTGCGGGTTGAAGTAGGTGCCCGGATGGACCAGCAGGTCCTCGACGTCGTAGAGGTTGTCCGGCCCGCCCGCCATCAGTTCCCCAATCCTATGAAATCGTGAAGCTGGCGCTCGATCTCCTCCTCGACGTCAAGCGGTTCCTCGCCGCGGCGCATCCGTCGTTCGTTGCGAGCGACGACCAGTTCCCTCACCTCGCCCCGCAGCCGCTCGTCGAGGCCGGGCGCGGGCCCGGCCGCCTCGATCAGCCGGGTCACCTCAGCCTCTACGTCAAGCGGGGCCTCCCCGCGCCGCTCGCGCCGGTAGGACTTGGCCTCGAGCATCTGGCGCGCCTCGGCCGCCTGCAGTGCCGGATCCACCGGAGGCGCCGGTTGGCCCACCCGCGGCGGCGGCAGCGTCTGTTCGATCGAGAAGGCGCCTTTGCCGATGCTCTGCCAGGCCGGCCCGGAGCGGGCGAAGGCGGTCGCGGCGATCGGCAGCGCGAAAAGGGTGATCGCCGCCAGGACGTAGCCGCTCTGGATTCCAAGTGCGACTGCCAGCAGATCCATGGGTCTAGGGTACGACTCCCACGCCCGGACGGCTATTCGGTACCCTTGATTTGGTTGACTGACCAGTCAATCGGCCCTCCCACCTAGAGCAAAGGAGCTTCGAGCAGTGGTTGACTTCACCCTGACCGACGAGCAGAAGGACCTGCGAGAGCTGGCGCACAACTTCGCGGAGAAAGAGATCCGCAAGGTCGCCTGGGAGTACGACAAGGACGGCACCTGGCCCCAGGACGTCATCGACAAGGCCTGGGAGGTCGGGTTGATGAACACCCACATCCCCGAGGCCTACGGCGGCCCGGGGCTCGATTACCTCTCCGGCTGCCTGATCGAGGAGGAGATGGGCTGGGGCTGCTCGGGCATCGGCACCTCGCTGATGGCCAACGGCCTCGCCTCCGCCCCGGTCACCCTCGGCGGCTCCGATGAGACCAAGAAGAAGTACCTGGGGATGCTCAGTGAGGGGCCGAAGCTGGCCTCCTTCTGCCTGACCGAGCCCGACGCCGGCTCCGACGTCTCGGGGATGAAGACCCGCGCCGTCAAGCAGGGCGACAAGTACATCCTCAACGGCTCCAAGTGCTTCATCACCAACGGCACCTACGCCGACTGGTTCACGGTCTACGCCAAGACCGACCCCGAGGCCGGCCACCGCGGCATCACCGCCTTCGTCGTCGACGCCGACTCCCCCGGGGTCACGGTCGACAAGAAGGAGGACAAGATGGGCCAGCGGGCGTCCAACACCGCGACCATCTCCTTCAACGACGTCGAGGTGCCCGCCGAGAACATGATCGGCGACGAGAACAAGGGCTTCAAACTGGCGATGATGACCCTCGACCGCACCCGTCCGGGCGTCTCGGCGATGGCGGTCGGGATCGGCCGCGCCGCGTTCGAGTACGCGGTCGAGTACTCGAAGGAAAGGGTCCAGTTCGGCGTGCCGATCGCGATGCACCAGGCGATCCAGTTCATGATCGCCGACATGGCGACCAAGGTCGACGCCGGCCGCCTGCTGGTCTGGAACTCGGCCGTCCTGCTCGACCAGGGCAAGCGCAACACCCTCGTCTCCTCCGAGGCGAAGCGCTTCGCCGCCGATTCGGCGATGGAGATCACCGTCGACGCGGTCCAGGTCTACGGCGGCTACGGCTTCATCAAGGAGTACCCGGTGGAGAAACTGATGCGCGACGCGAAGATCATGCAGCTCTACGAGGGCACCAGCCAGATCCAGCGCCTGGTGATCGCCAAAGAAGTGCTGCTGCCGCGCAACATCGACGAGCCGACCCCCGACGCCGAAGCGCAGGCCAAGGCCTCCGAGAGCAGCCAGTCCGAGCAGGCAGCCGCTACCGTCTGAGCATGGACGTCTCCGAGCGCGCCGCCGCCGGAAAGGCGGCGCGCTCGGAGGCTCCCCGCTCCGCCCACGCGGAGTGGGAGCCCTCACCCGACCGGGCCGATCCGGTCGCGATCCTCGAGGAGCAGGGCCGTTCGCGGGTCCCCGAGCTTGTCCCTATCCGCTACGGGCGGATGGCCGTCTCGCCTTTCACCTTCTACCGCGGCGCGGCGGCGGTGATGGCCGCCGACCTGGCTCGCACTCCGAGCTCCGGGTTGCGGGTGCAGGCGTGTGGCGACGCCCACCTCTCCAACTTCGGCGTCTTCGCCGCGCCTGACCGCAGGCTGGTCTTCGACCTCAACGACTTCGACGAGACGCTGCCCGGACCGTGGGAGTGGGACGTGAAGCGGCTGGCGGCGAGCTTCGAGATCGCCGCGCGTGAGAACGGGTTCAAGGGCGGGCAGCGCCGCGCGGTAGTCCGCACCGTGGCGCGGGCCTACCGCGACGCCATGCGCGGGTTCGCCGACCTGCGCAGCCTGGAGGTCTGGTACGCGCGCCTCGATGCCGAGGCGGTCATGCAGCTGCTCCGCGCCAAAGGGCACAAGCTCACGAAACGGGCGACCAAGGGGGTCGCCAAGGCGCGCGCGAAGGACAGCCTGCGCGCGCTGGATCGCCTCACCCACGAGGTCGGGGGCGAGCTGCGGATCGTCAGCAGGCCGCCGCTCGTCGTTCCGGTCGAGGAGCTCCTGTCGGGCGAGAAGGGGTTCGACGTCGAAGAGACGATCCGCGGGGTGATCGAGCGCTACGGCGAATCCCTGAAGGGCGATCGCCGCCACCTGCTCGAGACCTACCGGTTCCGGCACCTCGCGCACAAGGTCGTGGGTGTGGGCAGCGTCGGCACCCGAGCCTGGATCGTGCTGTTGACCGGGCGCGACGACGGCGACCCGCTCTTCCTGCAGGCGAAGGAGGCGCAGGCTTCGGTGCTTGAGCCCTACGCCGGCAAGAGCGCCTTCGAGAACCACGGGCGGCGGGTCGTCGAGGGCCAGTGGCTGATGCAGGCGGCCAGCGACAGCTTCCTCGGCTGGTGCCCGACCACCGGAATCGACGGGCGCCAGCGCGACTTCTACGTCCGCCAGCTCTGGGACGGCAAGGGCTCGATCGAGGTCGACGCGATGACTCCGGAAACGATGGAGATCTACGCCCGCATGTGTGGCTGGACCCTGGCCCGGGCCCACGCCCGCTCGGGCGACGCGGTCGCGATCGGGGCCTACCTCGGCTCGGGCGACGTTTGCGACGGGGCGATCGCCGAGTTCGCCCGCCTCTACGCCGACCAGAACGAACGCGACCACGCGGCGCTGGCGGCGGCGATCGAGTCAGGGCGGATCGAGGCAGAGGACGCCTAGCTTGACCCCGTCCGAACGGCCCAAATAGGATCGTTCGCATGGAGGCCTCCCGCGCGCCCGCGAACCGAGTCAGCGTCGGCGACGTCGTCGGTGAGACCTTCCGGATCTACCGCGAGAACGCCGGGGCCCTGCTGGGAAGCGCCGTCGCGGTGTTTGTCATCGTCGGCCTGCTCTCCGCGATTCTGCAGAACGTGGGCGGTGTCGTCCTCGTGCTCCTCGCCGGCCTCATCCGCCTCGCCGGCCACGCGCTCTACACCGGTTTCGTGGTGAAGCTGGTGCAGGACGTCCGCGACGGCAAACGCGACGAGACCGTCGGCGACCTCTTCGAGGCCGCCCGGCCGGCGATCTTCCCCCTGATCGGCTTCGGGATCCTGTTCGCGATCGGCGTCGGAGTCGGGTTCGTCTTCCTGATCGTCCCCGGCCTGATCCTGCTCACCTTCTGGGCGGTCGGCGCCCCCGCGATCGTCGCCGAGGGGGTCGGGCCGATCGACGCCTTCGGGCGCAGCTGGCGCCTCGTCCGCGGCGAAGCCTGGTCGGTCTTCACGACCCTCCTGGTCGTGCTCCTGATCGTGATCGCGATCGGGGTCGTCCTCGGGGTCATAGCGACGCCGATCGGCGACGGCGAAGTCGCCACCTACATTGCCGCGATCGTCTCCAGCGTCATCACCGCGCCGATCTTCTCCCTCGCGATAACGGTCATGTACTTCAATCTCGGCGGCGGGGCCGCCGGGGCGAGTCCACCCGCTGCGGCTCCGGCCGGCGACGGGCCCAGCAGCGTCGACTAGGAAGCGGCGCGCGCGGCCTGGCGCGCCGTCTTCTGGCGCTTCGTCGTGTCGAGCTCGACCTTGCGCAGCCGCACCGACTCCGGGGTGACTTCGACGCACTCGTCCTCGCGCACGAACTCCAGCGCGTTCTCCAGCGAGAGGCGGGTCGCCGGCGTCAGGCGGACCAGCAGGTCGGCGCTGGCCGCGCGCACGTTGGTCTGGTGCTTTTCCTTGATCGCGTTGACGTCGAGGTCCTCGGAACGGGCGTTCTCGCCGACGATCATCCCTTCGTAGACCTCGTCGCCGGGCCCGACGAATAGGGTGCCGCGGTCCTGCAGGCTAAACAGGGCGTAACCGGCGCTCTTGCCGCGACGGTCGGCGACCAGGGAGCCGGTCGAGCGCGTGCGCAGGTCTCCGGCCCACGGCTCCCAGCGGTCGAAGACGTGGTGCAGGAGCCCGGTGCCGCGGGTCTCGGTGAGGAACTCGGTCCGGAACCCGATCAGGCCCCGGGCGGGGACCAGGTAGTCCATCCGCACCCAGCCGGTCGAGTGGTTGGTCATCTGTTCCAGCCGGCCCTTGCGCCCGGCGAGCAGCTGGGTGATCGCGCCGACGTGCTCCTCCGGGATGTCGATCGAGAGCCGCTCGACCGGCTCGTGAACCTTGCCGTCGATCTCGCGGGTGAGGACGCGCGGCTGCCCCGCGGTCAGCTCGAAGCCTTCGCGGCGCATCATCTCCAGCAGCACGACCAGCTGCAGCTCGCCGCGGCCCTGGACCTCCCAGGCGTCGGGACGCTCGGTGTCGTTGACGCGGATCGAGACGTTGCCGATCAGCTCGGCGTCGAGCCGGTCACGGACCTGGCGCGCGGTCAGCTTGCTGCCCTCGGTTCCGGCCAGGGGCGAGGTGTTGATCCCGAAGACGATCGAGAGCGAGGGCTCGTCGACCGTGATCACGGGCAGGGGTCGTGGGTCCTCCGGATCGGCGAGCGTCTCGCCGATCGTCACCTCGGCGAGGCCGGCGATGGCGATGATCTCGCCTGGCCCGGCCTCCTCGGCGGCGACGCGATCGAGCGCCTCGGTCACGTACAGCTCGGAGATGGACGCTCGCTCGATGCTGCCGTCGGCCCGGCACCAGGCGATCCGCTGCCCGTTGCGGATCGTTCCGTGGCGAACCCGGCAGAGCGCCAGCCGTCCGACGTAGGGCGAGGCGTCGAGGTTCGTGACGTGTGCCTGGAACGGGTGGACCGGATCGTGCTCGGGCGCCGGGATCTTCTCCAGCATCAGGTCGAGCAGGGGGGAGAGGTCGGTGCCCTCGACCCCTTCGGAGAGGGCTGCCCAACCGGCTTTGGCGTTGGTGTAGACGATCGGGAAGTCGATCTGGTCGGAATCGGCGTCGAGGTCGAGGAAGAGCTCGTAGACCTCGTCGACGACAGCGGCGATGCGGGCGTCGGGGCGGTCGACCTTGTTGACGACGAGGATCACCGGCAGCTTGGCCTCCAGGGCCTTGCGCAGGACGAAGCGCGTCTGCGGCAGTGGCCCCTCGGATGCGTCGACCAGCAGCAGCACGCCGTCGACCATGGTCAGGCCGCGCTCCACCTCGCCGCCGAAATCCGCGTGGCCGGGCGTGTCGATGATGTTGAACTTGACCCCGCCATGGTGGACGGCGGTGTTCTTGGCGAGGATCGTGATCCCCTTCTCCCGCTCCAGGTCCATCGAGTCCATCACCCGCTCTGCCACGTCCTGGCCCTGACGGAAGGCGCCGCCCTGCCACAGCATCGCGTCGACCAGCGTCGTCTTGCCGTGGTCGACGTGGGCGATGATCGCGACGTTGCGGAGGTCGTCTCTGGTGGCCATTTTGAGGGCAGGGTAGGAGGCGGGCAAAGAAGAGGCCCGCCGGAGGCGGGCCTCTTAACTAGCTAAGAGCGGTGCGCGACTACGAGGTCTGCTGGACGCTTCCCGCGGCCGGGCCTTTCGGGCCTTCTTCGGACTCGTAGCTCACCTTGGCGCCCTCGGTCAGGGACTTGAAGCCCTCGCCGAGGATCGCGCTGTGATGAA
>DATMEP010000055.1:0-2041 GCA_035556755.1 Solirubrobacterales bacterium
CTGGAGGAGATGAGCTGGGGCGAGCTGCGGCAGCAGGTCGCCGCGACCGCGGCCGGCCTGCGGCGACTCGGCGTACAGCGCGGCGATCGCGTCGTCGCGTATGTGCCGAACATCCCCGAGGCGATCGTCGCCTTCCTAGCCACTGCGTCGATCGGCGCCGTCTGGTCGAGCTGCTCGCCGGACTTCGGCCCGGCGAGCGTGATCGACCGCTTCGCCCAGATCGAGCCCAAGGTCCTCTTCGCGGTCGACGGCTACCGCTACGGCGGCAAGGACTTCGACCGCCGCGACGTCCTCGCCGAGCTGCAGGCGGCGATGCCGACCCTGACCCGCACCGTCGTCGTGCCGTACCTCGATCCCGACCCCGACCTCTCCTCCCTGCGCGACGCGAGCCGCTGGGACGACCTGATCGCCGCCGGCGAGGGAGCCGAGCTGGAGTTCGAGCGCGTCCCCTTCGACCACCCGCTCTGGGTCCTCTACTCCTCCGGCACCACCGGACTGCCGAAGGCGATCGTCCAGGGGCAGGGCGGCATCCTGCTCGAGCACCTGAAGAAGCTCCACCTCCACGTAGACGCTCACCCCGGCGACCGCCTCTTCTGGTTCACGACGACCGGCTGGATGATGTGGAACTTCCTCGTCTCCGGCCTGCTGACCCGCGCCGCAATTGTCCTCTACGACGGCAACCCCGGGCACCCGGACATGGGCGTGCTCTGGGAGCTCGCCGCGCGGGCCGGCGTCACCATGTTCGGCACCAGCGCCTCCTACATCGCAGCCTGCATGAAGGCGGGGATCGAGCCCCGCGCCGGCCGCGACCTCGCCCGCCTCGGCGCAATCGGCTCGACCGGCTCCCCCCTCTCCCCCGAGGGCTTCGACTGGATCTACGAGCAGCTCGGTGAGGACACCTGGCTCTTCTCGACCAGCGGCGGCACCGACCTCTGCACCGCCTTCGTCGGCGGCTCGCCATTGCTGCCCGTCTACCGCGGGGAGCTCCAGGCGCGGGCGCTCGGCGCCGCGGTCGAGGCCTGGGACGAGGACGGCTACCCGGTGACCGACGAGGTCGGCGAGCTGGTCGTCACCGAGCCGATGCCCTCGATGCCGGTCTCCTTCTGGGGCGACCCCGACGGCAGCCGCTACCGGGCCAGCTACTTCGAGCACTACCCCGGCGTCTGGCGCCACGGCGACTGGATCGAGATCACCTCGCGCGGCACCGCGGTCATCTACGGCCGCTCCGACTCGACCATCAACCGCTCCGGCATCCGCATGGGGACGAGCGAGATCTACCGCGCCGTGCTCGGGATCGACGAGATCCTCGACGCCCTCGTCGTCGACGTCCCCCGCCCCGGGACCGAGGGCTGGATGCCGCTCTTCGTCGTCCTCCGCGAGGGGGCAGAGCTCGACGACGAGCTGAAGCGCGAGATCGCCCGCCGCGTCCGCAGCCACTGCTCCCCGCGCCACGTCCCCGACGAGGTCTTCGCGATCGCCGAGGTGCCGCGCACGCTCAGCGGCAAGGTGCTCGAGGTGCCGGTGAAGCGGATCCTGAGGGGAACCCCACCCGAGCAGGCGGCAAGCCGCGACTCGCTCGCCAACCCCGCCGCGCTCGACTGGTTCGTCGAGCTGGCGGGGACGCTCGACGCGTAAATCTCATCACGTTTTCCATCCATGAGATGGAAAACGTGATCCGGGTTAGGCCGGCGTGATCGGGTTGCGCCGCTCGGCGAAGGAGCGGTCCTTGCTCGCCGTCAGCGCGAAGCGGCGGATCAGCTCCTCGCGCAGGTCCTCGGGCTGGACCACCGCGTCGACGACCATCTCCGAGGCGAGGTGGAGGATGTCGATGTCGGCCGCGTACTCCTCGCGCTTGGCGGCGACAAAGGCCTCCCGCTCGGCCTCGTCGGAGATCGCCTGAATCTGGTTGTAGAAGACGGCGTTGATCGCCGCCTGCGGGCCCATCACCGCGATCGAGGCGCTGGGCAGGGCGATGCAGCAGTCCGGCTCGAAGGCCGGCCCGGCCATCGCGTAGAGGCCGGCGCCGTAGGCCTTGCGGACG
>DATMEP010000056.1:0-16273 GCA_035556755.1 Solirubrobacterales bacterium
GTCCTCCTCAGGCAACTCGTGACCCATGATCGAGGTGACCGCGTTGGTCTTCGAGATCTTCTTCGAGTCCAACCGCTCGCGCTCGAGCATGTTGTAGAAGTCCATGTTGCCGCCGACGTTGAGCTGGCTGGTCCGCTCCAGACGCACGCCGCGGTCATGGAAGAGACGAGCGAGCGCCCGGTGGACGATCGTCGCCCCGACCTGGCTCTTGATGTCGTCGCCGATGATCGGCAGCCCGGCCTCCTGGAAGCGCTTGTCCCAGTAGTCCTCGCGGGCGATGAAGACCGGCAGGCAGTTGACGAAGCCGACGCCCGCCTTCAGCGCCTGCTCGACGTACCACTTGGTCGCCTCCTCGGAGCCGACCGGCAGGTAGCAGACCAGCACGTCCGCCTTGGTCTCTTTGAGGATCCCGACCACGTCGGCGGTTTCGCCCGGCGCTTTGGTGATCTTCTCTTTCAGGTACTTGCCGAGCCCGTCGTGGGTCATCCCCCGCTCGACCTTGATCCCCAGCTGCGGCACCTCGGCGAACTTGATCGTGTCGTTCTGGCCCGACCAGATCGCCTCGGAGAGGTCCTTGCCGACCTTCTCGGAGTCGATGTCGAAGGCGGCGACGAACTCGACGTCGCGGACGTGGTAGCCGCCGAGGTCGACGTGCATCAGGCCCGGGACTTCCTCCGCCGGGTCGGCGTCCTTGTAGTACTGGACGCCCTGGATGAAGGAGTTGGCGCAGTTGCCGACGCCGACGATTGCGACGCGGACCTTCTCGTCCGTGTGGGCGGCGCCGTTGCCGGTTGCTCCGTTGGTCTCACTCATGAAAGCTGGAAATCCTTCCTGGTCGGGCTGAGTGGCAAAGCACACCTGCAGCCATGACTGGTTACAGCGGGGGCGGCCCTGGGGCCTCGCTTGAAAGCTCGTTTCGTACGTGCCATACGCGCTGGATCGCAGTGATCGTGGTCAGCGCCGCGATCAGGTAGATCGCCGGCGCCAGCAACTCGAAATCCCCGAGCCCGGCACCCTTGGCGAAAACCAAGCCAACGGAGAGTATGACTACCCGTACCGGTCGCGTTGCCAACCCGACCTTGCACTCAACTCCCAGCGCCTCGGCCCTGGCCCTCGTGTAGGAGACCATCAGCGAGCCGAGCACGGCGATCACGCACATCGCCGCGGCGAAGTCGTCGCCGGTCGCTGCGAAGTAGCCGGCGACCGCGGCCAGCACGATCCCCTCCTCGATCCGGTCGAGGGTCGAGTCGAGGAAGGCGCCGAACAGCGTGCCCTTGCCCGACATCCGCGAGTAGCGGCCGTCGAGCGTGTCCATCACCGAGCCGAGGATGAAGGCGATCCCGGCGAGGAAGAAGAAGCGCTGGGTGATCAGCACGGCGGCGATCAGGTTTCCCGCCAGGCCGACCATCGAGATCGCGTTCGGCGTCAGCCGCGACTCGATCAGGCGGTCGCGGGCGTAGGCCCGGAGCTCCTGGCCGTTTCGTCCCTGGCGCCCGTTGCGGCGAGTGCGCGGAGCCCTTGGCGGGGCCGACGAATCCATTGAGCTGAGGCTAGTCGATCCAGCGGGCAACCCGCCAGGGGACGACCGCTATGCCTCGACCTCGCGCGGAGAGCCGGTCCGCCAGGACCAGGCCTCCGGCCGGGCGCGGGCGAGCAGCTCCTTGGCGATCAGGGCCGCGGCGACGGCGACCATCCAGCCGAGCACGATGTCGACCCAGTAGTGGTTGCCGGTGACGATCACGACCCAGGCGACGAGCAGCGGCCAGGCCAGCCAGACGCCTTTCAGGAACCGGCTGCGGACCAGCTGGAAGCCGGTGGCGCCGATCATCAGCGCGAAGGCGCAGTGCATGCTGGGCACCGCTGCGTAGGGATTGATGAAGAGCTTGGCCAGGGCCGAGTCGTGGTTGACGCTGGAGAAGTCGTTGATCGTGTCGACGAAGCCGTACCCGGGGTAGAGCCGCGGCGGCGCCGTCGGGTAGAGCACGTAGCCGACCAGGGCCAGTCCCATCGCGACCGCGAACATGTTGCGGACGAAGTAGAAGGACTCGTTGCGGAAGAAGTAGAGCCAGACGAAGAAGCCGAGCACGACCGCGAACTGGCTGTTCATGTAGACCTGGTTGGCGAAGTCGATCACCCAGCTCGCCCCCATGAAGAATTCCTGCATGGCGGGCTCGAAGAAGGTCCCGGTGGCGCGCTCGGCGTCGATCACCTGCTGGCCGTGGGCGAAGGCGGTGGAGTGTTGGCCGTCGGCGATCCCCCGCACCGTCTCGTAGGCGAAATCGACGATCAGCAGCAGGCCGATCTGGCGGCCGAGGTCGCCCCAACCCTGGGGCAGCCTGGCGGTGACTGCGGCGAAGGCACGAGTCATCACGCAATTGTAAATCGCCCGTTAACGGAGCGGTGTGGCGGGCGGGTCCTGTCGCGGCGGCCTCCCCCATGTGCTCGGACGCTCCGCGCCCTCCGCTATGGGGGACCCCCGCCACCACGCCACCCGCCCGAGAAGCCCTACTAACGGACGAATTCCAATACCCGGTCCACGACAGCTGGGTCGTCGATCAGGGGCCAGTGGCCGGCTCCTTGGACAATCTCCAGCTCAGCGTTGGGGAGTACTTGGGCGTAGTCCAGGGCGAATTTGGTGGGGAGGTAAGGATCGCGGTCGCCCCAGAGGATGAGCGAGGGGCAGGTGAGTCTGCCGAGGTCGCGGCCGGCGGCGGCGAGGCGGTCGGGGTCTGCATCACGGTAGAGCTGCAGGATCGCGCGCTTCGTGCCGCGGTCCCAGTAGCGCCAGATCATCTCCACGAACTCGCGTGGCATCGGGCTGCGGTCGCCCCGAGCCTGGCGCAGGGTCAGGGCCATCGAGGCTTTCGTCGTCGTCGCGTTGGCGAGCTCGCCGAGAATGCGGCGGCGCCAGATGCGCGCTACCCAGTGCCAGCGGTAGCCGGGCAGCAGCGGTACCGCGTTGATGACGACCAGCTTCTGGACCCGCTCCGGCAGGCGCTGGGCGCCGATCAGGGCGAGGGCGCCCCAATCGTGGACGACCAGGTTGTGCCGGTCGATTCGCAGCTGGTCCAGGCATCGATCGAGGAAGGCGGACAGCTCGTGCATAGTGTGATCGAACTGGCCGTGCCCGGGGCGAACCGATCGTCCCCACCCCGGCATGTCGATTGCCAGCGCCGGTCCCTTGCGTTCGAGAAACGGCAGCCATTCTTCGCCGTGAGTCGGATTGCCATGGCAGAAGACCGTCGGCGTCCCCACGCCCTCGGCCCACCAGCAGCGGGTGCGCAGCCCGTCGACCTCTAGGGTCAGCTCCTCGATCTTGGCTGGCATGCGGGGAAACATATGACCGGCGAGTGGAAGCGACCGGACAAGCGGCGGGTGCGGGCGATCCGCAACCGGCTGCGGGAGATGTACGGGCAGCCCGTCAACGAGCCGCACGGGCACCCGATCGCCGAGCTGATCAAGACGGTCCTCTCCCAGCACACCAACGACCGCAACCGCGACCGCTCCTTCGGCCAGCTGCGCGAACGCTTCCCGACCTGGGACGAGGTCCGCGACGCGCCGCTCGGCGAGCTCGAAGACGCGATCCGGCCCGGCGGGCTGGCCAAGCAGAAGGCGCCCCGGATCCAGGCGATCCTGGAGCGGCTCGGCGACCATCCCGATCTCGACTGGATGGAGGCGGCGCCGCGCGAGGGGTCGCTCGAGTTCCTCCTCTCGCTGCCGGGCGTCGGGCGCAAAACGGCCGCCTGCGTTCTGATCTTCACCTGGGACATCCCGGAGATCCCGGTCGACGTCCATATCCACCGGGTCGGCGGGCGGCTCGGGCTCTTCCCACCGAAGGCCTCCTTCGAGCGAGCCCACGACGAGATGCTGGCGGTCGTCGACCCCGAGGACGCCTACGAGCTGCACATGAACCTGATCCAACACGGCCGCACGGTCTGCCGGCCGAAACCACGCTGCGAGGAGTGCGCGCTGCGTCGCATGTGCCCCTGGTACCGTGCCGAGCGCAAATGAGCAAGAAGACCTTCATCGTCTTCGGGCTGCTGGTCGTTTTCCTCGCAGTCCTGATCCCCTGGCTGGCCTTCCAGGCCGACGGCGACTCGCCGCCGGACGTCGAGGTCCCCGCGAGCATGGAGAGCGGCAAGGCGTTGTTCGACGTCAACTGCGGCAACTGCCACACGCTCTACGCGGCGGAAACCGACGGCAACTACGCCCCCGACCTCGACGAACTGCTCGCCCCCGCCGGCCCGCCGACCGGGCCCGGCGCCGAGCAGACGATCGAAGCGACCGAAGGCCGCGTGCTCAACGCGATCGAAGAAGGCGTCGACTCGAGCACCGAGCCGGGCCGGATGCCCGGCGGTATCCTCTCCGGCGAACAGGCCGAAGAAGTCGCCGCATTCGTCGCCGCCACCGCCGGCGAGGGCTAGCGCCCGAACCGCAAAGCGCTGAAGACTCCGGCGTGATCGGAATTCCAGAAGCCGTTGACGGGCTGGATGCCGGTCACCGCTGAGCTCTGCAGCGTCACCACCTCCGGATCCCTCGTCATCACGTGGTCGACCTGGTGGTCGAAGTCTTCTTCGCTGCCGCCGGCATCCTCCGCCAGCAAGCTGGAGTCAAGGCAGCAGCTGAGGGGGTCGTTCGTGCTGCGCTCGACCATGCCAGAGCCGAGCAGGGCCAGGTAGGCCTGCTGGTCCACGGGGTCGACCGTGTCGTCGTCGGAGTTGAGATCGCCCAGCAGGACGACGGGCAGCCCGCTCGTCGCGGGACCGGTCGGGGCAACGAGCTCCAGCGCCTGGGCCGTGCGCACGGTTGGCTCGAACGCCTCCAGGTGCGTGTTGACGAAGCGGAACGGGTGGCTGCCGCGCACCTTCGCGTCGGTCGCCGTCCAGCCCCTTTTGATCGGCACCGTGGCGCCGAGGATCGGTGCGGGCAGCAGGACTTTGAAGTTGGCGCTCTGCGTGTTCCAGGTCTGCACTCCGGCGCCGCGCCGGGCGAGGATCACGTCGCGCATCGTCAGCCGCCCGTTGATCTCGGCGTCGGCGATCGCCGGGTTCCCGTCCGGGTTGTCGCCGGCGACCTCGTTCTCGTCGGCGGGAGCCTCGAGGTCGAACTCGTCCTGGACCACGACGACCTCGTACTGGGGCTTGCCCTTGCCGTCCTTGCCCCTACCCTCGTTGAGCTCGTCGAGCAGTTCCTGCAGGTAGTCGTAGCGGACCGTCGTCGCGCTGGGGCCGGTGGCAAGCGGGGCCAGGCTCGGTGGCCCGGTGCGCCACAGCGCCACCTCCTGCAGGCCGACCAGGTCGGGCTGCAGGTCGAGAATCTCGTCGGCGAGCCCCTCCGCCCTGGTCGGGAAGTCGTTGAGGGTCACTTCGCGCAGGATCTGGCCGTTGGCTTCGACGAACCCGGAGAGAGTGTCGGCCTCGAGCGCCGGCCCCAGGTCGGCACCGAGATAGAGGTTGCGGGTCATCACGTTGACGACCTTGCCTTTGCCGTGGTCGCCGTCATGGCCGCGGCCATGACGGTGGCGATGATGGCCCTTCCCGTGGTGGCCATGGACCTTGGCCTTGCCATGGTGGTGGCTGCTCTGCTTGCCCGCGGCCCAGCCGGGTATGAGCACAAGGACCAGTACGGCAAGGAGCGCCGCCAGCGACGAGCGGCGAAGCGGTGCGTGCGCGTGACTCAAGGTGTTCCTCCTCTTCATGGATTTCGGAGGCGCCTCCCCTTGTGCCCGCCATCACTGCGCGTGAAACCAATATAGGGAAGCGATTTGCAATCGTTTGCAAACTTGCCATACTGCGACTTAGATTTTTAAAGTCCCTAATTGACCTGAACGAGTAAACGACCCCTGGAGGTACGTGAGAAGTGGGAAAGACGATCGGCATCGACCTCGGCACGACCAACTCCTGTGTCGCCGTGATGGAGGGCGGCGAGCCAACCGTCCTCGAGAACGCCGAGGGCGGGCGCACGACCCCCTCGGTCGTCGCCTTCACCGACTCCGGCGATCGCCTGGTCGGCACCGTCGCCAAACGGCAGGCGGTGATGAACCCGGAGAACACGATCTTCTCGATCAAGCGCTTCATGGGGCGCAAGGAGGCCGAGGTCAAAGAGGAGGAGACGATCGTCCCCTACGAGGTCGTCGCCGGCCCCAACGGCGACGTCCGGGTCGAGGCGCGCGGCGAGCAGTACAGCCCGCCTGAGATCAGCGCGATGATCCTGCAGAAGCTGAAGGCCGACGCCGAGGCGAAGCTGGGCGAAACGGTCGACAGCGCGGTGATCACGGTCCCCGCCTACTTCAACGACGACCAGCGCCAGGCGACCCAGGACGCCGGCAAGATCGCCGGGCTCGAGGTGAAGCGGATCATCAACGAGCCGACCGCCGCCTCGCTCGCCTACGGGCTCGACAAAGGGGAGGCCGACCACACGATCCTCGTCTTCGACCTCGGCGGCGGCACCTTCGACGTCTCGGTGCTGGAAATCGGCGACGGCGTCTTCGAGGTGAAGTCGACCGCCGGCGACAACCACCTCGGCGGCGACAACTGGGACAAAGCGATCGTCGAGTGGCTGGTCGCCGAGTTCAAGAAAGACCAGGGCGTCGACCTGGCGGCCGACAAGAACTCGCTGCAGCGCCTCTACGAGGCGGCTGAGAAGGCGAAGATCGAGCTCTCCTCGGCGCAGGAGACGCAGATCAACCTGCCCTTCATCACCGCGGTCGAGGGGCAACCGAAGCACCTCGACATGAAACTGAGCCGCTCGAAACTGAACGAGCTGACCGCCGAGCTGCTGGAGCGCGTCGTCGGCCCGGTCAAACGGGCGCTCGACGACGCCGGGGCCGAGATCGACCACGTCGTCCTCGTCGGCGGCATGACGCGGATGCCCGCGGTGCGCGAGCGGGTCAAGGAGCTGACCGGCAAGGACCCGCACCAGGGCGTCAACCCTGACGAGGTCGTCGCCGTAGGCGCCGCGATCCAGGCCGGCGTGCTCGCCGGCGACGTCAAGGACGTGCTGCTGCTCGACGTCACCCCGCTCACCCTCGGCATCGAGACCAAAGGCGGCGTGATGACGAAGCTGATCGAGCGCAACACGACGATCCCGACGAAGAAGTCGGAGGTCTTCTCCACCGCCGACGACAACCAGCCCTCGGTCGAGATCCACGTGCTGCAGGGCGAGCGTGAGATGGCGAGCGGCAACAAGAGCCTCGGCAAGTTCCAGCTGACCGGCATTCCGCCGGCGCCGCGCGGGCTGCCGCAGATCGAAGTCATCTTCGACATCGACGCCAACGGGATCATCCACGTCACGGCGAAAGACCTGGGCACCCAGAAAGAGCAGAAAATCGAGATCAAATCCGGCTCTGGCCTCTCCGAGGAGGAGATCGAGGGGATGGTCAAGGACGCCGAGAGCCACGCCGAGGAGGACCGCAAGCAGCGCGAGCTGGCCGAGGCCCGCAACCTGGCCGAGAACGCCGCCTACCAGTCCGAGAAACAGCTCGAGGAGCTGGGCGACAAAGTCGACGCCTCCAACAAAGAGGAGATCGAGGCGGCGATCAAAGACGTGCGCGAGTCGCTCGCCTCAGACGATCCGGCCGAGATCACCGCGAAGACCGAGGCGCTGACTGCGGCCTTCCAGAAAGTGTCCGAGCAGATCTATGCGGCGGCGCAGGAGCAGGCAGCGGCGTCCGGCGATGGGGCTTCGGCGGACGGCGAGTCTGCTGATGAGGAGGAGGTCGTTGACGCCGAGGTCGTGGACGAGGGCGAGGACAAATGAGCGCACCTCAAGACGGCGATCCACAAGAGTCTCCGGCCGCGGGTCCTGTCGTGGGGCAGGGCACCTCGTCCTCGCAGGCTGCGGGCGAGGAACCCAGCCCCACACCACCCGCGGACGGGAGCGACCAGGTGGAACACGACCTTGATGCGCTTCTAGCTGACACCCAGCGCGAGCGGGATGAGTACCTCGAACTCGCCAAGAGGACCAAGGCTGATTTCGAGAACTATCGGAAGCGGATGGCCAGCGAGGTGCAGGCGGCGGCCGTGCGCGGCAAGGTCGAGCTGGTGTCCGGGCTGCTCGGGGTGATCGACAACCTGGAGCGGGCTTTGGCCGCTGCCGAGATCGACCCTGACGCGGATGAGGCGCCGGCGGAGCCGTTGGCTCAGGGCATCCTCCTCACGTATCGCGATCTCTGCGCCACCCTGCAGCGCGCCGGGGTGGAATCGGTCGACGCGACCGGGGAGAGGTTCGATCCGAATCTGCATGAGGCGCTTTCGACGCTGGCGGCGGAGGGGGTCGAGAGCGGCACGGTTGTCGAGACGATGCAGAAGGGGTACCGGCTCGGCGAGCAGCTGATCCGGCCGGCCCGTGTGGTGGTCGCGGAGTAGGGGCACTCTTGGCTGAGGACCTCTACAAAGTCCTGGGCGTCTCGAAGAAGGCGTCGAACGAGGAGATCAAGAAGGCGTACCGGAAACTGGCGCGCCAGTACCACCCTGACCGCAATCCCGACGACCCCAAAGCGGAGGAGCGGTTCAAGGAGGTGCAGGGCGCCTACGACACGCTGTCCGATCCCGAGAAGCGCAAGGAGTACGACCAGGGCGGGGCGTTCGCCGGCTTCGGCGGCCCGGGTGGAGGCGGTCCGTTCGGCGGGTTCGGTGGCCCGGGCAGGCCGGGCCCCGGTCAGCAGTTCGGCGGCGAGGGTCCCGGCTTCGGCGACATCCTCTCCAACCTCTTCGGCCGCAGCGGGCAGGCCCAGCCGCAGCAGGTGCGCGGTCGCGACCTCGAAACCGAGATCGACCTCAGCTTCGACCAGGCGGTCAACGGCGCCCAGGTCAGCGTCTCCGTGCCGAAGGCCGAACGCTGCGCCACCTGTCACGGCAGCGGCGCCAAACCCGGGACGAGCCCGGTCACCTGCCCGCGCTGCGAAGGACGGGGGATCGACGCGCAGAGCCAGGGCTTCTTCTCGATCAGCCAGCCCTGCCCGCAGTGCGGCGGCGCCGGTCAGATCGTCGAGGACCCCTGCCCCACCTGCGGCGGCTCCGGCCTGACCCGGCAGACCAAGCGCTACAAGGTCAACGTCCCGGCCGGGGTCAAGGACGGGGCGCGGATCCGTCTCGCCGGCAAGGGCGAGGCCGGGCCGCGCGGCGGACCCCCCGGCGACCTCTTCGTGACGACGCGGGTCGCCGCCTCCCCCGTCTTCAAGCGGCTCGACGGCGGCAACCTCGAGGTGACGGTGCCGATCACGGTCACCGAGGCGCTGCGGGGGGCGACGATCGAGGTGCCGACCCTGGACGGCAGCAAGAAGATCAAGGTGCCGGCCGGGACCGGGCACGGCACGGTCCAACGATTGCGCGGAGAGGGGGCGCCGAAGCCGCGCGGCAAGGACCGCGGCGACATCCGCTACCGGCTTGAGATCGAGCTGCCGGAGGAGCTGAGCCCCGAGCAGGAGGAGGCGGTCGAGAAGCTGGCCGAGGCGCTGAACGGCTCCGACCCGCGGGCCGAGCTCCTGCGGAAGGCGGCTCGGTGATGGATGAGGAACGGGGCGTGTTCATGATCTCGGTCGCGGCCGAGCTCGCCCACATGCACCCGCAGACGCTGCGCGTCTACGAGGCGCGTGGGCTGATCGAGCCGCAGCGCTCGGCGAAGAACACGCGCCTCTACTCGCAGCGCGACGTCGAGCGGCTGCGTCACATCCAGCGGCTGACCGCCACCGGGCTCAACCTGGCCGGAGTCGAGATCGTCCTGGAAATGGAAGCCGAGGTCGAGAGGATGAGGGCCAAGCTCGAGCGCATGCGCCGCCACGCTGCCGAGCTCGAACGCCGAGCGACGAAGGGAGAGCTCTGATGCAGCCGGACCGGTTCACCGTCAAGTCCCAGGAGGCGGTCGCGGCGGCGCAGCAGATCGCCTCGCAACGACGCAACCCCGAGGTCGCCCCCGCGCACCTGCTGGTCGCCCTGCTCGGCCAGGCGGACGGCCTCGTCGTCCCGATCCTGCAGAAGCTCGGCGCCGACGTGGCCGCGGTGACGGCGCGGGCGAACGAGGCGGTCGAGGCGCTGCCGAAGCTGGGCGGCGAGGAGGCCGCCGAGGCGCGCCCTTCTTCGGCGCTGGTCAAGACCCTGCAGGCGGCCGAGAGGGAGATGGCACGACTCGGCGACGAGTACATCTCGACCGAGCACGTCCTGCTGGCGCTGGCCGATCCGGCCTCCGGCGTAGCCGACGTCCTCCCCGATCGCGGCTCGCTGGAGAAGGCGGTGGCCGAGGTGCGCGGGCCGCACAGGGTCACCTCGCCCAACCCCGAGGACAGCGTCCAGGCGCTGGAGAAATTCGGCCGTGACCTGACCGCCGAGGCGGAGACGGGCAAGCTCGACCCGGTTATCGGCCGCGACGAGGAGATCCGGCGCGTGATCCAGGTCCTCTCCCGGCGGACCAAGAACAACCCGGTCCTGATCGGCGACCCCGGCGTCGGCAAGACGGCGATCGTCGAGGGGCTGGCGCAGCGGATCGTCGATGGCGACGTGCCCGAGAGCCTGCGCGACCGGCGCGTGATCGCGCTCGACATCGGCTCGCTGCTGGCCGGCTCCAAATACCGCGGCGAGTTCGAGGAGCGGCTGAAGGCGGTGCTCTCCGAGGTGCAGGAGGCCGCGGGCCAGATCGTCCTCTTCCTCGACGAGCTGCACACGATCGTCGGAGCCGGCGCCGCTGAAGGCGCGGTCGACGCCGCCAACCTGCTGAAGCCGATGCTGGCCCGCGGCGAGCTGCGCGCGGTCGGAGCGACCACGCTCGACGAGTACCGCAAGCACATCGAGAAGGACGCGGCGCTGGAGCGGCGCTTCCAGCCGGTCCTCGTCGGCGAGCCCGACATCAACGACACGATCGCGATCCTGCGTGGGCTGAAGGAGCGCTACGAGGTCCACCACGGCGTGCGGATCTCCGACGCGGCGATCGTCGCCGCCGCGACGCTCTCTGAGCGCTACATCGCCGACCGCTTCCTCCCCGACAAGGCGATCGACCTGATCGACGAGGCAGCCTCGCGGCTGAAGATCGAGATCGACTCGATGCCGACCGAGATCGACGAGGTCGAGCGCCGGGTCCAGCAGCTGGAGATCGAGCGCGAGGCGCTGAAGAAAGAGAAGGACGACGCGTCGAAGGCGCGGCTGGAGGCGATCGAGGCCGAGCTGGCCGAGCTGCGCGAGCGCTCCGGTGAGATGAAGGCGCGCTGGCAGAACGAGAAGGAGGCGATCGAGGCGATCAAGGAGGCGAAGGCGCGGCTCGAGGAGGCCGGCCGCGAGGCCGAGCGGGCCGAGCGCGACGCCGACCTGGAGCGCGCGGCGAAGCTGCGCTACGGCGAGATCCCCGACCTGGAGAAGACCGTCGCCGAGCAGGAGGCGCGGCTCGCCGAGCTGCACGCCGACGGCGGCACGATGCTGACCGAGGAGGTGACCGAGGAGGACGTCGCCCAGGTCGTCGGCAAATGGACCGGGATCCCGGTCAGCCGCCTGATGGAGGGCGAGGTCGAGAAGCTGATCCACATGGAGGAGCGCCTGCACGACCGGGTGATCGGCCAGGACGAGGCGATCGCCGCCGTCTCCAACGCGCTGCGGCGCTCGCGGGCCGGCCTCTCGGACCCGAACCGGCCGATCGGCTCCTTCCTCTTCCTCGGCCCGACCGGGGTCGGCAAGACCGAGCTGGCGAAGAGTTTGACCGAGCTGATGTTCGACTCCGAGGGGGCGATCGTCCGCCTCGACATGTCCGAGTACATGGAGAAGCACACGGTGGCGCGGCTGATCGGCGCTCCGCCCGGCTACGTCGGCTACGAGGAGGGCGGCCAGCTGACCGAGGCGGTGCGGCGGCGTCCCTACGCGGTGGTGCTGCTCGACGAGATCGAGAAGGCCCACCCCGACGTCTTCAACACGCTGCTGCAGATCATGGACGACGGTCGCCTCACCGACGGCCAGGGCCGCACGGTCAGCTTCATCAACACGGTGCTGATCATGACCTCCAACGTCGGCAGCGACCGGATCGTCGCCGAGTCGGTCGACGAGAAGATCCGCGAGCAGATCGAGGAGGTGCTGGCGGCGACCTTCAAGCCCGAGTTCCTCAACCGGATCGACGACACGGTGATCTTCCACCGCCTCTCCAAGGCCGACATCGGCCGCATCGTCGAGCTGCAGGTGAGCCAGCTGGTCGGCCGGGTGCGCGAGCGCGGGATCGAGGTCGAGCTGAGCGAGGATGCCCGCACCCTGCTCGGCAACCTCGGCTACGACCCGACCTACGGCGCCCGGCCGCTGAAGCGGACGATCCAGAAGCAGCTCGTCGACAAACTGGCGCTGAAGATCCTCGAGGGCGAGTTCGGCGAGGGGGACGCGGTGCGGGTCGACGCGGCCGACGGCGAGCTGACCTTCGAGAAGCTGACAGCCGCAACCCAGGATTCGAACTTTAGGAATAAGGCAGAGATTCCGACGTAAGCTTCTACGAGCTGCGTACGGATGCCGAAACGACGTCACATCAACGCTGGGCCGAAAGGGCGCGCGCTGCGCTCGAAGCTGGCTGCGGCCGCCAGCCCGGTTCGCGACCTGGCGGGAGCCGTCGAGGAGCGCGTCCTCTGGAGGATCGGCGACCTGTTCCGAGCCATCGCCGAGATCGTCAGGTGGCCGTTCGAGCGGCTCGCCTGGACGGTCGAGCGACGAGTGGTCTGGCCGCTGCAGGAGCGAACCGCCGGCCGGGGCGTGCCGGGGCGGGTCGTCGGCGCTGGAGCGCTGGCCGCGGTTGCGATCGGCGCGGTCGCCTTCGGCGCCGTCTGGGCTTCCAGCGGAGAGAGCGACCGCGGGCCGGTTGCCAGCGGCGCTCCGGTTGCCGCCGCAACCCCCGCTCCGCAGCCCCCGGAGGCTGAGCCGACCGGGCCGGCCCTGCAGGGCGTGCCGCCGAAGTTCGGCGTCGGCGAGAGCGTAGGCGTCGCGCCCGCGCCCGAGACGCAAGAGACTGACGACGCGGCAGGCGATCCAAGCGCCGCGACGAGCGCCCCCAGCCCGGGCGCCGAGGAAGGCGCCGCGACGACGTCGAGCCAGAAACCGGTTTCCGCCGGGCCGGCGGCGATGAAGGTGGCGCGGCGCTTCTCGGAGGCCTTCGTCTTCTACGAGATCGGCGAGAAACCCGCCCGGGCGCTGAGCGTCTTCGACGAGACGGCGACGCCGGAGCTGGCCTCGGCGCTGGCCGAACGCCCGCCGCGGCTGCCGGAAGGCACCGAGGTCCCGAGGGCGCGCGTGCTCAACCTGGTTCCGGGCCCGCGCCAGGGCGACACCTACACGGTGAGCGCCTCGCTGCTGCGAGTCGGTGCGACCAGCGAGCTGCGGATGAAGATGACCAACCTCAACGGCACGTGGGTCGTAACGGACGTCCGCGGATGAGAAGGATCCCCCTCCTCTTCCTTGTGGTTTTCGCGGTGGGTGCAGCCCCCGCCTCGGCAGAAGAAATTGCCGCGAGCGGGACCATCGCGCCGGCACCGAGCGTGAAACAGGGCGACGCGCTCGTCGCGCCGCCAACCGAGCCGGCCGAGCCGCAGAACGACGGCGGGGTCGTCGCCGAGCCCGAAGCCGATGTCGAGCCGACCCCCGAAGCCGAGCCCGAGCCGGACGTCGAAGCCGACGGTGGGTACTCCGCGGCCAGCGCTCCCCCGCCCGTGTTCTCGATCCCGACGCTGCCCAGCGCCAGCTGCGGCCCGGGCGCCATCCCGGCGATCCTGATCCCGATCTACCAGCGCGCCGCCGACGCCTACGGCCTCGGTCCGCAGGGCCCGAGCGTGCTCGCCGCGATCAACGAGATCGAGACCGCCTTCGGCACCAACCTCAACGTCTCCTCGGCGGGCGCCGTCGGCTGGATGCAGTTCATGCCCGAAACCTGGGACGGGTACGGCGTCGACGCGAACGGAGACGGGGTCGCCGACCCCTACAACCCCGAAGACGCGATCTTCGCCGCCGCCAACTACCTCAGCGCCTCCGGCTTCCCGACCGACGTCTACGGGGCGATCTTCGCCTACAACCACGCCGACTGGTATGTCGCCGAGGTCCTCGCCAACGCCGAGTGCTACGGGCTCCTCGGCAACGCGGTCGCCGGCGCCTTCGACCTCACCCCCAAGCTGCAGGTGCTGAGCTGCGTCGCGCCGAAGCGCTGGCGCAAGCGGATCCCGGCCGAGTACCTCGACGCCTCCGAGAGCGCGGCGGCCCGCTACGGCCTCGGACAGCGCGGGGTCTGGGCGCTCGCCGCGGTCGCCCGGCTCGAGTCGAACTTCGGGCGCGGCATGGACAAAGCGGATCTGCGGCGCAGCGGCCCGCTCGGCCTCGACCCCGCCGAGTGGCAACGCTTCGCGGTCGACGGGGACGGGGACGGCAGGCTCCGCCACTCCGACCCGGACGACTCGGCGGCGACGCTGGCACGGCTTGTCTGGTCGCGCGGCGGCCTCCGCGCCGGGCTCTTCAGCCACAACCAGGCGGAGTGGTACGTCGAGGCGGTGCTGAGCGAGGCGGAGCGGCTCGAAGGGGACTGCGTGGCCGAACGGGTCGAGTGGGCATTTGCCCTGCCCAACGTCGTGATCGCGCCGATCAACTGGGACAACCTGACGATCCTCAACCAGGTAGCCAAAGAAGACCTCGAGCAGGGCCGGATCGACCCGCGCATCGTCGGCCTGCTCGGAGCGATCAGCCAGGGGCACCAGCTGACGATCTCCTCGCTGCGCTCCGACCACTCGATGCACACGGCCGAAGGGGGCGTCTCCAACCACTACTACGGGCGGGCGATGGACATAGCCGCGGTCGACGGCGTCTCCTGCACCGACACCGCGCCCACCTCCCCCTGCGCCGAGCTGGCCTTGACCTTCGCCGCGCTTCCCGCCCCGGCGATGCCGACCGAGCTGATCTACTGCTTCGACGTCGACGGCCCCGGGCCGGCCTTCGCCCGCTCGGACCATTGCGATCACGTGCACGCCGGCTACGACGGCTGAGTTAACGTAGGCCTCGCGACGAATTCCCGCGAGAAGGAGACGACGATGCCGACCTACGTGATGCTGACCAACCTGACCTCAGAGGGCGTACGAACCCTGAAGAACAATCCCGGCCGAGTCGCCGAGGTGAACAAGGAGGTCGAGCAGATCGGCGCCAAGGTAGTGGCGCAGTACGCGACGCTCGGCCAGTACGACTTCGTCACCGTGATCGAAGCGCCCGACGAGAAGACGATGGCCAAGGTCTCGGTCGAGCTGGGCTCGCGCGGGACGATGACCAGCCAGACGCTGACGGCGATGCCGGCGGACGACCTGGCCTCCTCGCTGTAGATGGTCGTTCCGAACGCCGTTTGGGTCACCGGTTGAGAGTCCTGGTCGTCGGCGGAGGCGGGCGCGAGCACGCGATCGTGCGGGCGCTGCGGCGCTCGCCCCGCTCGCCTGGGCTGCTCTGCGCACCCGGCAACGCCGGGATAGCCGCCGACGCCGAGTGCCTGCCCGACGTCGGCGCCGAGGACGTCGAGGCGATCGTCGCCGCGGCGCGGGAGCGCGGCGTCGACCTCGTCGTGGTCGGGCCCGAGGCGCCGCTGGTGGCCGGCGCGGTCGACGCCCTGGAGGAGGCCGGGGTGCCGGCTTTCGGCCCGAGTGCGGCGGCGGCCGAGCTGGAGGGCTCGAAGGCCTTCGCCAAGGAGCTGATGCAGGAGGCCGGGGTGCCGACCGCCTCCCACGTCCTGCTGCGCAGCCGCGAGGAAGCGATCGAGCACCTCGCCGGTGCCACCTACCCGGCGGTGCTGAAGGCGGACGGCCTGGCGGCCGGCAAGGGCGTGTTCATCTGCGCCGGCGAGGCCGAGGCGCGGGAGGCGGTCGACGTCTTCTTCACCGAGCGCCGCTTCGGCGAGACGACGGTGGTCCTGGAGGACTTCCTCGAGGGCGAAGAGCTCTCGCTGCTGGCGCTCTGCGACGGCGAGAACGTCGTCCCCCTGGCGCCGGCACAGGACTACAAGCGGATCTTCGACGGGGATCGGGGCCCGAACACCGGCGGGATGGGCAGCTACTCGCCCGCACTCGACTCCGAGCCGGGACTGATCGAGGAGATCGTCGACACCGTCCACCGGCCGGTCGTCGCCGCGATGGCCCGCCGCGGCGCGCCCTTCCGCGGCGTCCTCTACGCCGGCCTGATGCTGACCGCCGCCGGCCCCCGGGTGCTCGAGTTCAACACCCGCTTCGGCGATCCGGAGACCCAGGCGGTGCTGCCGCGCTTGACCAGCGACCTTCCCGCCCTGTTCAGCGCGGCGCGCGAGCCCGGCG
>DATMEP010000057.1:0-3428 GCA_035556755.1 Solirubrobacterales bacterium
GCGAGATCGAGTCGAGCTGGTCCGTTACGCGATTCGACGTGGTCTGATCGAACCCTGATGGCAACCAACGGAGACTTCCAAGAGAAGCGCTGGCTGGCGCTGATCCTTCTCTGCTCGGCCCAGTTCGTCGTCGTCCTCGACGCCTCGATCGTCAACGTGGCGCTGCCCTCGATCGGCGACGCGCTCGACTTCTCCCAGGCCAACCTGCCCTGGGTCGTCAACGCCTACGTGCTCACCTTCGGTGGCTTCCTGTTGCTGGGCGGCCGCACGGCGGACCTGCTCGGCCGCCGCCGCGTCTTCATGGCGGGCCTGATGCTGGTCGCGGTCGCCTCGCTGGTGGCCGGCTTCGCCGCGACCGAGGGGCAGCTGATCGCCGCCCGTGCCGCCCAGGGGCTCGGCGCCGCGATCATCTCGCCGGCGGCGCTCTCGATCGTCACCACCACCTTCAGCGACGGCGCGGAGCGCAACAAGGCGCTCGGCGTCTGGGGCGCGGTCGCCGGCTCCGGCGGCGCGGCGGGCGTCCTGCTCGGCGGCATCCTCACCGACGGGCTCGGCTGGGAGTGGGTGCTGTGGGTGAACGTGCCGGTCAGCCTGATCGCCCTCGCCCTCGCCCCCAGGCTGATCGCCGAAAGCCGCGCCGAACACGAGACGCGTGCCTTCGACGTCGCCGGCGCGGTCACCGTCACCGCGGCGCTCTCGATCCTCGTCTACGCCTTGGTCGACGCGACCGACGCAGGCTGGGGCTCGGCCCAGACGCTCGGCCTGATCGGGCTCTCCGTCGCGCTGCTGGCGGCGTTCGTCGCGATCGAGCTGCGCGCGACCAAGCCGCTGGTGCCGTTCTCGATCTTCCGCATCCGGACGCTGACCGGCGCAAACGTCGTCGGCCTGCTGGTCGGCGCCTCGCTTTTCTCGATGTTCTTCTTCATCTCCCTCTACATGCAGCAGGTGCTCGGCTACAGCGCGATCCACGCCGGTCTCTCCTACCTGCCGCTGGCGCTGGTGATCATGGCCTCGGCCGGCATCGCCTCGCAGCTCGTCACCAAGCTCGGCTACAAGCCCGTGCTCGCCGCAGGACTGATGTTCATCGTCATCGGCCTGGTCTGGTTCAGCCGCGTCTCGGTCGGGGGCGGCTTCACCACCGACATCCTCGGCCCCTCGCTGTTCGCCGCCGCCGGGCTCGGCTTCGCCTTCGTGACGACGACGATCGCGGCCGTCTCCGGGGTCGAGGAGAAAGAAGCCGGGCTGGCCAGCGGCCTGATCAACACCTCGCAGCAAATCGGCGGCGCGCTGGGCCTGGCGGTGCTCTCGACGATCGCGACCACCCACACCGAGGACCTGATTGCGTCCGGCGACCCGAACTCCCTCGACGCCCTGAACGAGGGGTTCCAGGCGGCCTTCCTCGGCGGCGCCGGGATCGCCCTTCTCGGCTTCGTCCTGACCCTGGTCCTGATCCGCGGCAGCGACAGCCGTGCTCACGTCGAGCTTGGCAAGCAAGAGGCCGCGACCGAGAGCGCGTCCGCATAACCGACCGCTTCAGTAGGATTTAGGCATATGTTGTTCTCGACGAAGGCGGAGTACGGAGTGCGGCTGATGGTCGAGCTGGGTCGCCAGCCCGACTCGGTGCCGATCTCGCTCAGTGCCGTCGCCGAGGCGGAGCGGCTGCCGCTCTCCTACCTCGAGCACCTGGTGGCGCGGCTGCGGCGGGCGGGCCTGGTCATCTCGACCCGGGGCGCGCACGGCGGCTACAGCCTCGCCAAGCCGGCCGAGGAGATCACCCTCGACCGGGTGGTCGAGGCACTGGAAGGCCAGATCGCCCCGATGGAGTGCTTCCACGAGACTCCCGAGGGCAAAGTGCTCTGCTCGCACGAAAGCGACGGCGACCGCGCCTGCGCGACGAAGCTGCTCTGGACTCGCGTCCAGGGGGGCGTGACCAAGGCCCTGGCCGGCACGACGCTGGCCGAGCTGGTCGAGTTCTCCGGCGCCGCCGGTGTCGCCGAGCCCGTCGCGCCGGTCGGCACCGCCGCCTGATCTACCCAAACCCCTAGAACGGAGACGAATGGCTGAGCTGGAGATACGCAACCTGCACGTCAGCGCCGAGGGCAAGGAGATCCTCCGGGGCCTCGACCTCGATGTCGAGAAGGGCAAGGTGCACGCGCTGATGGGCCCGAACGGGTCGGGCAAGTCGACCTTGGCCAACGCGATCATGGGCCACCCCTCGCTGGAGGTCACCGAGGGCACGATCGTCTTCAAGGGCGAGGACATGACCGAGGCCGATCCCGACGAGCGCTCCCGCGCCGGCCTCTTCATGGCCTTCCAGTACCCGGTCGCCATTCCCGGGGTCTCGGTGAGCAAGTACCTGCGGATGATCCTCAACGCCCGCCGCGAGGCCCGCGGCGAAGGCGAGATCAAGATCAAAGAGTTCGCCAAGGTCGCCCAGGAGGCGATGGAGCTGGCGAACATCCCGAAAGAATTCTCCAGCCGCTACCTCAACGACGGCTTCTCGGGTGGCGAGAAGAAGCGGATGGAGCTGCTGCAGCTGGCGCTGCTGCGGCCCGAGATCGCGGTGCTCGACGAGACCGACTCCGGCCTCGACATCGACGCGCTGCGGGTAGTCGCCGACGGCGTCAACCAGTTCGCCGGCCCCGATATGGGCGTCCTGATCATCACCCACTACCAGCGCATCCTGCACATGGTCAAACCCGACTTCGTCCACGTCATGTTCGAGGGGAGGATCGTCAAGGAGGGCGGCCCGGAGCTGGTCTCCACCCTGGAGGAGAAGGGCTACGGCTGGATCCGCGAGGAGGTCGAGGCAGGCGCCGCCGCCTAGCCTCGGGACGATGGAGCAGGCGACGACCAGGCCCGCGACGGCGTCGGCGTTCCCGATCGAGAAGGTCCGCGCCTCCTTCCCCGCGCTGGAGCGGGAGGTGCACGGGCAGCCGGTCGCCTACCTCGACAGCGGCGCCAGCTCCCAGCGGGTGCTGGCCTCGATCCAGGCGGTCGACCGCTACGAGCGGACCCATCACTCAAACGTCCACCGCGGCGCCCACACGATGTCGGCCGAGGCGACCGCGGCCTACGAGGGGGCGCGGGCGACGGTCGCCGACCACATCGGCGCCGCCGACCGGCGTGAGGTCGTCTTCGTCCGCAACGCGACCGAGGCGATCAACCTGGTCGCGCGGGCCTGGGGAGACGCCAACGTCGGCGAGGGCGACCGAGTCGTCCTCACCGAGATGGAGCACCACTCCAACATCGTGCCCTGGCAGCAGCTCGCCGAGCGGGTCGGGGCAGAGATCGAGTGGGTCCCGGTCACCGAGGAGGGGCTGCTCGATTTGGACACGCTCACGGAGCTGCTCGAGCGCGGGCCGAAGCTGGTCGCGGTCACCCACGTCTCCAACGTGCTCGGCACCGAGAACCCGCTCGCCGAGATC
>DATMEP010000058.1:0-5142 GCA_035556755.1 Solirubrobacterales bacterium
GCTTTGTCGGTGGAGAGGTTGCCGAGCGGGTTCTGCTGGGTGACGAGCTGGCCGCCGCCGCCCGGCTGCACCCGAGCGTAGTAGCCGTTGCCGTCGAAGTTCTGGCCCCAGCCGGAGAGGTTGGCGAGGACGTAGAAGAACTCGCGATAGCTAGGACCGCCCGTGCTGAAGCGGTCTTCGATCGTCTGGTCGTTGGTCGGGACGAGGACCTGAGTGGTGCAGAGGCTGATCCGGTTGATCTGCGGGATCGTGTTGGTCTTGCCGGCCACCGCGGCCCCGGCGAGGCCCGGGGTCGCTTCGCTCAGCAGCTTCGCGGTGCCGCCCAGCTCTCTGCCGGAGAGCAGCGGGCGAGCCTGGGCGAGCCACGGTTTCGAGGCGGCGATCAGGCCGGGCAGCTCGGCGACGGACGGCTGCATCTCGATAGCCCAGGCGCGCAGCGGCGGCAACGCCCGGTTGAGGCTGACCAGGGAAGTGCGGGCGGTGCGCAGCGACGGCGCGAAGCGGCGCACCGTGGTCGCCAGGTTCGCCGACTGGGCGGCAAGGGCGCCCGTGAAGGTCTCGAAGTTGACGATCAGGCCCTGCAGGTCCTGCTCGTCGTTGGCGAAGGCGCCGAAGGCGCGGCCCGCGCCGGCGACGAGGCGTGCGAGGTCGCCGGAATCGGTTCCGATCAGGGCGTTGGTGACCTGGGCGCTGTAGCGGCCGGCCGGTCCGCCGTAGAGGAAGGCGCCGTTGATGCCTTCGGCACCGGTCTTGCCTTTCACCTCGGGGAGCTGGGTTGCGTCTTCGGCCGCTGTCGGCTTGTGGGTGAGCGCTTCGCCGAAGCCCCCGAGCAGGCGGCTGAGATCGGCGCGCACCGGCGCCTGCAGCGCCGTCAGCACCTCGTCGAGCTGGACCGAGATCGAGGTGCGGCTGACCGGGATCGTGTCGCCGCTGTCCATCTCCGATGCGCTCGGGCTGCCGGGGTCGAGATCGATGAAGAAGTTGCCCTCGAGGAAGATCCGCGGGCGGATCTGGGCGTAGGCGTCGGAGTGGATCGGTCGTCCCTTGCCTTCCACGATGAAGGTGACGGTGGAGGTGTTGCCGTCACTGCTCGCGTCGATCACTTTGCCGACGTCGACGCCGGCGATCCGCACCGGCGAGTTGACGGAGATGTTGGCCGAGTTGGCGAAGGTCGCCTTCAGCTCGTAGCCGTAGCCGGTGAAGGGCACGTGTTTGGTGAAGGCCAGGTAGGGGCCGACGGTGAAGATGAGGATGAAGATCACGGCGATCGTCGCATTGCTGGGCCGCCACCCGAAGCGGCCCTTCTTCCCGTCCTGCCGGGTGTCGCGCTCTGGCAGGCGGCCCATCAGCCTTCGCCTTCTTCGCTTTTGGTGGTGGTCCCCCACACTTCCGGCGCCCTGCCGATCACGGTTTTACCCGGGGTGTAGCGCTCGTTGCCCGCTTCGCAACCGCGATCCTGACCCGGCGCGGCGGTGCTCGGGTAGGGGTTGAAGTGGAGGTGGTTCTTGAGCTGCGGTCCGTTGGCGGGAGCCGAGGCAGGCTGGGACTCGGCATTGGGCCCGTCGGGCGCCTCGAAGCTGATCACGTTGAGCCAGTTGCCGTTGCCGTTGCCCTCACTGCCCACGCTGGCGAAGTTCTTGAAGGCGAGGGTGAGGTAGTTGCAGACGGTCTGGGCGGGCGCGATGAAGCGGATCGCCGGATCGAGCACTTCGTTGGTGTCGATCAGGAGGTCGAGGCCGTTGAAGACACCCGGCGCTTCCTGGAAGTCGAGAAGCGCCTCGGCGGTCGGCGGCAGCTGGGCGTTGAAGGTGGGCGAGGCGTTGAGGACCGGGATGCCGGCGACCAGCGCCTCTTCGATCGTCGGCGAGGTCCTGGCCAGGGCACGGGCGCCGGGCTGCAGGGCGGTGAAGAAGCGCTCCGAGCTGTGGAAGAAAGGCCTGATCGCCGGCAGGTCTTCGACCGCGGCGTCGAGGAACGGCGGGCCTTTGACGATCGTTTCCTGGATGAACGGCCGCGAGACGCGGGCGAAGGCGGCGAAGGTGCGGTCGAGCGCGACGAACATGCTGGCCTGGGTCTCCGCGACCGGGACGACGGTGGCGGAGAGGTCCTCCAGCGCCCGCCAGAAGCCGCCGAAGTTGGTGCTGGGAGCAACGATCGCGCGCAGCGGCGACTCGCTGTTTTCGGCGAGGCCTCGCAGTGCTCCGAAGGCGCTGTTCAGCTGCGGGCCGCGGCCGGCGAAGGCGCTGCCGAAGCCGGTCAGGTTGCGCTTGATCGATTTGCGGGTCGGCTCGTCGAACATGTTGAAGAACTGGTCGATGTCGACCGGTTCGGGGCGAGCCGCGGCAAGCGGGATCGTGTCGCCGGCCGCAAAGCCTTCGCCGGAACTGCCGGGGACGATCTGCAGGTACTTGAGTCCGAGCGGCGATTTGGGCCGGATGATCACGGTCGAGTTGACCGGAATCGGTTCGGCGCTCTTGTCGAGGCGGAGGTCGAGCTCGGCGACGACCTTGCCGTCCTCGAGCTGCACCGGCGTCACCGAGCGGACGATGCCAACCCGGGCGCCGCCGATCCGCACCTCGTTGCCTTTGACGATCGCGTTGGCGTTGGGGACGCGGACGGTGAGGTCGTAGGTGGAGACGAAGGGGAGGCCGTTGTTGGCGTTGTAGGCGAGGAAGACGGCGACGATCACGACCAGCACCGTGACCGCCCCGACGATCACCGGGCTGCTCGCGACTCCCTGTATTCCGCTGCGGTTTTTCATGGGCCGAGGAGGTAGTCGAGGAGGGCGCGCTGCGGCCGCGAGGGCAGCGCCGAGGCGCCGAGTTCACGGCTTTCGCCGAGGTTGGGAACGGGAGCCTGCGACCTCGGGGCCGGCTCGGCGGACGCGCCGTCGCCGAGCAGGTCCGGTGCCGCGATCGCGCCGGAGTCGGTCGCTTCGCCACCCCGTTCGGCCAGTTCTTCCTGGATCTGTCGGTACATCGCGGCGGCGTCGAAAGCGGAGGAGGTGACTGCACTGGGGCCGTTGAAGGCGGCGACGCAACCGCTCTGCTGGGAGGTGCTGTAGTCGAGGCAGTTGGTGAGCGTGACCAGCGCCCGGCCGAAGTGGCCGTACTGGTCGAATTCGTTGAGCGCCGCGTTGCTGTTGTAGATCAAGTCGACCAGCCCGTTCCAGCCGCCGGTTTTCTGCGTGCTGACCAGGAACTTGGCGAGGTTCGTGGTCGGGCTGGCGCCGCTCTGCGCCAGGTCGCGGGTCTTGACGACGACCGGGTCGGCTGCACGAAGGGTCGGCCCTGCGACTTCGCCGGTGGCGCCGAGCGACTTCAGCGCGACGGTGGAGGCGGCCGAGAAGGGCGCCAGAGCCTGGGTCGCCCGGGTCAGCGCCGGCGTCGCCCGGTCGAGGTCGGTGAAGACCGGGGCCGCGGCGTCGGAGAAGCCTTCCAGGCCGCGGATCGTCTCACGGAACTCGCGCAGGAATTCAGGCAGTTTGCTGAAGGACGCTTCCAGCGCCTCGCCCCGTTCGGCGCTCGCTTCCGCCGCGGCGCCCGCGTTGGAGAAGAAGCCGGCGACGCTCTGGCGCTCGCGCGAGAGCGCGGCGAGGATCTGCTCGGAGTCGGCGGAGAGCTGGGCCAGCCGGTCGCGCTGGCCGGAGAGGATGCCGAGCAGCCGCGTGGTGTCGCGCAGGACCGGGTTGGCCCGCCTCACCGCCTCCTCGATGTCTTCGCCGCGACTCGCCAGGCCGACGCCGAGTTCGTTGAAGATCAGGCGGAAGCGCTGCGCGTAGGGCAGGCGGTTGATGTTGTTGATCAGGTCGGGATCGACGGTGGAGCTGTTGTTCTCCAGCGGCAGCAGCAGCTGGCCCGCCCCTGGTTCGCCGTCGGGGATCTCCCGCAGCGGGGGTGGCGGCTCGGAGCCGGGAGCTCGGGGAAGGGTCGGCCGGCAGTCGATGAACTTCTCGCCGATCAGCGACTGGGGGCGGATCGTGCAGCTGGCGTCGCGGCGAAAGTCCTGGAAGCCCTCATCTTCGATCTTCATCACCATCACGGCCTTGCCGGGGATCGCCTGCGGCTTGCCGTCCTCGTAGCTGTCGACCTCGCCCGGCATCGTCACGTCGACCGCCTCGATCTCCCCCACGGTGGCCCCGGCCACACGCACTTCCTCGCCGGAGACCAGGAAGGAGCTGTTGTCGAAGATCGCGCGGACCAGGTAGGCGTCGTCGTCGTCCCGACCCACCGTCAGGAGGGCGATCGCCACCACGATCGCCACCGCCACTATTGCCAGGATCAGTTTTTTCATGGGCCGGGAGGCGCGTCCGCCGGGTCGCATTCGGAAGAGGTCACACCGGCACCGGCGAAGGGCGGGTCGGTGAACGGGCTGGAGCCGTCGGGGGCAGGCTGGGTGCCGGCGCCCGGACAGGGCCGCCTGACCGCCGCAGAGGAACCGTAGGCGTTGAACTGCTGGCTCGGCGGGATCGCTTCCAGCTCACCGCTGCCGCTGTCGTAGCGGAAGGGGTTGACCGCGAGCTGGGCGCGGGCGTAGTGGCCGTTGCCGTCGTAGTAGCCCGCGAGCTGCCCCAGCTTGCCGAAGCCGTTGAAGATGTCGGGGGTGTAGGCGCGGGCGAAGCGCAGGTTCGGCAGGAAGTCCTGGATCGCCTGCTCGGAGTGCGGGAACGCCCGCGAGGCGCGCTGCTGCACGCCAGGCAGGGCGGCGAGCAACTCGTTGGTGTCGTTGGCCGGGCCGGGCCGGCGCATGGTGAGCCGGAGGTTCCTGAAGACCGGCACGGCTTTGGAGAGGAAGGGGCGCAGGTCCTGCAGGAAGGGGGCCAGGTCCTTGGTCGCCGGCTTCGAGGTTTCGATCAGCGGATCGAGATCGTCGAGCGCGGCGCGGAGGTTGACGAAGGTCGTGTTGCTCTGCCGGAACACGGGGGGCAGCAGGCGCAGGGTCTCGCTGAACGATTCGTTCTGGCTGGCGATGGCGCCGAAGGCGGTGCTGGCGTTGGAGATTGCGCCGGAGAGGTTCTCGCCGCGCTCGGCGATCGCCGTGGCGAGTTTGCTGGAGCTGACGACGAAGCGCTCGAAGAGGCGCTGGTCGGCGTTCAGTTCGCCGACGAAGGCGCTGGTCCGGTTGAGCGCCGGGGCGAAGTAC
>DATMEP010000059.1:0-16940 GCA_035556755.1 Solirubrobacterales bacterium
GAGGACGGCAGCAGGGACGACGTCGAGGTAACTCTCGGCGAGCGACCCGACGCCGAATCCGGCGGCTGAGCGGCCGCCAAGACATCTAACCGCCGCGAGCTGTAGAAATCCGCGGGTGCTTCAAGAAGTCGCCCTCGGCCAGAAGTCCCTCGCCGACTACACCCACATCGCCGGCAAAGAGCTGAGCGAACGGATCAAGGAGCTGGCCGAGCCGCTGCAGGGCCAGCGGGTCCTGCACGTCAGCGCCACCGCGTTCGGCGGCGGCGTCTCGGAGATCCTCTACACGATCGTGCCGCTGATGCGAGACGCCGGCATCGACGCCCACTGGCACGTGATCTTCGGCAAGGAAGAGTTCTTCAACGCGACCAAGCTCCTCCACAACTCGTTGCAGGGCGCCGAGGAGACGCTGACCGAGGAGCAGTGGGCGGTGTTCGACGAGATCAACGCCGTGAACGCCGAGGGCCTGCAGGGCGAATGGGACACGATCATCGTCCACGACCCGCAGCCGGTCGGCCTGCGGCGCGGCGCCGGCGAGAAGAGCCGCAACTGGATCTGGCGCTGCCACATCGACCTCTCCGAGCCGAACCCGGAGCCGATCGCCCGCCTGCTGCCGATGATCGAGGAATACGACGCGACCGTCTGGCACCTCCCGGACTACGTCCCGGCGGGCATCAACGGCCACAACGGGGTGAACATCATCCCCCCTGCGATCGACCCGCTCTCGCCGAAGAACATGGCCTTCTCCCCCGACGACGCCGCCTTCGTCTGCAACCAGTTCGGGATCGACGTCGACCGGCCGTTGATCACCCAGGTCTCCCGCTTCGATCCGTGGAAGGACCCGATCGGCGTGATCGACGCCTACCGGGAGGTGACGAAGGAGATGCCGGAGGTGCAGCTGGCCCTGGTCGGCTCGATGGCCACCGACGACCCCGAGGGCTGGGACTTCTTCCAGCGCACCTTCGAGTACGCCGACGGCGACCCCGACATCAAGATCCTCAACAACCTCAACAACGTCGGCGCGATCGAGGTCAACGCCTTCCAGTCGCAGTCCGACGTCTGCCTGCAGAAGTCGATCCGCGAGGGGTTCGGGTTGACGGTCACCGAGGCACTCTGGAAGGGCCGCCCGACCGTGGCCGGCAACGTCGGCGGGATCCCGCTGCAGATCGAGGACGGCGAGAGCGGCTTCCTGGTCAACTCGCCGCAGGAGTGCGCACAGCGCTGCGTGGAGATCCTCGCCGATCCGGAGCTCGGCAAGCGCCTCGGCCGCAACGGCAAGGAACACGCCCGCCGCGAGTTCCTCTCGCCGCGCCTGCTGCGCGACTGGCTGCAGCTGCTCGGCAAGCTCGACTCGTAGACTCAGCCTGCCCGCGGGTAGGCTGAGTGGGTGGCTGACGGCGGCGACCCCCTGATCATCGTCTCCAACCGCGGGCCTGCGCAGTTCGAGCGCGACGAGGCCGGCGAGCGCACCGTGCGGCGCGGCGGCGGCGGCCTGGTGACGGCTCTTTCGGGCCTCGTCTCCCACCGCGAGGCGCTCTGGATCGCCTCGGCGATGACCGACGAGGACGTCGCCGTCTCCGAGGAACGGGGCGGGCCGGTCGAGCTCTCGATCGACGGGATCGAGTACCGGGTGCTGCTGGTCGGCAGCGACGCCGAGGCCTACGACCGCTTCTACAACGTGATCGCCAACCCGATCCTCTGGTTCATCCAGCACTACCTCTGGGACCTCTCCAACGCGCCGGACATCCGCCAGGAGGAGCGGGACTCCTGGGACTACGGCTACCAGGCGGTCAATCGCGACATCGCCAGTGCCGTGCTGAGGCAGATCGAGGGTCGCGAACGGCCGCTGGTGATGCTCCACGACTACCACCTCTACACCGCCCCCGGGATGATCCGCGCCGAACGGCCCGACGTTTTCCTGCACCACTTCGTCCACATCCCCTGGTCGCAGCCGGACAGCTGGCGGATCCTTCCCGGCCGCATCCGCGAGGCGCTCTTCCGCGGCATGCTCGCCAACGACATCATCGGCTTCCACACCCACGCCTACTGCATCAACTTCATCCGCTGCTGCGACGAACTGCTCGAGGTCGAAGTCGACTACGACCGCTGCCTCGTCCAGCACGCGGGCGGGCGGACGCTGTGCCGCGCCTACCCGCTCTCGATCGACGCCGAGCGGCTGCGGCGGGCGGCGGAGTCGGCGGAGGTCGCGGCAGCGGAGCGCGAGGTGGTCGAGCGGCGCCGCGAGCACCTGATCATCCGCGTCGACCGGGCCGACCTCTCCAAGAACGTCCTGCGCGGCTTCACGGCCTTCGACGTCTTCCTCCAGCAGCACCCGGAGTTCCGCGAGAAGGTCACCTTCATCGCCCACCTGCAGCCCTCGCGACAGGACGTGCCCGAGTACGCCGAGTACCTGGAACGGATCGAGGCGCTGGTCGCCGTCGTCAACCACCGTCACGGGACGACCGACTGGATGCCGATCGACCTGAAGATCTACGAGAACTTCCCCGAGGCCGTCGCCCGCTACAAGCACTTCGACCTGCTGATGGTCAACTCGATCTTCGACGGGATGAACCTGGTCGCCAAGGAGGCGCCGGCGGTAAATACCCGCGACGGCGTCCTGATGCTCTCCGAGAACACCGGCTCGCACGAGGAGCTCGCCGACTGCGTGCTCTCGGTCAACCCCTTCGACATCCAGGAGCAGGCCGACGCGATCTACCGAGCGCTGACCATGGAGCCCGAGGAGCGGCGGGTGCGGGCACAGCACCTGAAGGAGATCATCTACTCGCGGAATCCGGGGGATTGGGTGGATGATCAACTCCGCGATATCGCAGAGCTTCGGGAGGCGGTTGCGTAGAGGGGGAGAATTCTGCGATCTCGGGCCTTAGAGATGCATGCAACTCCGAATTCGCTGGGGTACAGCTGGGAAGGCTGCCGCGATCGTCGTGCTTGGGATGCTGGCGCTCCAGATGCTTCCGGAGCTGCTGAAGCCGCCCGAGCCACCCCCGCTACCTTCGGATGTTGGTCTGCCGACGGAGCGGCAGCTCGGGCGGGTGGTGTCGGGTGGGGTGTCCGGGCGGGCGCGGCGTCCTGTTTTTCGCCCCACCACGCCACAAGCTGACAAGCGCCGCTCCTGGCGAAAAACCCAGCGCACGGCCGGACACCCCACCCGGCGACAGGACCCACCCGCCCCTGCGCCTCAGCCTGAACCTCCTCCGCCCCCGCCAGTGGCCGCCGAAGCGCCCCCGGCGGCGGCGCTGGCGCCTACATCTCCGCCGCCGTCGCCGACCGATGGCTCGGAGGAGTTCGCCCCGCACTAGCGGTCTGGCTATAGTCCGACGCCGTTTTGGCCGCAATGCGCGAATACGAGCTGGTCCTGATGCTCGACCCGGGGCGGGATGCCCCCGGTCGCGACGCGATCGCGCAGGAGGCGCGCAAGCAGATCGAGGACAGCGGGGCGCTGAAACACGAGAACGTCTGGGGACTGCGCAAGCTGGCCTACGAGATCGACCAGCGCAACGAGGCCGACTACCGCTGGTTCCGCTTCGAAGCACCGACCGAGTTGCTGGAGCAGCTCGATCACAATCTGAAGATCGCCGACGGGGTGCTCCGCTTCCGCATCTTCAAAGTCGGCCCGGAGACGCCGGTGATGGCTCCGCCAGCTTCAGCGGCGGCGGGTCCCGGAGCATCGCGCGAGCGCCCGCCTGAGAGCGCCCCACAGCCGGCGGCCGAGACGGCCGTCGCCGCTGCAACCGAGACCGCTGCGCCCGCCGCTGCGGCAGCCGCCGAGCCTGTCGGCGCCGAGGCAAGTCCGGAGCCCCCTGCCGAGGCCGCCCCCGCAGGCGAGGGCGAGGCCGCTCCGGAGCCGATCTCCGAGACCGAGGGCGAGCAGCCCGCGGAATCCGCCGAGTAGCGCCGGTCTTTCCCGGATATTCCGCTTTCAGGGGGGAGAGTCGCGCCGCCTGCGCTCTTAGACTGGTATCTCGACTAAGCGATTCTGAGGAGTGAGAGCCGTGGCAGCTTCGAACATCAACGTTGTGGTCATCACCGGGAACCTGACCCGCGATCCGGAGCTGCGCAGCACGCCGGGGGGAACCTCCGTCTGCAAGCTGCGGGTGGCGGTCAACAGTCGCCGCAAGGACCAGAGCGGCAACTGGGTCGACAAGCCCAACTACTTCGACGTCACCGTCTGGGGAGCGCAGGGCGAGAACTGCGCGAACTACCTCGAAAAGGGCCGTCCGATGGCGGTCGAAGGGCGTCTCGACTGGCGCGAGTGGGAGGACAAAGAGGGCGGCAAACGGCAGAGCGTCGAAATCATCGCCAACTCGGTCCAGTTCCTCGGCTCCCGCGACGGCGGCGGCAACGGAAACGGCGGCTTCAGCCCGAGCAGCGACGTCCCGGCCGACACCTCCGACTACGCCGGCGCACCCGCCGGTGGCGGTGGTGGCGCGGACGACGACATCCCGTTCTAGCTGCTTTCAGGGGCTGCCATGCGGTGTGGCGGCCCCTGAACCTCGGGCACCTGTAGCATCCTGGCTCGCATGGCGAGAAGTCGCGAGAACAGTGGAGATGCAGGCCCACGCCGCGGGCGTCGTGGCGCCGATCGCGTGCGGCCGCGCAAATACACGCGGATCAACTCCGAGGAAGTCGACTACAAGGATCTCAACCTGTTGCGGCGTTTCCTCTCCGACAAGGGGAAGACACGCAGCCGCCGGGTCACCGGTCTCTCGCGCAAGCACCAGCGGCAGCTTTCGGTGGCGGTGAAGCGCGCCCGCGAGATCGCTCTGCTGCCCTACGTCGGAGAGCGTTGATGGCACAGGCCATCCTCCTTGAGGACGTCGAGAGCCTCGGGCACCGGGGCGAGCCGGTTGACGTCTCCCCCGGTTACCTCCGCAATTACTTGATCCCGCGCAAGCTCGCCGCGGCGGCGACGCCGGGGGCGCTGGAGGAGGCCCAGCGGCGCCAGGCAGCCGCCGAAAAGGCCGAGCGCGCCCGCGCCGAGCGCGAAGAGCAGGCCGCGGCGCTGCTCTCCAAAACCGTGCTGACGATCACCCAGCGTGCAGACGACGGGGGCAAGCTGTTTGGCTCGGTCGGCGCCAGGGAGATCGTCGATGCGATCCGCGATGCCCGCGACCTGCGCGTCGACCCGCGCAAAGTCCGCCTCGAGCAGCCGATCCGCGAGATCGGCACCCACATGGTCGAGATCGAGTTGGCCGACGGCGCGATCGCCACGGTCAAGACGATCGTCACAGAGGAGAGCTAGCTGCGCGGTCTGCCGACTCGCCTGACGCGCCGCGCCAGGGCGAGGACGCGGTTCGGCTGGGCACGATCGGAGCGGGCGACGGTGGGACTCGCCACGGTCTCGCTCGGAGCTGCCGGAACGGTTCTGGCGGGTCAGTTCGGCCGGATGCTGCGCCGTCGCGCCCACGAGCGCGGCAGGGAAGACGGCTTGGTCGAGGCGGCCCCGGTGGCGGCGCTCGACACGGTCGGTGTCGCGGTCAGCGGCTACGCGGCGACGCCGCGCAGCGAGACCGTCCTCTTCAACCTGCTCGCGGGCTTCCTCGCCGCCTTTGCCCTGGTGCGGATCTCGACCTGGGGCATCCGCGACCGCTGGTGGCCGTTCGAAAACGTCAGCGTCGGCGGTCGCCACATCCACCACTTCGTGCCCGGCATCCTGATCGCCTTCGCCTCGGGAACCGCGGCGTTGCTGACCGAAAGCGACGCGCTGGAGGATCGCCTCGCGATCCCGATGGGCGCCGGCATGGGCCTCACCTTCGACGAGGCGGCGCTGCTGCTCGACCTCCGTGACGTCTACTGGACCCGCGAGGGCCTGCTCAGCATCCAGCTCAGCTTCGGCGCGACGGCGATTCTCAGCATCGCGATCCTCACCCAGCGAATGCTGCGCCGCGGCGAGCAGCGCAAGGAAGAGGCGGGCGAGATACCACCCGCGCAGGCGTATGGAGCTGGAACGAGCTCAAGCCTGGATGCCGATCACGGTCACTAGGACGCCAAGCAAGCCAACGGCGAGGACGCAAGTCCTGACCAAAACGACGTGAAAAGCCAGAAGGCGTGCGTCGAAGCGCTCGAAGCGGGCGTTGATCCCTTCGAAACGCTCGTCGACTTTCTCGAAACGCTCGTCGACTTTCTCGAAGCGCTTGTCGATCTTGTCGAACCCGTCGCGCATCTCAGCCCGAACCGCGGCGAATTCGGTCCTCATCTCGACCCGCAGGGCGCGAACGTCCCCGTCGATGCGGTCGACCTTCGCGTTCAGGTCGTCCATCCGGCCGTCGTTCCAGCTCTCCGTCATCGCCTCCATGATTGCAGCCTAAAAGTTGCGGCCGCACGAAGGGCGCAATCAATGCAAGATTTCTGTAACGCCTTCGTACCAATTCCTGCAAGCTGAGCCGCCCGAATTTTCCCCTCGTTTGCAAGGAGGTCGGTCGTGGAAGGCGCCGGCCTCTGGTTTGCTGAACGGAATGAGGGGCCAACGACGAAATCCGCCGCTTCGGACCCTTAACTAGAAGTCGATGCCGCAGCCTTCCGCAACCGCTCACGTCCCGCCGCAGAACATCGAGGCCGAGGAATCGGTGCTGGGGGCGATGCTGGTCGCCGAGCCCGCACTGACCCGGGTCATCGACGAGGTGAAGTTGAACGGCGGCGACTTCTACCTCGAGAAGCACGCCCTGATCTTTGGCTGCGTCCACGACCTCTACGCGAACTCGAAGCCGGTCGACGAGCTCAGCGTCACCGAGGCGCTGGTCCAGCGCAACGAGATCGACGGGGCCGGCGGCAAGCACTACGTCTCCGAGCTGGCCGCCAAGGTCCCGGCCGCCGGCAACGCCAAGCACTACGCCGAGATCGTCCAGCAGAACTCGCTGCTGCGCCGCCTGCTCGGCGCCGGCCAGGAGATCCAGGGCTGGGTGCACCAGCGCGACGGGGAACCGCGCGAGCTCTCCGAGCGTGCCGAGAAGCTGCTCTTCGACGTTGCCCACAAAGAGCAGGCAAGCGACTTCCGCCTGCTCTCCGAGATCCTCCACGACGAGGTCGACCGGCTCGAGAAGCTCTCGACCGGCGAGACCGAGATGACCGGGACGCCCTCCGGCTTCCGCGACATCGACGCGATCACCGGCGGCTTCCAGCCCGGCAACCTGATCATCGTCGCGGCCCGCCCGGCGATGGGCAAGAGCGCCCTGGTCGCCAACATCGCCGAGAACGTCTCGGTGAAGCGGGGGATGCCGGTCGCCTTCTTCTCGCTGGAGATGTCGGAGGTCGAGCTGGCGCAGCGCTTCATCGCCTGCCGGGCGCGGATCTCCGGCGACAAGCTGCGCAAGGGGCAGGTCGCGCAGAAGGACTGGCCGAAGGTGGTGCGGGCCTGCAACGAGCTTGAGGAAGCGCCGCTCTGGTTCGACGACTCCTCCGACCTCAGCCTGCTCGACCTGCGGGCGAAGGCGCGGCGGCTGCACGCCCAGACCCAGGACCAGGGTGGCCTCGGCCTGGTGATCGTCGACTACCTGCAGCTGATGCGGGCTGACGACCCGCGTGCCAACCGGGTCGAGCAGGTCGGCCAGATGAGCCGCGGGCTGAAGATCCTCGCCCGCGAGCTGGAGGTGCCGGTGCTGGCGATCTCACAGCTCTCCCGCGCCCCCGAGCAGCGCACCCCGCCGAAGCCGATGCTCTCCGACCTGCGCGAGTCGGGCTCGATCGAGCAGGACGCCGACGTGGTCGCCTTCCTCTTCCGCGCGGACTACTACCGGGACTCCGAAGAGGAGCCCGACGGGCTGGCGGACGTGATCATCGCCAAGCATAGGAACGGGCCGATCGGCGCGCCGCAGCTTGTTTTCCTCGATCGCTTCCCCAAATTCGCCGATCACAGCGGCCACGAGCGCCCAGTTGAGCAGCCGGCCGGCGAAGGACCGCCGCTGGAGGATGCGGCCGCCGCAGGGCCTGAGTTCTGATGCCCGCGATCCCGCGCAGCGAACCGTTCGCGCAGCGAGCCTGCCCGCTCGGAGTCTGCGACGGCTCCGGCTGGATCCTCGGCCCCGAGGACGTGGCCCGGCCCTGCGAGTGCCGCGAGCAGCGTCTCAAGCGGGGCCGGGTCCGGGGCATCGCCTCGGTGATCCCGCCCCGCTACCGCGGCGTCTCCTTCGAGCGGCCACCGGTCAGCGACATGAGCCGCGACATGACCAGCCGTCACGTCGTCGGCGCCGTCCAGGCTTACGTCGACGACCTCGACGGCAACCTCGGCACGGGCAAAGGCCTGTGGCTGATGGGGAACACCGGGACCGGCAAGACGACGCTGGGGATGCTGATCGCCAAGGCGGCCCTGGCCGCGGGTAAGACGGTCGCCGTGTACTTCACGCCGAAGCTGCTCACCCAGATCCGCCAGACTTACCAGGCCACCGAGTCCGAAGACGCCTACGAAGCCTTCTTCAGGCGGTTGACCTCGGTCGACCTGCTCTACATCGACGACCTCGGCTCCGAGCGCCACACCGACTGGGTGGTCGAGCAGCTCTACGCCCTGGTCAACGAGCGCTATGAGAATCAGCGCTCAATGCTGGTCACCAGCAACGCCAAACAGGACGTCGACGAGGGGCGGCGACAGCTCGAGGATCAGATCGGCCCGCGCACCGTTTCGCGCCTGGTGGAGATCTGCGACGACCCCCTGCCGCTCTTCGGACCCGACCAGCGCGACCAGGCAAGAGCAGTCAGCGCGTAGAAACCAGGCAGAATCCCTGGTCGTATGCCGGGAATAGTCATAGTCGGTGCCCAGTGGGGCGACGAGGGGAAGGGCAAGGTCGTCGACCTGCTCGCCGACCGCGCCGAGATGATCGTGCGCTTCCAGGGCGGCAACAACGCCGGCCACACGATCGTCCGCGACGGCGAGGAGTTCAAGTTCCACCTGATCCCCTCGGGCATCCTCTACTCGGAGAAGGTCTGCGCGATCGGCAACGGCGTCGTCCTCGACCCCAGCGTCCTGCTCGGCGAGATCGACGGGCTGAAGCGCCGCGGCGTCGACGTCGGCAACCTGCGGATCTCCGCCAACGCCCACCTGATCATGCCCTACCACGTGCTGCTCGACACGGCGGGCGAGGTGAAGCTGGGGAAGCTCTCGATCGGCACCACCCGGCGCGGCATCGGGCCCTGCTACGCCGACAAGGCCTTGCGCCTCGGGATCCGCGTCCAGGACCTGCTCGACGAGAAGATCCTGCGCAAGAAGATCATGGCGGCGCTGGAGCCGAAGCAACAGGCGCTGCGCGAACTCTCGGTGCAGCGGCGCAAACTGCGCAAGGAGGCCGGTGAGGGGACCTACCAAGGAGGGGATCACTCGGTCGCCGACGCTCCCGACCCGCGGCTCGACCTGCACGCCATGACCGAGGAGTTCGCCGGCTACGGCCACCAGCTCGAGCCCCACATCGCCGACACCTCCCGCCTCTGCTGGGAGACGCTCGACAGCGGTGGCACGGTTCTCTTCGAGGGCGCCCAGGCGACCCTGCTCGACCTCGACCACGGCACCTATCCCTTCGTCACCTCGTCCAACCCCGTCGCCGGAGCCGCCTGCGTGGGCGCCGGGGTCGGGCCGACCGACATCGACGAGGTCTGGGGAGTCGCCAAGGCCTACGCGACCCGGGTCGGGGCCGGCCCCTTCCCGACCGAGCTCGAAGACGAGGTCGGCCGGCACATGCTGGAACGCGGCCACGAGTACGGGACGACGACGGGACGGGAGCGGCGCTGCGGCTGGATGGACCTGGTGGCCCTGCGCTACGCCGTCCGCCTCAACCGGATGAGCGCCCTGACGATCACCAAGCTCGACGTGCTGAGCGGGATCGACCCGCTGCGGGTCGCGGTCCGCTACCGCTCCAGGGAGGGGGCGATCTTCGATCGCTTCCCCTACCACCAGTCGATCCTCCACTCGGCCGAGCCCGAGTACGAGGAGCTACCGGGTTTTACGGTGGATCTGGCCAGCTGCCGCAGCGAGGCGGACCTGCCCCCCCAGGCCCGTGCCTACCTCGACTTCATCAGCGAGTTCGTCGGGGTTCCGATCCGCCTCGTCGGGGTCGGCCCCAGCCGCGATCAGGTGGTCTGGATCGGCGACGAGCCGAGCCTTCAGGCCGCCTGAGCGACTGGGGCACGCCGGGGTACAGCAGTCGCGATTTCACCCCGCCTGCTCTAGAGTCTTTGTGTGGCTTCCGGTAGACGCACAGCCAAGCTGGGCGAGCGGTTGCCAAGGGGTCGTCACGGGCTACCGCGGGAGGCGGTGACGGAGTCCCAGCGGCGCCGAATCCTCCAGGCGATGATCGAGGTGGTCGCCGAGCGCGGCTACCCGGAGACCCGTGTCGTCGACGTGATCGGCGTCGCCGGGGTGTCGAGAAAGACGTTCTACGAGCTGTTCGCGAGCAAGGAGGACTGCTTCCTCGCCGCGTATGACCTGCTGCTCGGCAACCTGCTGGGAGACACGGCACGGGGCTTCGAGTCGAAGCCGGGCGCGCCCTGGGCGGAGCGCGTGGCCGCGGGCCTGGGAGAACTGCTGAAACACCTCGCCGAGCACCCGGACGAGGGCCGCTTCGCGATCGTCGAGGTACTGGCCGCGGGACCGAAGGCGCTCGCCCGCCGCGACGCCGCGCTGCGCCAGTTCACCGGGTTTCTCGATGCGGGGAGGGCGGAGACCTCGGTCGAGCTGCCCGGGATCACCTCGCTGTCGCTGGCGGGCGGGATCAACGAGCTGCTCTACAGCGAGATCCTGCACGGCGCCTCGGCGCGTCTGCCCAGCCGTCTTCCCGACCTGATGTTCTGGATCACCCTGCCTTTTCTGGGCCCTGAGGGCGCCGCCGAGGAGCGCGAACGGACCCGGCTTTCGATGCTCGAGGGGTAGCTCGACAGCTTGTTAAGCCGCTCTTTTCCGTGAATGCGCGGGTTTACCTGAAGGCCGGGGCTGGTAGTTTTCGCTGCCGGAGGGTTGTCAAGGCTGTTCAACGGCCGCGGCTCGCGACGGGCAGGCCAAAAAGGAGAGATGAAAGGGATATGCGTAGAAAGTCCATGCTTGTACTCGCCCTGAGCGCGGCGCTTGTCGTCGGCGTGACGGCGGTCGCGTCCGCGAAATTCGAGGTATTCCGGGCAGGGAACCTGATCCTCAAAGCCGACGGCGGGGTCTCGCCGAAGGCGCTGCCGAAAAGCAAATTCGCGCCGGTCACGGTCAACGTGAAAGGCAAAATCGAAACTTCGGACGGCAGCGGTCACCCGGCCGCATTCCGGGAAGCGATCATCGACTTCGACAAAAACGGTCAGATCGACACGACCGGCCTGGCAGTCTGCAAAGGTGGCCAGCTCGAGGCGCGCACCACCACGGCCGCTAAAAGCGTCTGCGGCAAATCGGTCGTCGGCTCGGGCAGCGGCCAGATTCAGATCTCGTTCCCCGAACAGGCGCCGATTCCGGTCAACGCCCCGATCACCGTCTTCAACGGCGGCACCAGCGGCGGCAAGACCACGCTCTACATCCACACCTACATCACCGTCCCGGTCCCGGCGGCCGTCGTGACCACGGTGACGATCAAGAAAGTCAACAAAGGCCGTTACGGGCTCAGCACCGTCTCCAAAATCCCGGTGATCGCCGGCGGCAGCGGATCGGTGCTCAGCTTCAACATCCAGTTCGGGAAAAAGTACAACTACAACGGCCAGCAGAAGAGCTACATCGTCGCCAAATGCACCGACGGGAAATTCCACGCCAAAGTGATCAAAGCCATCTTCAAAAATGAAGCTGGCGATCGCAGCACGACCACGCTCAGCGGGACCGTGATCCGGCCCTGCACGCCGAAGGGCTGAGCAGCAGCAGCTTTACCCACAGGACGAGCAGGGGAAAAAGGGTGGCCTTCGGGCCACCCTTTTTTCGTTCCCGTGCGCTCTCCATCGCCGTTCCACTCCATGACCGTTCCACTCGAATCGAGAAGTACGGAGTAAATTAAGGCTTCCACGAAGGTCGGGCTCGCGAGGGGCAGGCCAAAAGGAGAGAGGGAACATGGGAAGAAAGCTGCTTGTAGCACTCGCCCTATGCGCGGTGTTGGCAATCGGAGCCGCCGCGATCGCCAGCGCGGCAAGCGTCACGATCCAGGCGGGCAATTTGGTAACCACGTTTGGCGGCACCGCCATACCGAAATCGATGCCGAAAGACGAGTACGTACCGGTCTCGACGAACATCTTCGGCAAAATCAAAACCAACGATGGCACCCATCCCTCGGCGCTGCGCGAAGTGGTGGTGGACATCGACAAGGACGTGAAGATCAACGTCAAGGGCCTGTCGTTCTGCACCGCAGGAAAACTCGAGGCTCGAGATACCAAAGCGGCGAACGCCGTCTGCGGCGATACCACGCTCGGCAGCGGCATCGCACACGTCGAGATCGCCTTCCCCGAACAGCCGCCGATCCTGGTCACCAGCCCGCTCACCGTCTTCAACGGCGGCGAACAGGGCGGCAAGGTCAAGCTCCTGATCCACGTCTACATCACCGTGCCCGTCCCCGCCGCCATCGTCACCCAGGTGACGATCCAGCGCAAAGGCACCGGTGTCCACTCGGTCTCGAAGATCCCCGTGACGGCCGGCGGGAGCGGTTCGGCTATCGACTTCAAATTCAAGCTCGGCCGGACCTACACCTACAAAGGCAAGAGGGTCGGCTACTTCGAAGCCAAATGCCCGGACGGCAAATTCAAGGTCACGACGCCGAAGATCCTCTTCAAAAACGAAGCCAAAGAGCCTGGGGTAGCGGCTCAGACGGTTCTCGACGGCAGCCTCTTCGTGCCCTGCACGCCGAAGGGCTGAGCAGCAGAGGTTTACGACAGGATCAGCAGGGGAAAGGGCGGTCTACGGGCCGCCCTTTTCGTTGCCACAGACCCTCCCCTCGTGCTGCTGCGCTGGCCCGGCCCTTGCGAGGGACAGGCCAAAGGAGAGACGAGCACATGCGAAGGAAACTGCTGCTGGCACTCGCCGCGAGCGCCGCGGTGGCCGTCGGCATGGCGGCGATCGCCAGCGCGAAATTCGACGTCTACCGGGTCGGCGACATCATCGTCAAAGTCGACGGTGGCGTGACGCCGAAGGCGTTGCCGAAAAAAACCGACGCGCCGGTCACGGTCCGTATTCGCGGCCAGATCGCCAGCGCTGACGGAAGTCATCCGCCGGCCTTCCGGGAACTGATCGCCGAGTTCGACAAGAACGGCAAAATCAACACCAAGGGCCTGGCGACCTGCAAAGGCGGTCAGCTCGAGGCGCGTACCACCGCGTCCGCCAAGAGCGTTTGCGGCAAATCGGTCGTGGGGTCCGGCAGCGGCCGGATCCAGATCTCCTTCCCCGAACAGGCGCCGATTCCGGTCAACGCCCCGATCACCGTCTTCAACGGCGGCACCAGCGGCGGCAAGACGACCCTCTACATCCACACCTACATCACGGTGCCGGTCCCGGCCGCAGTCGTGACCACGGTGACGATCAAGAAAATCAGCAAAGGGCGCTACGGGCTGGGCACCGTCTCCAAGGTCCCGGTGATCGCCGGCGGCAGCGGCTCGGTGCTCGAGTTCGACATCAAATTCGGCAAAAAGTTCAACTACAAAGGTAGAAAACAGTCCTACTTCCTGGCCAGATGCACCGATGGGCGCTTCCAGGCCCACATCACCAAAGCCATCTTCCGCAACGAAGCGGGCGGGCCGCGTACCCAGACGATCGTCTCCGATGAGACCGTGATCCGTCCCTGCACGCCGAAGGGCTGAACCGGCGACCGACTGAGTCACACATGAAAGGGCGGCCTCCGGGCCGCCCTTTCGTCATTCGCCCTGTTCGAAGGTGTGCTGGTAGATGGTCGGCGGACCGCTGCCGTAGATCGGCTCGAAGGGCGCCTGCGAGCTGCAGCCGGGCGCCGGGATCGTCGCCGAGCTGTCCTGGTCGCCGAAGGCGTAGTGCCTGAGCCGCTGGAACAGGTCCGCCGCTTTTTTGCTGTCGCCGTTGACGCGGTCTTTGAACGCTTCTTCCTCGGGCGTGCCCGCATCGAGGGTCGCCGTGATCCCCGCGCCGCACTGGCGGGTGTCGAAGTTGAGCAGGCCGCTGGCGAGCTGTTCGGAGGCACCGGGCTGGGAGTAGGCGCTGTTGCGATTGGCGGTGAGTCGTTTCGGCAGGGCCGCCAGCGATTCGGGGCCGAACGGGCCCATCGTCCGCAGGTAGTGGACCTGGACGCCGGCCGCGTTGTTCGGCAGGCGGGCGTTGGTCGCCGCGGCGACGTTGCCCATCGCCGAGGTGATCTCCCGTTTGTAGAGGCCGAGCCCGGTGAGGATCGGGTTGAGGTTGCGCAGGAACGGGTCCACCGCCCGCAGCAGGACGGGGAAGTCGTCGCGGAAGAACTTGCGCGCCGCCGGGAAGCCGGTCGGGGCACGTGCGATCACCGGTGCGAATGCTTCGAAGAAGCCCTTCGCTTCCGGGGCGAACTTGGAGAGGGCGATCAGCGTCGGCGAGAGCTGTTCGGCCGCCGGCACCAGCTGGCGCATCAGCGGATCGGTGTTGATCGCGAACTCTTTCAGCCGATCGAGAGTGATCCTGAACTCGTCGAGGAAGGTCGGGAAGGCACGGAACAGGGCTTCGATGTCGCGGTCGCGCGCCGCGGCCGTCGTGAATACCGCGTTCGAGTTGTCGATCAGCTCGGCGAGCTGGCCTTCGCGGCCGCGCAGCGCCTGGAAGGTGACGGCGCCGTTGCGGAAGAGCTGCCGCACCGCCAGCTCCTGGGTGCCGAGGACGCGGAAGAGGCGATCGAATTCGGTGAAGAAGGGGTCGAACTCCGCCAGCACGTTGGAGAAGGCCTGGCCACGACCCTGGATCGCGATCCCCGCTTCACGCTGCCACTCCTGGAAGGCGGCGCGGGTGGGGGCGTCGAAGGTGCGGAAGATCTCGTCGAGCTGGACCGATTCGGCGATGTTGGCGGCCGGGAGCGTTCCCCCGTCGGCCAGCTCGGGGCTGGCGGCGTCGCCCGGGGTCAGCTCGACGTAGGTCTCGCCGAGCAGCGTCTTGGTGCGGAGGATCGCGCGCGTGTTGCGCGGGATCGGCCCGTACTTGTCCTCGAGGTAGATCGTCGCCAGCGCGTCTTCCCCGTTTGGCGCCAGCTCGATGTTCTGGACTTTGCCGACCGAGACGCCGGAGATCCGCACGTCGGACTGCTGGGCCAGCTGGGTCGCCTCGCGGAAGGGAACCCTGATCTCGTAGGGCTTCGCCTTGAACGGGGTGGGCCCGCCGAAGGTGATCCAGAGGAAGAGCAGGATCCCGAAGCAGGACAGCGCGAAGGCGACGATGATGAGGAGCTGGCCGGTGCTGGGGGCGCGCTTGCTCATCGTCCGACGTATTCGCAGTGACCGGTTTTCGCGGTCGGGTCGGGGATTTGCTCAGCGGTCGGGATGTTGGACGACTGCAGGATCGTCTTCAGGTAGGGCTTCAGATCGACCAGGCCGTAGCCGAGCGCCGAGCCGGTGCAGGAGATCATCACGACGGTGCGCTGGATCGGCCCGCCGCCGTCGGCCAGGTTGAAGCTGGCGTTGAAGTTGTGGTTGAGCCAGGGCAGGTAGAAGAGGGCACTCTCCCGCGAGTCTTTCGGCTTGTAGGCCAGCGTGTTGAAGAAGCTGTTGAGGCCGCCCAGCGCGTTGCCGAAGCCGGTCACGGACGTGTTCAGGTCAGCCGACCCCTGCTTGGTGTGGGTCAGCACAGGCCTGATTTCACGCGTGAAAGGCCTGATCTGGTCGCGGATCGGCACGGTCGTCTGGCTGAAGAGGCGCTTCTGCGCGTCGAAGGCGGGCCCGAGCGCCTGCGCCTGCGGGATCAGCTTGAGCAGGGCAGGACGAGCCGCCTCGGAGAAGCGGGTGGAGCTGGCGAGCCCGGATTGGAGCGCCGCCAGGGTCGCGGGGAACTCGACCAGCGTTTCCTGGATCCCCTCCTGCTGGTTGGCGAAGTTGCCGAGCACGTCTTTGGAGGAGGTGACGAAGCGTTCGAGCTGGGAATCGCGGCGGCCGAGCTCGGTGGTGAGCAGGCCGAAGTCGTGGATCACGCTGGCCAGCGCCTCGCGCCGCGACGCCACCGCGCGGTTGAGGTCGGCGACCACGTGGGCGAAGGGCTGGAGGCGGCGGAAGGCCCCTGACAGCTCCCGCCCCTGGCTGCCGATTCCCTGGGCGCCGCCGGCGACCAGGAGCTGCAGGTAGCGCCTCGTGTCTTCGTCGAGTGCCGAGAGGAACGCTTCGAAGCCGATGCTCGGTTCGGTCTGGGCGAGCGGGAAGTGGTGGCCGGCCTCGACGTGGTCCGGGCCCTTGCCGGGGTCGACCTCGACCACCATGTCGTTGAGGTTCGTTTTCGGCCGCAGCAGCAGCGTCGCGTCGGGGTGGATCAGCTCCAGGTACTTGGGCTCGACGTCCATGCCGACGACGGCGTGGCCTTCTTCGACGTCCACCGAGGAGATCTTGCCGACCCGGACACCGGCGATCACGACCGCCTGGCCCTGGCCCGGGGTGACCGCCTGGGCACTGGTGAAGTCGGCGCTGAGCTGGACGAAGTCTTCGCCGACGAGCGGCGCCCACGAAGGCAGCGACGCTTTCTGCTGGGTGAAGATCCAGAGGGTCATCGAGATCGCCGCGATGGTCAGGATCACGATCGCGATCGAGTCCCTGCCCCGCCCGCGCGACTGCCGCGCCAGCGAGGCGCGGAAGTGCTGCCAGCGGCTCACCTGTCGCTCCCCGTCGCTCATGGGCCGCCCGACGGCGCCAGGCTGGCTGGGCCGATCTGGCCCAGCGGGCCGTTCAGGTTGGGGACGGGATTGGTGTCGCAGCGCACGTCGGGTTTCTTCGGCGGCCTGCCGGCAATTTGGGGCTGGACCCCGATCGGCGCTTCGACCGTGTGCGCCCAGTCGGCTTTGTCGGTGGAGAGGTTGCCGAGCGGGTTCTGCTGGGTG
>DATMEP010000060.1:0-9146 GCA_035556755.1 Solirubrobacterales bacterium
CACCCGGCTCGAAGCCGCCCGTCACCCGCCTGCTCGACTACTCGAAGTACAAGTACGAGCAGGAGCAGAAGCAGAAGCAGGCTCGCAAGCACCAGCAGCAGGTCAACGTGCGCGAGATCAAGCTGCGGCCGAAGATCGCCACCCACGACTACGAGACCAAGAAGGGTCACGTCGAGCGGTTCCTGCGCCATCAGAACAAGGTCAAGATCACGATCATGTTCCGCGGCCGCGAGCAGGCCCACCCCGAGCGCGGCCGGGCATTGCTGCAGCGACTCTTCGAGGACCTCGACGGGCTCGCCACGATCGAGTCCGAACCGCTTCAGGAAGGGCGCAACATGAGCATGATGCTGGCGCCCAGCAAAGAGGCGAAGGCGGAGGCCGAGGCCCATTCCGAGGCCGAGGCCGAGGCCGGTCCCGATAGGGATTCCACTTAACTTTTTCCGAAGACAGTTGACGGCTGTTCGCTAGCGGCGCCGCGGAAAAAGTACAAGACGTTCCATCCCTACCGGGACCGGCCTTATGCCAGTACGTCGGCTATTCGCTCGGCTGCCTTGCCGTCCCAGAGAGGGGGAGGCTCGGCGGCTTGCGAGGAGCTCTCCGCGAGCATCTCCGGGATGGTGGCGATGGTGGTCGGGTCCAGGCCGAGCAGGGTGTTGGTGCCGGCGCGGATCGTCACCGGGCGCTCGGTGTTGTCGCGCAGGGTGAAGCAGGGGATGCCGAGGTAGGTCGTCTCCTCCTGGATCCCGCCGGAGTCGGTGAGGACGGCGCCGGCGTCGGCGAGCAGAGAGAGGAAGTCGACGTAGCCGAAGGGCTCGCAGAGGAGCAGGCCCGGGTGCTCGGACTCGACCTCCTCCATCATCTTGCGGGTCCGCGGGTGGACGGGGAAGACGACCGGCATCTCGCGGGCCAGCGCCGCCAGCTGCCGCACCGTCTCCGGCAGCAGCTCGCCGTCGACGAGGGCGGGGCGGTGCAGGGTGACGAGCATGTACTCGCCGGGCTCGACGCCGAGCCCCGCCGCGGCGCCGGCGCCGCGGATGCGGTCCTCGAGCGCGACCAGGGTGTCGATCATCGTGTTGCCGACGAAGTGCATGCGCTCGTCGGGGATTCCCTCGGCGCGCAGGTTCTCGATCGCCTCGTCGGAGTGGAGGAAGAGGTGCTGGGAGAACTCGTCGGCGACGATCCGGTTGACCTCCTCCGGCATCGTCCGGTCGAAGCTGCGCAGCCCCGACTCGATGTGCCCGACCGGGATCTGCATCTTGGCGGCGGTCAGCACCGCCGCCAGGGTCGAGTTGACGTCGCCGGGGACCATCACCAGGTCCGGTCGCTCGTCTTCCAGCACCGGCTCCAGGCGCTCCATCACCCGTGCGGTCTGGCTGGCGTGGCTGCCGGAACCGACCTCGAGCATGTGGTCGGGCGCCGGCACCCCCAGCTCCTCGAAGAAGACCTCCGACATCAGCCGGTCGTAGTGCTGGCCGGTGTGGACGATCGTGTGCCGTCCCTCCGGCATGCGGGCGCGCATGGCACCGATCACCGGCGCCGTCTTGACGAAGTTGGGCCGGGTCCCGATCACGTAGACGATCCGCATCGCGCGCCAGGCTACCGGCGCCGTCCCTCGTTGCCGGCGAGTCCGGCCGCGCGTCTGCTTCAATACGCGTCCCGATGCCGAAGATGAAAACCCATTCGGGCGCCAAGAAGCGCTTTCGCAAGACCGCCAAGGGCAAGTTGCGTGGGCGGCGCGCCAACTCCAGCCACATCCTGGAGAAAAAGTCGCCGAAGCGGAAGCGGCGGATGGCGCGGCCGGTCGAGATCGCCAAGGCCGACGAGAAGCGGATCAGGACCCTGCTTGGAGGCGGCAAGTGAGCCGGGTCAAGCGATCGGTCAGCGCGCGCAAGAAGCGGCGCAAGGTGCTGAAGGAAGCAAAGGGCTACTACGGCCGCAAGCATTCCTCGTACCGCTTCGCCAAAGAGCAGGTGCAGCGGTCGGGCATGTACGCCTACCGCGACCGGCGCAACCGCAAGCGCGAGTTCCGCCGGCTCTGGATCACCCGGATCAACGCCGCCGCCCGGCTCGAGGGGATGAGCTACTCGGAGCTGATCCACGGCCTCGACAAGGCCGGGGTCGAGGTCAACCGCAAGATGCTGGCCGACATCGCCGTCACCGACCGCGATGCGTTCCGCCGATTCGTGGAGCTTGCCCGGGAGGGTGCGGCCGCCTAGCCGCAACCGATACTCCACTTCCCGGGCGGGCCGTCTTCACGGCCCGCTTTTTATTTGTCCGGAGTTGGTCCGGGCGCTCCAGGAGAAGGCACGAAGGAAAAGAAAAGACAGACCGATGATCACAAGCCCCCACAACGAGAAGCTGAAGCTGGTCCGCAGCCTGCGCGAGCGCAAGCACCGTGAGCGCGAGGGCCTGTTCGTGACCGAGGGCGAGGACCTGGTCGAGGCGGGCCTGGCGGCCGGGGCGGAACCGCGGCTGCTGCTCAGCGCCGCGGGCAGCGGCCTGGGTGGCGAGGAGGTGGAGCCGGAACTGCTTGCAGGCGTCTCGACGCTCGGCTCCGGGGCCCGGGCGATCGCGGTCTGGCCGCAACGGTGGGCCGAGTCGCCGCTGGCGCCTTGCGTCTACCTGCACGCCGTCGCCGATCCCGGCAACGTCGGCGCGATCGTCCGCACCGCGCACGCGCTGGTCGGCGGCAGCGTCGCCGTTGGCCCCGATTGCGCCGACCCCTACTCGCCGAAGGCGGTGCGGGCGAGCATGGGCTCGATCTTCGGGCAGCCGCTGGTCCGGGCCGGGGTCGAGGCGACGCCACAGCCTCGGGCTGCGCTGGTCGCCCATGGCGGGGACGAGCTGGAGGGGCTGGGCTCGGCGACGACCCTCTGTCTGGGTGCCGAGCGTGAAGGGCTGCCGGACCACGTGCAGGAGAAATGCGACCTGCGGGTGACCATTCCGCTGCGTCCCGGCGCGGCCGAGTCGCTCAACGTCGCCGCCGCGGCGGCCATCGCCTGCGAGCGGCTATCGTCGCTCGCCATGCAGGAGACCGGCCCCGATGCTTGAGCGGATCGCACAGATCCAGGACGAGGCCGGCGCCGCGATCGAGGCGGCATCCGGCACCGCGGAGCTCGAGGAGCTGCGGGTCCGCCACCTCGGCCGCAAAGCCGAGTTGACGACGATCCTGCGCGGCATCGCCGACCTGCCGCAGGAGGAGCGGGGCGAGGTCGGCGCCGCGGCGAACCGGGCCCGCCAGACCATGGAGGCGCTGATCGAGCGCCGGGCGGCGGATCTCGACGCGGTCGAGCTCGATGTGCAGCTGGCCGGCGACCGGGTCGACGTGACCCTGCCGGGTGCTCCGCCGCATCCTGCCGGTCATCTCCACCTGATCACCCGCACCACGCGGCAGATCGAGGACGTGATGGTCGGGCTCGGCTACCGCGTCATCGAGGGGCCCGAGATCGAGCACGACTACTACAACTTCACCGCGCTGAACCACCCGCCGGGCCACCCCGCGCGGATGCTCCAGGACACCTTCTACGTGCAGTCGCACCCCGAGGTCCTGCTGCGCACCCACACCTCGCCGGTCCAGATCCGGGCGATGGAGGCTCAGCCGCCGCCGATCTTCGCGATCATGCCCGGCAAGGTCTACCGGCGCGACTCCGACGCGACCCACACGCCGATGTTCCACCAGGTCGAGGGGCTGGCCATCGGCGAGGGGATCACGCTGGCGGACCTGCAGGGGACGCTGGAAGAGATGCTGCGGGCGATCTTCGGCGGTGGCAGGGAGGCGCGCATGCGCCCTCACTTCTTCCCCTTCACCGAGCCCAGCGTCGAGTTCGACGTCTCCTGCTTCCAGTGCGAGGGGACGGGGGAGCTGGCCGGCGGCGAGCGCTGCAACCTCTGCAAGGGGCAGGGGTGGATCGAGGTCGGTGGCGCCGGCATGGTCGACCCCAACGTGCTCGGGTTCGTCGAGTCACATGGTTATGACCCGGAGGTGGTCCAGGGCTTCGCCTTCGGCATGGGGGTCGAGCGGATCGCGATGCTGCGCCACGGCGTTCCCGACCTGCGGCGCTTCTTCGACAACGACGTGCGGATGCTGGAGCAGTTCTCGTGAGGGTCCCGTACTCATGGCTGCGCGAGCACTGCGACCCCGGAGTGGAGCCCGCCGAGTTGGCCGAGCGGCTGGCGATGACCGGGACCGAGGTCGAGCGGGTGACGACGATCGGCCCGCCGCTGGCGGACGGGTTCGTGGTCGGCAGGGTGGCGGCCTGTGAGAAGCACCCCAACGCCGACCGGCTCAGCGTCTGCGCGGTCGACACCGGCGACGGCGAGCCGCGGACGATCGTCTGCGGTGCGCCCAACGTCGCCGCTGGACAGACGGTTCCGGTGGCGCTGCCTGGGGCGACGCTGCCGGGCGGGATGGTGCTCGGCGAAGCGAAGCTGCGCGGGGTGAGGTCCTCGGGGATGATCCTCTCCGCCGCCGAGCTGGAGATCGCCGAGGAGTCGGCCGGCATCCTCGTGCTCGAGGACGACGGCCTGCAGCCGGGGACGCCGCTCTCCGAGGCCCTGCCGGTCGGTGAGCCCGTGCTCGAACTGGAGGTGACCCCCAACCGGGTCGACTGCTTCGGCGTCTACGGCATCGCGCGCGAGGTGCACGCGATCTCCGCGGCGCCGCTCGGCCCCGAGCCCTGGGCCGAGGACGCGCCTGCCGAGGGCAAGGGTGAGGTTGGCGATTACGCCTCGGTCGAGGTGAAGGTTCCCGAGCTTTGCCCGCGCTTCACCGCCCGGGCCTTCACCGACGTGAAGGTCGAGCCCTCGCCCGCCTGGCTGCAGGCGCGGCTGACCGCGGCCGGCCAGCGGCCGATCAACAACGTCGTCGACATCACCAACTACGTGATGCGGCTCACCGCGCAGCCCCTGCATGCCTTTGATCTGGAGAAGGTGCCCGACGGGGCGCTGATTGTCCGCACCGCGGCGGCGGGCGAGAAGATGACCACCCTCGACGGAGTCGAGCGCGAGCTCGACGAGGAGACGGTGCTGGTCTGCGACCGCAACGGCCCCTCGGGGATCGCCGGGATCATGGGCGGCCAGGTCTCCGAGGTCTCCGAGGAGACGACCCGGGTCCTGCTCGAGGTGGCGAACTGGAACGGGACCAACATCCTGCGCACCTCGCGGATGCTCGGCCTGCGCTCGGAGGCCTCCGGCCGCTTCGAGAAGCAGCTCCACCCGGAGCTCTGCCTGCGCGCCCAGCGGATCGCCTCACGATTGATGGTCGAGCTGTGTGGGGCGAAGCTGGTGCCGGGGACGATCGACGTCGCCACCGAGATCCCCACGCCGCACCGGATCCGCTTGCGCGGCGAGCGGGTCGAGGGCCTGCTCGGGATGCGGATAGAGCAGGACGATCAGGTCGCCTATCTGGAGCGGCTCGGCTTCGGCGTCGAGCGCGACGGCGAGGATCTGGTGGTCGAGGTCCCGCCCGACCGTCACTACGACGTCACGCGCGAGGTCGATCTGGTCGAGGAGGTGGCGCGGGTCCACGGGCTCGACGAGAACCTGCCGTCGACCCTGCCCGCCGTCGCCGGCCAGGCCGGTGGTCTCAATCGCGAACAGCGCCTGCGCCGCCGCGCCGAGGACGCGATGCGCGACCTCGGCTTCGACGAGGTCGTCGGCTGGAGCTTCACCGATCCCGGCGAGCCCGAGCGGTTGCGGATCCCCGCCGGCGACCCTCGCGCAGATGGCATCGCGATCTCCAACCCGCTCTCCGAGGACCAATCGGCGATGCGGACTACCGTGCTCGGCTCGCTGCTCGACGTCGCCCAGCGCAATCTCGCCCACGGCACCGAGCGGGTCGCCCTGTTCGAGTCGGGCCGGGTCTACCTGCCGTCGGACAACGCCACCGAGGGCGGTCTGCTGGCAGGGGGGTTCAGCGGCGAGCAGCCGGCGCCGTTCTCCGAGCCGCACCGGCTCGCCTGCCTCGCGGTGGGGTCGCTCGCGCCGCAGTCGTGGCGGGGCGGGGCGGAGGCGGCTGACTTCTTCATCCTCAAGGGAGTGCTGGAAGGATTGGCCGACCGCTTGGGCAGTGAGCTGAGCTTCGAGCAGGCAGCGGAGCCGTTCCTGCACCCGGGCCGTGCGGCCCGGGTTGCGGTCGGCGGAATGGGCGCCGGCTGGATCGGCGAGCTGCACCCGCTGGTCTGCCGGGAGTGGGACTTGGAGGCGGCCGCGGGCTTCGAAATCGGCCTGGCCGTGCTTCTCGCCGCCGCCTCGGCGGGGGAGGAGACGTTCGAGGACGTCACCACCTTCCCGGCCGTCCGGCAGGACCTGGCCGTTGTCGTGCCCGAGGACGTCCCGGCAGCCCGGGTGCGGGAGGCGGTTCTGGCCGGTGGCGGCGATCTGCTGCGCTCAGCCGAGGTCTTCGACCTCTACGAAGGCAAGCAGGTCGGCGAGGATCACAAGAGCTTGGCGCTGCGGCTTGAGTTCCGCGCCGAGGACCGCACGCTCACCGACGAGGAGGTCGCCGGCCTACGCGACGCGATCGCCGCGGAGCTGGACGGGATCGGGGGGTCGCTCCGTGAGTGAGGCACGGCCGCAACCGCTCGACGGCGATCCCGCCGCCCGGGTCCTGGTCGCCGGCGCTTCCGGCTTCACCGGGGCGCTTGCCGCTCAGCTCGTCTGGCGCCACCCGCGACTGGAGCTGGTGACGGTCACCTCGCGCAGCGATGCCGGCACCCGGCTCGACCGTCTCTATCCGCGCTACCGGGTGCCGCTGGAGTTGACCGAGCTCGACCTCGACTCGCTCGAGGACATCGATGCGGCGATCGTCGCCTACCCGCATGGCGCCTCAGCGCCGACCGTCGCCGCGCTGCGTGGTCTCGGCGTCCTCGTCGCCGATCTCTCCGCCGACTTCCGCCTGCGCGACCTGCCCACCTACCAGCGCTGGTACGGGGAGCACGGCTCGCCGGAGCTGCTCGAGGGCGCCGTCTACGGGCTCACCGAGCTCTATCGAGACCGGTTGCGCGAGGCCGAGCTGGTCGCGGTGCCGGGCTGCTACCCGACCGCGAGTGTGCTGGCCCTGGCGCCGCTGGCCGAGCGCGGCCTGCTCGCCGACGTGGTCATCGACGCCAAGCAGGGCGTCTCCGGCGCCGGCCGCGGCGGTGGCGACGCGATGCACTACGCCAACATGGACGAGAACGCCTTCCCCTACAAGACCGAGGGACATCGCCACCGGCCCGAGATCGAGCAGGAGCTGGCGGCGCTGGGCAGTGCTTCCCCCGTCACCTTCGTCCCCCACCTGCTGCCGCTCGACCAGGGCGAGCTGACCAGCTGCTACGCGCAGACGACCGAGCCGGTCTCCAAGGAAGAGGTGCAGGCGCTCTACGCGGAGCGCTACGCCGGCGAGCCCTTCGTCCACGCGGTCGACCGGCCGCCCGGGCTGCGCGACGTGCGCAACACGAACGAGTGCCACGTCTACGTGACGGTCGAGGAGCGGGGGAGGGTGCTCGCCTTCTCGGCGATCGACAACCTCTGGAAGGGGGCCTCCGGCCAAGCGGTGCAGAACCTCAACCTGATGTTGGGGCTGGACGAGACGGAGGGATTGTTGTGAGCGATCCGCGGCCCTCCCCGTTCTTCCGCTCGCGCTGGGTCGATGCCCCCGCCGGAGTCCAGGAGCTCGGCCCCTCGCAGCTGGCGCCCGGCTTCCGCGCAGGCGCTGCGCACTGCGGCCTCAAGGGCGGCGGTAAGACCGATGTCGGCCTGCTCGTCTGCGATGCGGCGGAGGTGTCCTCGTCGCTGCTGCTGACCCGCAACGCGTCGGCCGCGGCGCCGATCCGGGTCTGCCGCGATCGCATCGACGCGACCGCTGTCAGGGCGGCCGTCGTCAACTCCGGCAACGCCAACGCCGAGACCGGCGACCGGGGCCTCGCCGACGCCTGGGCGATGTGCGAGGAGGCCGGGGCCAAGCTCGGTGTCGACCCGAGGCTCGTAGCCGTCGCCGAGACCGGCGTGATCGGGGTGCCGCTGCCGATCGACGCCGTCATCGGTGGGATCGGGGGGGCGGCGGGGACGCTCTCGGAGGGCGGCGCCGGTGCCTTCTCGGACGCGATCCTCACCACCGACCGCTGGCCCAAGTCCTGCGCGTTGCGGGCCGGCGGAATCACCCTCTCGGCACAGGCGAAGGGCGGCGGGATGATCCAGCCGGGCTTCGCGACGATGCTCTGCTTCGTCCAGACCGACGCGATCGTCGAGGACGCCGATGCCGCGCTGCGCACCGCCACCGCCGCCTCGTTCGAGCGGATCACGGTCGACGGGCAGATGAGCACCAACGACACGGTGCTCCTGCAGGCGACCGGCGAGGCCGGTGCGCCGCTGCCGGAGGGACTGCTCGACGCGGTGCTGTTGCAGCTGGCGATCGAGATCGTCGCCGACGGCGAGGGGGCGACGCGGGTCGGCCGGGTCGGGGTCGAGGGCGCCGCGTCCTCTGCCGAGGCCGAGCGGGTCGCCCGGGCGATCGCCAACTCACCGCTTGTCAAGACCGCGCTGTTCGGCCGCGACCCCAACTGGGGCCGGATCGCCCAGGCGGCCGGGATGGCCCTGGCCGGGGAGGACCTGGAGGAGATCGGCGCCGACTCGATCGACGCCACCGAGCTGGCCGGCGAGGCTGCCGAGGCGGAGATCGGCCTGCGGCTGGGACGCGGCGACCACGCTGCCCACGTCTACTTCTCGGACCTCGGTTACGAGTACGTTCGCATCAACGCCGAGTACACGACCTGAGGAACAGGATGAGCAGCAACGTCGACACCCTTCTCGAGGCCCTTCCCTACATCAAGGAGTTCCACGGCCGCACCGTGGTGATCAAGTACGGCGGCGCCGCGATGCGCGAGGAGCACCTGCGCGAGGAGTTCGCGACCGACGTCGTCCTGCTCAAGTACGTCGGCCTCAACCCGGTGATCGTCCACGGGGGCGGCCCCGAGATCACCGAGTACATGGAGCGGCTCGGACTCGAGGTCCGCTTCCACGAGGGGCTGCGGGTCTCCGACGCCGAGACGGTCGAGGTGGCGCGGATGGTCCTGCTCGGCAAGCTCAACTCCGACATCGTGCAGCGGCTCAACCGGCACGGCCAGCCGGCGGTCGGCCTCTCCGGCCAGGACGGCTCGCTGTTCGAG
>DATMEP010000061.1:0-13705 GCA_035556755.1 Solirubrobacterales bacterium
CATCGCCTGGAACTGCTCGTCGGTCATCTTGTGCGCGACGCCGTCCCAGGTGTAGCCGGCGTTGTTGACGGCGATGTCGACGCTGCCGAAGGCATCGACGGCGGCGGCGACCAGCTCGTCGGCCGCGCCCTCCTTGGTCAGGTCGCCGGCGTGGACGGCGGTCTCGCCGCTGATCTCACCGGCCGCCTGCTCGGCGACGTCGGCGTCGAGGTCGTTGATCAGGACCTTGGCGCCCTCGGCTGCGAACAGCTCGGCCGTTGCGCGGCCGATGCCCCGGGCGGAGCCGGTGACGATTGCCGCTTTCCCATCGAGAAGTCCCATTTCTATGCGCTCTCCTTCTGGATTTCGTGAAGTCGGCGGGGGAGGCTACATGGAACGCCGCAGCCCTGGTTGACCGGCCAATCGGTCGCGTGCAGGGCTCGGGACGCGGCGGTCGAAGACCCTGAGACCGATTCCACCGACAGGAGGATCAGGATGGAGATGTCGCCGAGCAACACGGTCCCGCCGGGGGGCTACCCGGTCACCTTCGCGGTCGACTACCCGGACCGCAAGCTCAACCGCCTCACGACCTTCTTCCGGATCTTCACCGTGATCCCGATCGCGATCGTCGTCTCGCTGCTCTCCGGCGGCTCCTACGGCGGCGGTGGGGACGCCTACTACTACGCCGGTGCCGGGGCGGGGATCCTCACCCTGCCGGTCCTGCTGCTGATCCTCTTCCGCAAGAAGTACCCGCGCTGGTGGTATGACTGGAACCTGGAACTGATGCGGTTCGGCAACCGGATCGGGATCTACCTGGCGCTGATGGACGACCGCTACCCCTCGACCGACGAGCAGCAGTCGGTCCACCTCGACTTCCCCTACCCCGATGTCGAGGCCGACCTCGAACGCGGGATGCCGCTGGTCAAGTGGCTGCTGGCGATCCCGCACTACATCGTGCTCTTCTTCCTCTCCATCGGCGCCTTCTTCGCGGTCGTCTTCGCCTGGTTCGCGATCCTCTTCACCGGTCGCTACCCGCGCGGGCTGTTCGACTTCGTCGAGGGCGTGGTCCGCTGGCACAACCGTGTCACCGGCTATGCCTTCACGCTGGTCACCGACCGCTACCCGCCCTTCCGCCTGCGGCCCTGAGCGGGCGGTTCGCGGAAGGCGCCTAGGCTCGCGAGTCGGCGATTGCGGCGAGGTCCTTAGGCCGCAGCAGGGCATGCAGCGTGCCGCCGTCGACGATCGCGAGCCCGCCCTTGCGCAACTTCGCCTTGCCGCCCGTGAGGCGGGCGACCTCGTTCGAGAAGTCGGGCTCGTGGCCGACCAGGATCACGTTGCCCCGGCCGGCGGCGAGCGCCAGCGCGTCGAAACCTCCTCCGCCCAGCTCCGGCGCCGTCTCGGGCTCGACTCCGAGCGCCTGGCAGGCAAGCCTCGCCGTGTCGGCGGCCCGCACCTTGGGGCTGGTCAGGCAGGCGTCGATCTCCTCGCCCAGGGCCGCCAGCGCCCTGCCAGCCGCCTCCGATTGCCGCTCCCCCTTCGGGGTCAGCGGGCGAGCCGCGTCCTCCGTCTCCCCGTGGGGAACCGCCTCGCCGTGCCGCAGCAGGTAGATCACGGCCGGGATCGTACGGGGCGCCACGCGAACAGGCGGTACTCGTAGATCGTCTCGAAGCCCATCTTCCGGTAGAGGCTCTCGCCCATCGGCGAGGCCTGGAGCGAAGAGATCTCGGCGCCCATGTCGAAGCCGGCGTTGACGGCGGTCTCGGTCATCGTCCGTCCCAGGCCGCGGCCCCGCGCCGCCTCCGTGCAGCCGACCCAGTAGATGCCGGCGGTGCCGTGGCTGACGATCGTCATCGCGATCCCCGCCGGCTCCCCGTCGAGGTGGGCGAGGAAGGCGGCGACGTTCGGGCCGCTGAGGCCGGAGTGGTCCTCGTAGAAGGCGAAGATCTCGGGCGGGAAGCCGAGGCTGGCGTAGGACTCGGTCGCCACCTGCCAATACTCCGCGGCATCGGTCGGTGAGGCGACCCGGCGCAGCTCGACGCCCCCGGGAAGCGGGTGCTCCTCCGCCCTGCGGTCGAGCACCATCTCCGGCATCGCGTAGACCTGCTCGAGGCCGGCGGCGTCGAACGCGTCGATCAGGTCGCGATCCTCGGGCGCGCCGCCGCGCGCCCAGAGGGCGAAGCCGCGGTCGCGAGCGGCGAAGAAGGCTTTGGCGCGCTCGAGCAGCTCGCCTGGGTCGAGGTCGTCATCGGCCCGGAACGCCGCGTTGGAGATGGTCGGGTGCGAGGAGCGCCCGGCCCCGAAGAGCCAGCCGGCGGTGGCTTCGACCTCCGCACCGGGGTCGAGCTGGAACAGCCGCCGCGAGCTCTCGACGAGGTTGAGGTGGGCGTCTCGGGTGTGCGTACTCACTGCACGTAGCCTCAGCGCTGCAGCTCGCCGATCGACGTCAGGTACTCGTCGAGCGCCTCGGTTTTCTGGGTGTCCTCGTAGACCTCGTACTCGCGCAGCAGGCCCCAGGAGATACGGCCCCAGATCACGTAGCGGTTCTCGTAGACGCGCCTGCCGTCGGGTGCGTCGAGGTAGTCGGTGCCGCGGATGCAGATCGTCTGGTTCCAGGGGAACCCCTTGAGGATCACCTCGTCGGGGAAGATCTGCAGGCCGACGTCGGCGAAGCGCTGCAGCCACGGTTCGAGCTTGTCCTTGCCTTCCAGCTCGGTCGCCCACGAGCTGTCGCCGGGGAATTTGAACCTGACGTCCTCGGCGTCCATTTTGAGCGTCGGGGCGATGTCGCCTTCCCGCGCCTTCGCCATGTTCCGCGAGATCATCCGCTTCGCCAGCCAGGACAGCATCTGCGCCCCCTTCGCCGTGGATCGGTCCGTGGAACCTAGCGCGCCGTCGTCAGCTCGACGCGAGCCGCACGCCGCCGTCCGCGGTGAGCGTCCAGTGCGGGTTGTGGGCGATCTCCCACGGGTGCCCGTCGGGGTCGATGAAGACGGCGCTGTAGCCGCCCCAGAAGGTCTCGGCCGGCTGCCGCCCGATCTTCGCCCCGGCCGCCCGCGCCTCCTCGACGATCGCGTCGACCTCCTCGGGTGAGCCGACGTTGACCGCCGGCGTCATCCCGCCCCAACCCCCGGAGTCCTCGACGCAGCTGTCCTCGGCAAGCCGAGCCCGGTCCCAGAGCGCGAAGACCATGTCCCCGGCCTGGAAGAAGGCGACGTCGTCCTCCGGCCCGGCGTTCGTCTGCCACCCGAGCGCTTCGTAGAACGCCCGCGCCCGGGCGAGATCGGAAACGCCAAGGGTGATCAGGCTGACCCGCTGCTTCATCGTGCCACTGAGCCTAGGTTCTATCCCTATCCAAGGTCGCCGAAGAACGACTCGACGACCTCGATGTCCTCGACTACCCGCTCGGCGACTCGTACACCCAGCTGATGTTTCTTCAGGAGCTCGCAAAGCTGCTCGCCGTCGATTAGGTCGATCGGCGGTGCGCCGTCTCGCGTCGCCTCCTCGCGCGCTCCCGGAGTGAACGAGCCGGTCGTGATCAGCAACCCTCTGTCGCCACGTCCGCTCATCGCACCGCGGAAGTCACGGACCTTGTCCGGTCCGACCGTTCCCTTGTACCGCTTGCACTGGAAGAAGACCGGGAAGCTGACGAGCGAGAGGCGATACGCCCCCGTGCCGTCGATCCCGCCATCGCCGCTGCGACCGGTCACCGTTGGGTTGACGAAGCCCTCCTCACGAAGCAGTCGCTGGGCGAGTCGCTCGAAACCGGCCGGCGACAGGGTGAGCATTTGCTCCAGAAGCTGCTCTTTCCAGCGGTCCGCTTCGGTGCCGTTGGCGTCGGGCTCGACGTCTGCCTCTACAGCGTCGGCTTCGCGCCGCCTTTGGGCTCTGCGCTCCGCTTGGTGCTTGCGCCAGAGCGGTTCGATCTCGTCCGCCGACAGCTCTCGTCCCAACCCGGTCGTAGCCCAAACTCCCCGGGAGACGTTCGTAAGCGCTCCCATGCCTTTCAAATAGGTGCGGGCCCAGGCGAGCCTGTACTCGATCTCACTTCTCGGCCCGTCGTTGTGCAGCACGGCCAACTGCGCTTCCGAGAAGTTCTCTCGCTCGATCACCCATTCGTCGATTTCATCGAGCCTCGCCGAGTGTCCGAGCTCCCGCACAGCGCAGAGAGTGGCCCAGAGCAGGTCGCTGTAGGCCGGTATCTCAGGCGCCTCTCCGCTCATCGAGGCGGCACGCTACCACCGCAAATCCATTCGAGCGCCCAAAGGTGAGGCTGCTTACAATCCCAACTGCTTGCCGAGGATCTCCTTCATGAGCCCCGAGCATGGCACGGGAGAGCACGCGGGGTCATCGGAGGGCAAGGATGTCCCGCAAATGAGCTTGTTCGAGGGCGGGAGCGACGATCAGCCGTGATCGCGCGTGGTCCGGCCGATGTGTCCGGATTGTGTCCGCCGCTGGCCGGTTTGTTCAGCGGCGGCGACGCTCGGGGTTGCCGCGCTCCCACCAGTCGATCGTCTCGCCGTGCCCCTGCATCTCTTCGAGCGTGCGGGCGATGAAGCTGGCGCTGCGGCCATGGGCTCGGTCGCCGCAGAACTTCCACAGCTCCCGCGCTGCCTTCTTGTAGCGGTGGATCAGTTCGTCCAGCTCGAAAGCGTCCAGCTCGCCGGAGTCGTAGTGCTCGAAGCCTTCGCGCACTCGCTCAAGCAGATCGGCGAGTCGGGCTTCGTGATAGCCGACGACGAGCGCTTCATCGACCTGACGCTCCGCCTTCGAGGGCTTTGCGGGATCGGCGCTCACGCTGACGGGATCATCTCTTCTCGATGATGTGGCTGTTCTGCACCACGATCTCCGACCTGGGCGGCTGGTTGGCGGTGAAGATGACGAGGTTCGAGCCGCCGCTACCGCGCACCGAGGGGATGAGCAACCCGTCGTGGCCGAGCCACGCGACGGCGCCGCCGACCCGCTGGCATGGCCCCCAGGGGATCGACTCGAAGTCTTCCTCAGTAATCCCGATGTCTGCGAGGCGCGTCGCAGTGGTCAGGTCGAGCAGGCTCGCAATCGAGACATCCAACTCGTAGATCGTCCGCGATGCCCGCGGCGGTATGGGTTGCATGGCGATCAAATGGTCACCCTCCGCTTTCGCGGTCGATTCAGCGAGGCTTGTGTAGAGCGCCGACGTTCCGGGCGGGTTCCAACGTGCCCCGCGCACATTGGCCAACTCCGGCGGTGCCGAGCCGAGTAGGTGTCGAAAGACCCGACCCTGCCACCGCTCCGCGTCGAAGCGCTCAAGAGCGTCCAGCAGCGCGGGATCGTGGATCACGACCGCTGCGCCTACGCGTAGCTGCCGTCTCGAAGCTGGGCGATCAGCGCCAGGACATCATCGACGCGGTCATCCTCGATGCGGTCGGCGGGTCGCTGCCCCTCCAGCAGTCGGTGAGGGGAGAAGAGCCACAGCCGGGCCTCGTCGGGCGGATAGAACTCCGAAAGCTCCTCGGCGAGCCAAGCGAGGGTGAGCAGCCGGTCGAGGCTGCGCCGCTGTGGCTCAGCCTTGCCGGTCCGCCAGCGCGAGACAGTCTGCGGAGTCGTGCCAAGTAGCTGCGCGATCTCCCGCCCCTGCACGCCGGCCTCGTCTCGAATCGCGTCGAGCTTGCGGCCAAGGGCCGTAATACCCGTTTTTGCAACTGCCTCCATGTCTATCTCCGAATCAGGGTAAACAAGACGATTAACAATCTTCTTAATGTCTTGATCGACAGATTAGCAGAAGCCGCGCCTGCAAATGCATGGTAGCTCTGGTTTCGATACACGCCGATATCCTCCCGGAAATGGACGAGGCTTTCGTCATCATGCAGATCGGGGACGCAGACTTAGATGCCGTCTGCGACGCGGCAATCGACCCCGCCATTACTGATGCAGGCTTTACGCCTCGACGTGTTGATCGCCACAACGCCGGTGACCTGTTGAAGGGCGAGATCGTTGATTTCATCGAGCGCTCTCAAATCATTGTCGCCGACATAACGAACGAGCGCCCCAATTGCTACCTGGAGATCGGCTATGCCATGGGTTTGGGTAAGAAGGCAAACCTCATCCTGACCGCACGTGAGGACCATCATCATGGAAGTCCAAACTTCAACAATTCCGGCCCCAAGGTTCACTTCGATTTGGAGGGTTACGACATCTTATTTTGGGATGCCAGCAACCTAGAGGTCTTCCGGAAAGAGCTTGCCAAGCGCATCAAACGTCGCGCGGCAATAGTGGGTACTACCAAACGTGACCCCACGCAATCAGACACGGATTTCGCGTGGAGAGAGGATCTCCGAGTGCGGGGTGAATCTGGCTTGGCCAGCGTAAATCGCTCGGCATACATGGAGGTTGCGGCCGAGCTGCGACCGCCAGGTAGCTGGACCCAGCCTCGGCTACTTGATGCAATCAATGACGCATCAGTGCACACCTTCGGTTGGCCAATTGCTGTGGTTCTCGACAACCAAGACGAGTACAGGCCCCGCCCGACGTCTGATGGAATTGTCGCTGAGGTCGCAATCGGTGGAGACGATCACGATCGTACGTCATATGATCTGTGGAAGCTATTTCGTGACGGACGGTTCTACACGATGCTGACCCTGTTTGAGGACGAGCGGGTGCCAGAGAGCATCTTCTTCGACACGCGAATTAACCGAATTACGGAGTCTCTATTCCTTTTGGCACGGTTGTATCGGAGGCTTGAAGTTAGCGATACCGACTTGGTCGATATTTCCTTTCGTCACGCTGGATTGGCGGGCCGGACCCTGCGATCGGCGAACACGAATCGCGCGATGTATGACAGCCGCAATGCAGCCGAAGATGTTGCTGACGTACGTTTCTCGACTACGATTGAGGAGTTGGAGAGCGACCTGGTCGGTAAGGTCAAGGAAGTTACTCAGCCGCTGTTCATGCTCTTCGATTTCTTTGAGTTGAGTGATGAGATTCTTGAGGAAATCGCGGAAAGCTTCATTGCGGGCTCAGTCAAGTAGCTCAGCTTAGGACCGCATAAATCGGCTCGCGGTCCTCCTCGGGAATGGTCGCTAGGCCCATCAGAACGGCCAGGGTGTTTGCGGAGCCCTGCAACCTCATACTTCGTGGATTTACATCGGCGACGCTGATCCAAGCCGAGCCATGAGCATCCGATAGGAGCCCGCTTTGGTAGATGTCGTAAATCTCTATGAGCAGAGCGGCGCCCTCTGCCCCAAGGGCATTCAAGGCCGCAGCGTCGCCACGGTAGTCCCCGTCTCGGAGAAGCTCCCGATTTCCCTCATCTTGTGCGATTGCCATCACGACAAGTTGGCGATAGGTCAAGCGCTCGGCCAGAGAAAGAAGATGGTTTGCGGTCGGTGCGCTGATCTCAGGATGAAAGGCCAGCTGCGCGTACATAATCCCGAGAAGCCGCACCTTCTTCTCTTCGTAGGCATCCCGCGCTTGCAGGAGTACTCCCTCGAGTAGTTCCTCCGCCGCTGAGCGTTCGCCTGGAGGTGCGTCGAAGAACCCGTCGTCGCGAGGTTGCCTTCCTGCCTTCAGCAGAGTTTGGATCATGGCCCCAGCATGGGCAGCTGCCGCGCCGATACGCAATTCCTCTCGAGGCCCGAGAACGCGCTGCTTGAGGTCGGCACCGACCCGCCGAAGAACCCTTGCCAATAGGGCTCCGCCCGCAGCGCCGCCAACCGCACCTGCTGGCCCACCAATAAGCCCGATCGTGGCACCGACAGCTGCGCCTGCAATCTCGCTGCCTCCCTCGATCAATTCAACAGCGAGGGCCTCTTCTTGATTGGTCTCGTCGGTGCCCACGGATCGTCAGTCCTCAAGCTTGTCCGCACGTTTTCCTAGGTCGCCCATTGAGACGCCGAGGGCGGCAGCGATGCCCTTGAGGGTGCCCCAGGTTGGGTTGGCGTGGCCGCGCTCAATGAGGGAGAGGGTGCCGGTCGTTATGTCGGCCTCGTGGGCCACGTCTTCCTGGGTGGCCCCGCGCTTTTCGCGCAGCTGGCGGATCGCTTTGCCGAGGGCCGGCTGGGGCTGGTCGGAGCGTCGCATCTGCGTGGGCACGCTTTCAAACGCGAGCGTCATGAGCCAGGGCACAAAAGCATAGCGATATGTGCCTAGCGTCTGCTACCGTGTAACGACCTTGCAAAAAAGTGCCCCCGCGCTGGTGGAACAGCCGGGGGCGTGGCACCGAAAGGACGGACCTTCCGATGCAGGACAACCCTAAAGGGGCGGGCGATGAGAACGTCCCGCCCACCGAAGCCCAAGACATCCGCGATCAGGGCGTTGTCCTGATCCACATCCTCACGCGACACCCGACGCTGCTGACGATCCCCGACCTTGTTCGTGAGATCACCAGTGGATCGGAGGACTTCGCCGAGGGCGACGCCTTGGAGCGCGCTGTGCGCGACCTGACCGGCGTTGGGCTGCTCCACTGCCCAAATGGCCTCGCCGTGCCGTCTCCGGCCGCGCTGCGCTTCCTGAAGATCCTCTACGAAGGCAACTGCTAGGCGAGCGGGGAGATTTCGGCGGGTCGGGGCATTCGCAGGGAGCCCGCAAGGGTTGCTCCGGCCCGCCGGAATCTCCTCAGTCAAGAGCACAAACCCACAGCCAGAAAGAAGTCGACCCAAGACGATGTGCCCCAAAAGGTCAGCAAGGCCACATCCATCGACCTCAAGGGGGGTCACAGCCGAGGCTCCAAAGCCTCTCCGCCAGCACCAACCCCGACCCCCGACACACTGGGAACCCTCCCGGGTCGTGCCTGGAGCGGGCTCTTTCGCCGGGCGGCGCGGCGGCCGATTTTGGCACGGCTTTCGCCGTGCGGCGGCCGCCTTTATGGCCGCTCGGCGGTCTCGCCGGAACGGTCGATTTCGAGTCGGACCCGATGCATTTGGCGCTCTTTCCCGACAGGTGGGGTGCAGAGGAAATGGGCGACGAGGATCACATCGAGATCGAGCGGCTGCTGTCGCCGGAGGACGTTGCCCGCGTTTGCGGGCTGTCGCGGCGGGCGGTCTACCGAGCGATTGCGCGGGGCGAGTTGCGGGCGGCGCGGCTCTGCCACCGGCTCCGCATCCATCCGGCCGAGTTGGAGCGTTGGATCGCGGGGGAGACGCGCGGGGCGGGTCCGCTGCCATCGCGGCGAGTTCGGCGGCGCGCCGACGGCGCCGAGGGGGGCTTACGCGTCCTGCTCGATGAAGGCGCGGAAGGCTAGGCGAGGTCGATGAGCGTCGAACGAGTCGAGCGGAAGGGCGGCGCGGTCTGGCGGGTGCGCTGGCGCGACGAGCAGGGCCGAGCGCGCTCGAAAGTGGTCGGGCGGAAGCGGGACGCCGACGCCTTCGACGCCGAGGTCGTCAGGCGGAAGCGAACCGGGGACCTGGACCTGCTCAGCGGAGGCCGACAGACGCTCGCCGACTTCGCGCAGGAGTGGTGGAAGCTCTACGCCGCGCCGAATCTCGCCGCTCGCACTCTTCGCAGCTACGCGGGCCTGTGGGATCGGCATGTGCTGCCACGCCTCGGCTCGATGCGACTCAACGCGATGACGCCGGAGGTGATCGAGCGCTTCCGGGCGGAACTGGAAGCCGATGGGGTGGGGCAGCCGACGGTCTACCGGGCGCTTGCGCTTCTCCAGGGCATCCTGCGTCGAGCGGTCGAGTGGCGGCGGATTGGGCACAACCCCGTGAAGGCGGTGCAGAAGCCGAGGGTTCGTCGGCAGCGGGAGGTTCGACCGCTGTCGCCGCTCACGGTCGAGCCGCTGCGCGCTTTCGTTGCCAAGAGGCGCAAGCACGGCGCTCGGGATGCGGCGCTGATCGGATTGCTCGCCTATGCGGGTCTACGGCCTCAGGAGGCGCTTGCGCTGCGCTGGGAGGACGTACGCGAGCGGACGCTGCTGGTCGAGAAGGCTGCTGACGGCCAGGGCGGCGTCAAGGCGACCAAGACCGGGCAGGCTCGGACCGTGCGGCTGCTTGCCCCGCTCGCCGACGACCTGGCCGAGTGGCGACGCTCGCTCGATCAGGCCGACGACGCGCTGCTGTTCCCGAACGGCTCAGGCGGCGTCTGGAACGATCCGGCCTGGCAGACGTGGCACCGGGACGCCTGGGTGCCCGCCTGCCGCACCGTCGGCTTGGAAGGCGCTCGTCCCTACGACCTGCGGCACAGCTTCGTCTCACTGTTGATCCACGAAGGCCGCAGCGTGGTCGAGGTCGCGCGGCAGGCAGGGCACTCACCGACGATGACGCTCGACGTCTACGCGCACGTCTTCGACGAGTTCGACATTGCCGAGCGGGTGTCTGCCGAGGATCAGATCGCGCAGGCACGGCGCGATGTGTCCGGATTGTGTCCGCCTGGCTCAGACGAGGCGGGCGAAGCGCAGGAAACCCCTGCTAACCCCTACAGCCCCAGCTGCTTGCCGAGGATCTCCTTCATGATCTCGTCGGTGCCGCCGCCTATGGGGCCTAGGCGGGCGTCGCGGACGGCTCGCTCTATGCCGTACTCGCGCATGTAGCCGTAGCCGCCGTGGATCTGGAGGGACTCGTCGGCGATCTCGAGGACGGTGCGCTGGGTTGCGAGCTTCGCCATCGTCACCTCCTTGATGCAGTCCTGGCCCTCGTGGAAGAGGCGCAGGGCGTTGTAGGTGATCGCTTTGGCCGCTTCGGCCTGGGTCGCCATCTCCGCCACCTTGTGGCGGACCGCCTGGAAGTTGCCGATCGGGCGGCCGAAGGCCTTGCGCTCCAGGGCGTAGGTGACGGTGGTCTCGATCAGGCGCTGCATCGCGCCGACCGCGCCGATCGCCATCAACAGCCGCTCCCAGGCGAAGTTGAACATGATCAGTTTGAAGCCCTGGTTCTCCTCACCGAGCAGGTTCTCCTCCGGGACCTCGACGTCGGTGAAGGCCAGCTCGCCGGTGTCGGAGGAGTGCCAGCCGAGCTTCTCTAGCTTCTGCGCCACCTCGTAGCCGGGCATCTCGCGTTCCAGCACCAGGAAGGAGATGCCGTGGTGGCCGCCCTCCTGGGTCGTCTTGCAGGCGCAGACGAGGTAGTCGGCGCGGACGCCGTTGGTGATGAAGGTCTTGGAGCCGTTGACGACGTAGCCGCCGTCGACCCGCTGCGCGAAGGTCGTGATGCCGGCGACGTCGGAGCCGGCGCCCGGCTCGGTGATCCCGAGCGCGCCGATCTTCTCGCCGGCAATCCCCGGCACCAGCCAGCGTTGCTTCTGCTCTTCGGTGCCGAAGTTGAAGATCGGCGGCATCGCGATCGAGGTGTGGGCGTTCAGCCCGGCGGCGACGCCGCCGGAGCCGCCGCTGCGCGCCAGCTCCTCGACCCAGATCGCGTCGTGCAGGTGGGTGCCGCCCTGGCCGCCGTAGCGCTCTGGGAACTTCAGCCCGAGGAAGCCGAGCTCGGCGCAGCGTCCGTACAGCTCGCGGGGGAATTCGCGCGCCTCCTCCCACTCGTCGACGTTGGGCGCGATCTCCTTGGTGACGAAGCGGCGCACCGTCTCGCGCAGCTCCTCGTGCTCCTCGCCGAACGGCGGCAGCGTCGCCCGCACACCGGTGTCCTTGACAACGGTCACAGCGAAGACGCTAGCGGGTGCGCCGATACCATCGATCCATGGGACTGCCGGTGCTTCTCGCTGTCGACGAGGACGCCGACTGCCGTGGCCGCGTCGGCGCGGAGTTGGAGGGGCGCTACGGGCGCGACTACGACGTTCGGATCGAGGCCTCGGCGGCGTCGGCGCTGCAGCAGCTCGAGGATCTGCACGCCGCCGGCGAGCCGGTCGCCATCGTCCTTGCCGACCAGTGGCTGGGGGAGAGCACCGGCGCCGACCTGCTGGCGCGGGTGAAGTCGCTCCACCCGAGCGCCAAGCGCGGGCTGCTGATCGAGTGGGGCGCCTGGGGCGACCCGGCCACCGCCGAGGCGATCTTCGAGGCAATGGCGCTCGGTCGCATCGACTACTACGTGCTGAAGCCGCAGGCATCGCCGGACGAGCTCTTCCACCGCACGGTCGGCGAGTTCCTCTTCGAGTGGGCCCGAGCCGAGTCTCCGTTGCAGGGGGAGATGGAGCTGGTCGCCGAGCCCGGCGCCCGGCGCACGCACGAGCTGCACGACCTGCTCAGTCGCAATGGCGTCCCCTATGCTTGCCACTCGCCCGATTCCGCCCCCGGCCGGGCTCTGCTGGAGGAGGCCGGCCGCGAGGACGCCTCGCTCCCGGTCGCCCGGGTGCGACCAGGCCAGATCCTCGTCGATCCCTCCAACGTCGAGGTGGCGGAGGCCTTCGGGGTCAGCACGAGCCTGACGGAGCACCAGGAGTTCGACGTGGTCATCATCGGCGCCGGCCCAGCCGGGCTTGCCGCCGCCGTCTACGCCTCCTCGGAGGGGTTGCGCGCCCTCGTCGTCGAGCGCGAGGCGATCGGCGGCCAGGCGGGCTCCAGCTCGCTGATCCGCAACTACCTCGGCTTCTCCCGCGGGGTCAGCGGCGCCGAGCTGGCCCAGCGCGCCTACCAGCAGGCGTGGGTCTTCGGCACCTCCTTCCTGCTGATGCGCGATGTGGTCGAGCTGCGGCCCGGCGAGCGGCGGCACACGCTGCGCACGGCCGACGGCGCCGAGTTCGAGGCCGGCGCGGTCGTGCTCGCCTCCGGCGTCTCCTACCGGCGGCTGGAGATCCCCGCGCTTCATGCACTGGAGGGCGCCGGCGTCTTCTACGGCGCCTCGGTGGCGGAGGCGAAGGCGCTCGCCGGGCGGCGTGTCTTCATCGTCGGCGGCGGCAACTCGGCCGGCCAGGCGGCGATGCACCTCCACCGCTGGGCGGAGCAGGTGACCCTGGTCGTCCGCGGCCCCTCGCTTGCCGAGAGCATGTCGAGCTACCTGCGGGGCGAGATCGAGGCAGCCGCCAACGTCGACGTGATGCTGGGGACCGAGGTCGTCGACGGCGGGGGAGACGGCCGGCTCGAAGGTCTGACCCTGCTCGCGGGCCCCTCGGGCGCTTCCACCACGGTCGCCGCCGACGCCCTCTTCGTGATGATCGGGGCGCGCCCCGGCACCGAGTGGCTGCCGCCGGAGGTCGAGCGCGACGAGTGGGGATACGTGCTGACCGGCGTCGATCTGGACGGGGAGGGCAGTGCCGACCGGCGCTCGCATCCGATGGGCGAAACCAGCCTGCCCCGCGTCTTCGCCGTGGGCGACGTCCGCCACGGCTCGGTCAAACGGGTCGCCTCCGCGGTCGGCGAGGGCTCGGTCGTGATCCAGCAAGTCCACCGCTGCCTCAGCGCAGCTGGGTCCGGCGCCACGGTCTAGGTACGAAGCAGTTACACTAATTTTGCAGACAACGCACCTCACGTGCGGCAGCACCGGTTAGCGTCGCGAGCATGGAGAGAACGATGTGGACTGACGAGCGACTCAGCGAACGGTTCGATGGGATCGACAAACGCTTCGACCGGATCGACAGGGATATCCGAGACCTGCGCCTGCTCATGTTCCAGCTCTGGGGGACGAACATGCTCGCGATCCTCGGCACTCTGACCGCGGTCATCGTCACCAACACCTGATCTTGGCGTGCGGCCCGGGCCGCGACGCCAGCTCGCCGCTCCTACAGCCCGTAGCTGCGGCCGATCACCTCGAGCATGATCTCGTCGGTGCCGGCGCCGATCCGGTTGAGGCGGACGTCGCGGTAGGCACGCTCGATCTCGTACTCCTTCATGTAGCCGTAGCCGCCGTGGATCTGGATGCACTCG
>DATMEP010000062.1:0-9431 GCA_035556755.1 Solirubrobacterales bacterium
ATGCGGTCAACGTCGAAGCCGCCGAATTGCTCGGCAAGGTCTACGATGAGATCTCCGCCACCGGGTACCCCGATCATCCGTTAAGGATTTTCATCGTCCGCGTCCTGTTTCTGCTCTTTGGCGATGACACCGGACTCTGGCCGCGACAGCAATTCGCCGACTTACTGAGGAATAGGACGGCCGAAGATGGGTCGGACCTCGGCATGTGGCTCGGCCGACTTTTCACGGTCTTAAATACGGCCGATAACCGCCGGACCACCGCCCTAGACGAGGATCTTGCTGCATTTCCTCATGTCAATGGTGGGCTCTACGAGGAGCCAATCGAGCCCCCCGACACGACCCGAGCGATGCGCGACCGCCTATTGGAGGCCAGCGCGTTCGACTGGTCCAAAATCAGCCCCGCGGTTTTCGGCTCCATGTTTCAGTCCGTTATGGACCCGAAAGCCCGTCGTCACCTTGGTGCTCACTACACGTCTGAGGCGAACATCCTCAGGGTCATTCGGCCGCTATTTCTCGATGATCTAGAGAAGGAATTGGAGGCGGCGGTTTCTGGTGCGCGACTCCGAGCCTTCCAGAAAAAGCTTGGCGAGTTGAAGTTTCTGGATCCCGCGTGCGGGTGCGGCAATTTCCTAGTCATCGCGTACCGGGAACTGAGGCGACTTGAGCGTGAAGCCCTCCTCAGGCTGCATCCGGAGAACGTCCAAATGACGACCGAACTGCAAACGTGGCGCCGAGTAACTCTCGATCAATTTTTTGGGCTTGAGATTGAGGAGTTCCCCGTACGTATTGCTGAGACTGCCATCTATCTTGTCGACCACCTTGAGAACGAGAAGCTCGGGGCATCCTTCGGCGTGAACATCGCGGACCTGCCGCTCGCCGCTACTGCGCAAATCCGATGGGGGAATGCACTTGAGGTTCCATGGGGAGATGTGCTCGAACCTCGTCAGTGCAGCTACTTGCTGGGCAATCCACCCTATGGCGGTAAGCATCTCTTGGGCGAGGACCAAAGAGCTGATTTGGCGAAGGTGTTCGCGGACCATCCCCAGAAGGGAACGATGGACTTTGTGAGCGGCTGGTTCAAGCTGGCGGCGGATTATCTTGCGGCGGGAGATGGAACCACCGCGGGCGGGTTTGTGGCTACGAACAGTGTGACCCAGGGCGAGCAGGTTCCCGCACTGTGGCCAGCCCTGCACCGGGCAGGACTCCACATCAATTTCGCCTGGCGCACCTTCGACTGGACTAGTGAAGCCCGTGGCCGTGCTCATGTCCACGTGGTGATCATTGGATTTGTACATAGTGCGACTCCTGTTTCAGGGACGATCTTTGAAGTCGATATTGAGACGCAGACATCAATTGCACGAGAGGCGAGAACGATAAATGGCTATCTCGTCGCGTTTGATGAGGTCTATCCAGCGTCGAGAACGAAGCCGATCGCTGACGCTCCCCCAGTCGTGTATGGCTCTAAGCCAACGGACCGTGGCAACCTCTTGCTCAATGCGGAAGAGGCGGCAGAAATCCGGAAGAGTGATCCAGTTGCAGGGCGCTATATACGGCCGCTGCTCAGCACGGAGGAGTTTCTCGACGGAGTAGAGCGTTTCTGTATCTGGCTGCATGACGCTGATCCGGCCGACCTTCGCAAATCGCCAACGCTGCGTACGAGACTGGAAGCGGTAAAGCGGTTCCGCGAGGAATCAAGCAAGGCGCAGACTCGTGAAAAAGCAGCCGAACCCGGCTTGTTTGCCGAGATCCGAACGCCACAACAAGACTTCATCTTCATTCCGATTCACTCGAGCGGCGATCGCAAATTCATTCCTATGGGCTTTGTGAGAGCCGAGGCACGGGCGATCGTTCACAACAGCGGCGCGTTCATCGAAACCACTGATCTCGCCCACTTCGGGATGCTTCAATCAGAAATGTTCTCCATCTGGCAGCGTGTTGTCGGTGGCCGTATCAAGAGTGATTACCGCTTCAACAACCGCCTTGTTTACAACACCTTCCCCTTTCCCGAGATCGGAGATCTACAACGGAGCCGTATCGAGGAGGCCGCCAGTGCCGTGCTTGAGGCGCGCGCCGCGCACGACGGTGCCTCACTAGCTGACCTCTACGATCCACTGGCAACGCCGCGTGACCTCGTGCATGCTCACCGAGAACTTGATCGGGCGGTCGACCTATCTTTCGATCGACGCAAACAGCTGGGAGAAACTGAGCGCATGGCATTTCTTTTTGACGAGCATGTGCGATTGCTCGAGGCAGGGCAGTTGGTCGGTACCGACAAACGCCGACGGCGGCGGCGCTAGCCGATTGTCATCTCTACGTTTCGGCTTGTAGCGATCCTTTGGCTTGCGGTTGAGGATCGCCCCGCACTGCAGAGCTGCAGCCACAGGATTCGTTGTTGTTGTGGAGCCGCGATGGGCCGTTTCCATCGCTCCGGCTGGCCGGTGCGCGGGAGGTAGTTTGGACGCCGTGGGTTGCTCAGGCCGAGTGATCGCGGAGCAGCTCCAGCTCGGGCTCTAGCCTCGCTCCCTCGCGGGTCTCGGATCTGAGCCGGGGTCCTGACTCGCCCCACTGGTCGATGGTCACAACCACGGTCGCGTCCTCGGAGCGCAGTGGACGCAGCTTCCTTATCAGCAGCTCGGCCAGGATCTCATCGTGGGTGGAGACGATCACCTGGCGCTTGGAGCGCACGGTGCGGAGCACGTCGGCGAGGCTCAGCAGGTTGACGTCGTCGAGGCTCTGCACCGGGTCGTCGAGGATCGCGGTGCTGAGGCCCGAGCGGCTTTCCAAATTGAGCGCCAGGAAGAGGCAGATCGCCAGCGAGTTGAGCTGGGCGGCACTGAGAACGTGGAGGGCGTTGCCGTCCCGGCCGCGGCGGCGGTCGTAGACCCAAGGCCGCAGGTGGCCGGTCTCATAGTGGCGCTGAGTGTGGAAGCCGAACTCCTGAAAGGTGGGATGGACGTCGAGGCGCCGATAGATCTCGTTGATCAGCTCGGTCGAGCTGTTCGTCGCCTTCCCCATCACCGCATTGATGTGGCGGCCGAGGTTTTTTCGCACCTCCTCGGCGCGCTTGACCCTGGTCCGCTGCGCGCTTAGCTCCTTTCTGAGCTCATCGAGGCGGGCCTGCAGCTCGCCCACTTGCTCGTCCAAGGCCGTGACCCTGCGGGCGGTGCGGCGATTGCCCAGCTCGCGCTCGAGCCCGCGGCGTAAGTGGGTGAGGGCGGTATCGATCTCGGCCCGCCGCGTCGTCGCCGACTCTTCTAGCGCCTCCTCGCTTCCCTTGGTCGGGGCGTCGACTAGGGCTTTCAGCCGCTCCTGGGCCTTCTTGCGCTCAGCCTCGAGGTGCTCGATCGATCGCTCCGCCTCGGCATGGCGCTCCGCGGCGGTCTCGAGTTCTGCGAGCCGGGAGCGAGCGTCGGCGAGGCCGGCGGCGATGCCGGCGACTTCGGCCCCAGCGGCGTCGACCGCCGCGATCTCTTCGGCCAGCTCCGGCGCTCCCTGGAGGAGCCGCTCGAGACGCGCTCGGGTCTCATCGTAATTGTGTTCCTGGCCGCAGACGGGGCAAGCGCCCTCGATCTGCTCGAACGCCAGCGCCGCTAGCTGCTGGGCCTTATCGGCGGTGATTCTGGCTGCGGCAAGGCCCTCTTCGGCCTTCACGAGTCGCTCTCGCGCCTGCCTCTCCTCGCTGCCGAGGGTGTCGACCTTGGCGCGGAGCTCGGCCAGCTGCGAGGCGTCGGCGCCGGACTCCCGCGCCTGCTGGTCGGCCAGTTGCCGCCGGCGCCGGTTCTCCTCTAAGCCCTCCAACTCTTCGAGGATTTCCCCGGAGCGGGCGCTGAGCGTGTCGGACAGCTGGGTCGGATCGGTGGGCGCTTCTTTGCTCGAGAGGAGAGCCGCCGCTCGCTTCGCCGCTCCCTCGAAGTCCGCGGGCACCGTGCGCTCCTCGAGAAGCTGCCGGGTATCGGCGCGATCGACGTTCGCGGAAGCGAGCTCGGACTCCGCTTCCTCGACTCGCGTCTGCAGGTCGCGGGCCGCTTGGCGGGTGGATTTAAGCTCGCTGGTCAGCTGGTTGTCGAGGCTCGTCAGCCGCTCCATGCCGGTCAGGGAGGCGACGAACTCGTAGCGCTCGTTGGTGTCCGCCTGCAGGAACTCGCGCATCTCGTCCTGTTGGAGTAAGTGGCGGCGCAGGAGCTCGGTCGGCTTGGTCTCGACGAACTCCGCTCCCATCGTCTCGTCGAGCCAGGCTTGGGCGTCGTCTTCCAGCAGGTCCGGTAGCTCGTGGCCTTCGACCTGCAGCTGCATCGCATCGCCGATGCCGCGGCGACTAACCCGAACCGGTCCCTGGTCCCCCGAGAGCTCGGCGGCGACGAATGGAGGACCACCGGCATAGCGGTTGGATATGTAGTCCTCGCCCTTCTTCAGGACGGCGCCACGGAAGCGGCTGATGTCGCCGAGCAGGAGCCATTGGATCGCATCGATGAGACTGGTCTTGCCGGAGCCGTTGGGACCCTTGAGGATGACCACGTTGGCTCCGATCGGCACCTGGCATTCCCGGTTGAACCCCCGGAAGCCGCTGACAGAGATCTGTTCGAGGCGCATCAGAGCTCTCCAAACAGGGGCCGGTTCGTCTGGAAGGCCCGCATCACAGCCAGCACATCGCCGTCGTCTTCCTCCTCGACCCGCTCGCGCAGCATCTCCAAGGCGAGGGGCCGCTCCACCCCGAAGTCGAACTCCAGCGCTCGCACCGGCGCTAGGCGCTGCGCGAGGAGCTTTGAGGAGAGCGACTCCAGTCCGAGGACTAACACCTTGCGGGCGTAGGAGGTGTCGCGCCTCACCTCGTCAAGGTCCCCTTCCAGGCTCGGGGAGGGGTCGAGCTCAGTGGCGAGGACGAGGTAGAGCTCCCAGGCCTTCTCGGGCGAGAGCGCCTCGGTGCGCGAGATCGCCTGTACCTGGACTTCCTGCCAGCACCTCAGGAGCTCCTCGGAGTCCGTGAAAACGCTCGCCAGTAGCACCCTTTCCGGGCTCTCGGCGAGGAATGAGCGCTCGCCCTCGGCGGAGATGAATCTGTAGCCGGCGGCGGTGATTGCCTCGCGCAGGATCTCCACTGATTCCTGGCTCACAGCGCCAGCGCCTCCTCGATTGCTATCGGGCCCTCGTGGCCTACCAGGCGCTCATCAAGGAGGAACAAGTTGATGGTGTCGATTGGGGAGCGCCGACCCGAGCCAACGCTTTCAGGCCTCCCCTCGCCGACCAGCGAGACCTTGCCGCCCTTTGGGATCGCCCCGACGGTATCGCCGCAGACCAGGACCAGCGGCACCTCAGCATCGGCCGGACCCCCGAAAAGGTCGCTGTGCTGGAAGGCCCGGACGCGTGCGTCGCTGGGGCTGAGCTGGTTCTCGGGGATGACAGGCCAGAGCTCGACCGGCCCCCGGCCCTCGGTCTCGAGGCGAAAACCAAAACGCGAGGCGCTCAGGTCTCTCACTCCCTCGGCGCAAGCGAGAACCATCACGCAGGCGAGTATCTCCTGCAGGCCGGGCGTAGCCGCGGCGATCGTCCGCTGTCGGCACGCGGCTTCCTCGCTCACTCTGGCAGTCGAGCTCCAGAGCAGGCCGAGGAGATCTTCGAGGCTGAGGTCACCGAGTGCCTCTTCGAGGCGCTGGCGCCCGAGCATGGAGAACTTCGCGCCCAGCCCCTGGGCTGCCCGGGCCTTCTCGGCGGCTGCGTCGATAACCGTCTCGACCCGCTTTCGGTAGTAGCAACGCAGCAGTTCGCCGAGCACCTCGCAGGCGTCTCCCTGCACGTAGCGGTCGAGGTCCTCATTAAGTCGGATTGCCTCGGTCAGCCCAGGAGACTTCGCGGTAAACGTGTCGACTTCTTCGCGACCGATCACCGAGGTCGGCGGACTATCCATCAATTCACGCATCTCGCTCAGAGACTTCAGCACGTAGGTGGGCTCGGCGGCGAACCCGACGAGGATCGCGCCGCCAGAGCTAAGCGAGGTACGCAGCTGCGGGTCGGTCCACTTCACGGCCGCGTTCTCCTCGAGTTCAGTGCTCGTCATCACCAGCGATGCGGCGTCGGGCCAGAGCCCGTGGAGGTGGATCAGGCGGGGGTCATTGTTGCTGGCCATCGACATCGTCGCCGCGTTGTGGGCGACCCAGGGCTTGCTATTCCCCGCGACACGCTCGAAGGCATCACCGAGCTTGGGGTCCCAGTTGACCGTGAAGCTGATTGACACTGCCTCTTCTCCGAAGAGGATCGCGATCGCGAGATGGCACAGGTTGGGGTCGGAGCCCTCCCAGTCGACCGCCTCTCCGATCTCGCGGACGACCATGCCACGGCCGAGGGCGCCGTTCAGGGCCTCGCAGACCTGGCCGAGGTCATAGCGGTCCTCGAGCGCTGTCATCCGCTCGCTCAAGCCCGAGTCCTCTGCCCAAGCCACCAGGCGTTCGGCGAGCTGGGGGCCGGTGGGCAGCTCGGTCGGGGCGCTGGCGCTCGAGCCCGCACCGGTGACGAAAAAGGCGCGCCTGTTCAGCAACGAGGCGAGCGCGAGTCCGGTGTCAGCGCGGGGCTCCGCGGCCAGTCGAGTCTCTCGAAATGAGGTCTCGCGAAAGCTGACTGGTTCATGCAGATTCATTAAACGGTGATCCTTCCAAAGGTCCCCGGAAAAGCAACTCCTTGTAGAGCTTGTTTCTCGCAATTGCGAAATCTCATGAGGGTCCAAATCGCCACGTCCGGGGCGGAGCTGTTGCAACAAGAACTAATCCTTGGTGTCGCCCCCGACGTCAGCTTCGCGCTGCCGGCGCACCCCGGAGCCGCGCGTGCGCGAGGTGCTGGTCGAGTCCCTGGGCGAGGTCGGCAACGTCCACGTCGGCGAGCCGCGAGCCGACCGGCGCAGACGTTGTCGGCTTGACGCGGCGTGCCGCCGTTCCAGCGGGCCCGACTCTCAGCGGCGGTGAGAGCTAAGCGGCTGCGGCCGTTGCTTCGCGCAGGCGTTCCAGGACCTGCTCCTGGGCGGCGGCTAGGGGGGTCACTTCCCGCTGGTCGGCTGCGTCGAGGACTTGGCGCACGGTGGGGCCGATCCGGTCGACTAGGTGGAGGGCCAGGTCGTCGTCCAGGTTGTGCAGCTCGGCGTAGACGTTGATCAGGCCGCCGGCGTTGACGATGAAGTCGGGGGCGAAGAGGATGCCGCGTGCGACCAGGGTGGTCGCCAGGCGCTCGTCGGCGAGCACGTTGTTGGCGGATCCGCAGACGATCTGGCAGCGGAGGCGCTCGAGCGTGGTTGCGTCGATCGCGCCGCCGAGGGCGCAGGGGGCGAGCACCTCGCAATCGGCCGCGATCGCCTCCTCCGGATCGACCCACGCGGCCCCGAGCTCCTCGGCGAGCGCCCGGCGCGCGGGGTCGAGGTCGGAAATCACGAGCTCCGCGCCGGCGCCGGCGAGCATTCGCGCCAGCCGGCTACCGACGCTGCCGACGCCGATCACGCCGATCCGGACTCCGGCCACCGACGGGTTGCCGAAGCGATGCTCGAGGCAGGCGGCGATCGCCGCCTGCAACCCCCGCGCGGTCAGGGGGCTTGGATCGCCGCGGCCGCCGCGCTCGACCGGCAGGCCGACCACGTGGGCGGTCCGCTCGGCGATCGTGACCATGTCGGCGGCGCCGGTGCCCACGTCCTCCGCCGTCACGTAGCGCCCCTCGAGCGCCTCGACGGCGTCGCCGAAGTCGAGCAGCATGCGCCGGCGCAGCTCGCCGGCGGGCCGCTCAGGCGCCGGGGCGCAGATCACGCCCTTGCCGCCGCCGAGGTCGAGCCCGGCGGCGGCCGCCTTGTAGGTCATCGCCCGCGCCAGGCGCAGGGCGTCCGCGACGCCGTCCCCGGCGGAGTCGTAGTGCCACATCCGCGCCCCGCCGAGCGCCGGGCCGAGGGCGGTGGAGTGGACGGCCAGCGCGATCGTGGCGCCGCTGCGCGGCCCGGAGACGACGCGAAGGTCCTCGTAGCCGCGGGCCGTCACTCCGACCCCCCTTCCTCCAGGGTCTCCTTCATCCCGGCGAGGAACCGGGCCGCCTCGGCGCCGTCGAGCGCCCGGTGGTCCCAGGACATGCAGAGGTAGGACATCGGGCGGATCGCGATCGAGTCGTCTCCGTCGGACCCGACGACGACCGCGCGCTTGACGATCGCCTCGAGGTCGAGGATCGCGACCTGGGGCTGGTTGATGATCGGCGTCGCCAACACGGCCCCGAACTGGCCCGGGTTGGTGATCGTGAAGGTCCCGCCCTGGACATCGTCGGGGTTGAGCCGCTTCTCACGTGCGCGGGCCGCCAGGTCGCCGATCGCGGCCGCCAGGCCCTCGAGGCTGAGCTGCTGCGCCTGGCGGATCACGGGGACGATCAAGCCGTTCTCGAGGGCGACGGCGATGCCGAGGTTGACCTGGTCGTGGTAGACGATCTCCTCGCCCTCGATCGAGGCGTTGAAGGCCGGGTGGCGCTCCAGGGCCGCCACGGCCTCCCGGGCGACGAAGGCGAGGTAGGTGAGGTTGACGCCGCGGCGAGCCATCGACTCGCGCAGCTCCTCGCGCTGACGGGCGACGCGCGAGAAGTCGACCTCGACGATCGTCGTGCAGTGCGCCGAGGTGCGGCGGCTGTCGAGCATGTGGCGCGCGATCTGCGCCCGCATCGGCGACATCTGCTCGCGCCGGGTGGGGCCGGTCAGGTCCTCCGCCGAGCCGACCGGCTGCGCCTCGGGACGGTAGGGCGACTCGGTGTGCAGCGGCCGCTCCTCCGGCTCCTCCTTCGCCCCGCCGCCGTTCTCGAGGAAGGCCATCAGGTCCACCTTGCGCACCCGGCCGCCGACGCCGCCGCCCTCGACCTGCTCGAGGTCGACCCCCTCCTCCTCGGCGATCCTGCGCACGACCGGCGAGTAGAGCCGCGAGCGGTCGACCTCGGGCGCCGCCGGCTCGGCGTCTTGACCTTCGGGCCGGGGCTCTTCTGCCTGTGCCTCGCCGGCCTCTGCGCCGGTGTCGAGTTCCGCGAGCACCGTGCCCACGGCGACCGTCTCGCCCGGCTCGACCAGGATCCGCTCGAGGCGCCCCGAGGCCGGGGAGGGGATCTCGACGTCGATCTTGTCGGTGCTGACGTCGCAGATCGGCTCGTCGGCCTCGACCCACTCGCCCGGGCGCTTGCGCCACTCGACGATCGTCCCCTCGGCGACCGAGACGCCCATCTGCGGCATCGAGACCTCGACGATCGAGGCCTCAGTACGCGAGGAGCTCACGGCACGCCTCCTTCATGTCGTCGAGCTGGGGCAGGACCGCCTGCTCGAGCGGGGGGCTGAACGGAATCGGCACATCCGGCGTGGTCAGGCGGCGGACCGGGGCGTCGAGGTCCTCGAACGCCTCCTCGCCGATCAGCGCCGCCACCTCGGCGCCGGCGCCGCAGCTGCGGGT
>DATMEP010000063.1:0-3015 GCA_035556755.1 Solirubrobacterales bacterium
TGCGGGCGGAGGGACTTGAACCCCCACGGGCCGAAGCCCACCAGGACCTAAACCTGGCGCGTATGCCAATTCCGCCACGCCCGCGCGACGTGCTTAACGAGCGGCCAACGCCGCTTCGTCGCTCTTAGATTCTATGATCGACAGCTATGGCGGTAGGAGAGGTGAGGCCGGGGTACGAGCTCTGGCACCCCAATCGGGAAAAACCGGAGGTCGTCACGACCAAATTCGTGGTCGCCCTTTTGATGCTCTCGACGGCGGCGATCGCGGCGCTGATCGCGATCGGCGGCTGGTCGCTGCTCAGCGGCGGCGGCGGGATGGGGCTGGTCTGCCTGATCTTCGCGGGCCTGTACCTCCTCTTCGGATTCCGCGTCATCCAGTGGAGCCGCGGCGTGCTGCCGGTGGCGGCGGCGCTCTCGATGATCCTCGCGATCTTCTGCGCCGTCGGCGCCAACAGCTGGTTCGCCCGCAACAAGGACGGCTTCGAGGAGGCACTGCTTCCCGTGCCGATCATCGGCCTGCTCGTCCTCATCCTCCTCCTGCTCCAGATCCTCCTGATCGCAGCCTGCTTCTACGGCTTCAGCCAGGACTGGCACGTCGAGGAGGAGCGCCCGATCGGCTCCGGCGAGGACTACGGCGCCGGCGCCCCGCCCGAGAACGGCGCCCCCCAGCCCGCCTAGCGCCGCCGTCAGGATGCCGGAGGTGGGATTCGAACCCACAAGCCCGCAAGGGCAATCGATTTTGAGCCGATCGCGTATGCCAGTTCCGCCACTCCGGCGCCCGGCGAACGATAGACGGCGCCGAGTTCGCATTTAGTAACGCTATCCGCGACTAAACGCGAACTCGGCATGCGGGGTCGCACTAGACTCCGCCCGCGGGTATGCGGGTCCACCACCTCAACTGCGGATCGTTCTGTCCTCACGGGAGGCGGTTGATCAACGGCGAGGGCGGCCTGCTGGAGCGGGGACTGATCGCCTGCCACTGCCTGGCGATCGAGACCGGCGACGGTCTGGTCCTTGTCGACACCGGTTTCGGGATGGAGGACGCGCGCAACCCGGGCCAGCTCGGCGCCTACCGTCACCTGATGAACCCGCAGGTGCGGGCCGAGACGACGGCGCTGGCACAACTCGAAGCGCTCGACTTCGGCGCCGGCGACGTTCGCCAGATCGTCACCACCCACCTCGACCTCGACCACAGCGGCGGCCTGCCCGACTTCCCCGAGGCCGAGGTGCACGTGCTCGCCGTGGAGCTCGAGGCCGCCCTCCATCCCGCCCTCCGCGAAAAGGCCCGGTACGTCGGCGCCCACTGGCGACACGACCCGCGCTGGGTCACGCACGGCGACGGTGGCGACGAGTGGTTCGGCTTCGAGAGCCTGCGCATCCTGCCCGGGATCGACGCGGAGATCCTGCTGGTGCCGCTGCTCGGCCACACGCGGGGCCACACCGGGGTCGCCGTCAAGACGGGCGACGGCTGGCTGCTGCACTGCGGGGACGCTTACTTCAACCACGGCGAGATGGCGACGCCGCCCAGCTGCCCGCCGGCGCTGAGCTTCTTCCAGAACCTGACCGCCAGCGACAACGCGGCCCGCAAGGCGAACCGCGACCGCCTGCGCGAGCTCGCCTCGCGCCACGGCGACGAGGTGACGCTCGTCTGCGGCCACGACCCGCACGAGCTGGAGCGCGAGCAGGACAGAGCAAGCGTCGCCGCGACGGCCGAGTGACCGAGCGGGCGCCCGAGAAGCTCTGGGACCCACCGGCTGAGCTGGTCGAGCGCGCCCGGATGACCGAGTACATGCGCTGGCTGGAGGCCGAGCGCGGCCTGTCCTTCGACGGCTACCACGAGCTGTGGCAGTGGTCGGTCGACGACCTCGAGGGCTTCTGGTCGTCGATCTGGGACTTCTTCGGCGTGCAGGCCGATGGCCGCTACGACGCGGTGCTCGGCAGCCGCGAGATGCCCGGTGCCGAGTGGTTCGCCGGCACCAGCCTCAACTACGCCGAGCACGTCTTCGCGGGCAAGGACGACGCCGAGATCGCGATCCTGCACGCCTCCGAGCTGCGCGAGCTGGGCGAGCTGAGCTGGGGCGAGCTGCGCAGCCAGGTCGCGGCCGTCGCCGCCGGGCTGCGGGCGCTGGGGGTCGAGCGCGGCGACCGCGTCGTCGCCTACCTGCCCAACGTCCCCGAGGCGATCGTCGCCTTCCTCGCGAGCGCCTCGATCGGCGCGGTCTGGTCGAGCTGCTCGCCCGACTTCGGCCCGGCCAGCGTGATCGACCGCTTCGCCCAGATCGAGCCCAAGGTCCTCTTCGCGGTCGATGGCTACCGCTACGGGGGCAAGGACTTCGACCGCCGCGACGTCCTCGCCGAGCTGCAAGCGGCGATGCCCAGCCTGCGACGCACCGTCGTTCTGCCTTACCTCGACCCGAACCACGACCTCTCCCACCTCCGCGATGCGACCCGCTGGGATGACCTCCTAACCGCGAGCGAAGGCGCGGAGATCCAGTTCGAGCGGGTCCCCTTCGAGCACCCGCTTTGGGTCCTCTACTCCTCCGGCACCACTGGCCTGCCGAAGGCGATCGTCCAGGGACAAGGCGGCATCCTGCTCGAGCACCTAAAGAAGCTCCACCTCCACGTCGACGCGCACCCGGGCGACCGCCTCTTCTGGTTCACGACGACCGGCTGGATGATGTGGAACTTCATCGTCTCCGGCCTGCTAACCAAAGCGGCGATCGTGCTCTATGACGGCAGCCCCGGCCAGCCCGACATGGGGATCCTCTGGGACCTCGCCGAGCGGACCGGCACCACCTGCTTCGGCACCAGCGCCAGCTACATCGCCGCCTGCATGAAGGCCGAGGTCGAGCCGAGCAAGGGCCGCGATCTCTCGCGCCTGCGCTCGGTCGGCTCCACCGGCTCGCCCCTCTCGCCCGAGGGCTTCGAGTGGGTCTACGAGCACGTCGGGCGCGACACCTGGCTCTTCTCGACCTCAGGCGGAACCGACGTCTGCACCGCGTTCGTTGGCGGCGTC